>DATJIU010000237.1:0-3270 GCA_035492855.1 Dongiaceae bacterium | reverse complement strand
AGATAGACGGTTATCGGTGGGGAGAGCAGTATCGGTTCGTTGGAGCGGAAAGCTTGCGCGGTCACATCGTAGGCGGCCAAAAAAAGGGCATCGGACCAAGCCACCGCATAAGGCGCATTCGTGGCGGTCCCCACAGGCATCGCCCAATTGTAACCATGAGGGTGCGCAGTATATTCAATACGGTCGAACGGTTGGGTAATGCCTGCGGTGGCGGCTGCCACCACGATATTGGTGGGCGTAGTGAGGTGCGTGCCATCTGACGGAGAGGTGATGCGAAAATTGGCCATGTCCAAGGTGAATCCAAGCTCCCCTTTCTGACCGCTCGCGCCCGCAAGCGCAATTTGATAAGTCATTCCCGCTTGAGCGGAAAATGCCAGCCAGGAGCGGAGGTCATTGGTGACAGAGTTCTTCGCCACAAAGGCCAGTTGGGACAAATCAGTGCCGGTATAAACCGCCATCACCGGGATGGTTTGGTTTCCCATGGCATAACCCTGAATTGTGGCGATACCATCGCGAGGCGCGGTCCAGGACCACCAGACGGAGCCTGCGGCATCTGCCGGACCAAGCGCGGGTTCATTGGGTTCCACGGTTGCCTCATTGTTTGATCCGTGGACCGAGGCGTAATCCCCCACCAGATTCAGTCGGGAGGCAAAATTGTCATTTACCACGTAGGGAGTAAACGTCAGGTCCAGCTGCAGGTCCGGCGAAATGGCAGAGTCGCCGGTTACCCGGATGAAATAGGTGGATGCCGCCGTGGAGGAAAACGTGGTGGAATAATGATCCCCTCCGTTCAAAGCAACCAAATTGTCCAAACCATTCCCGGTAAAACAACCGGTCAAACCCGAAGACACCCGGAGGGTTGCCACCCCTGCGGCCGGAGCCTGCCAGCGATACCAGACGGAATTGTGGGCGGGGAATCCGGGAGCGGTTTCGGGTTCATTGGCCTCGGCCGTGGCATTCAACGTGGCAACCGGAATGGTTATGCTGGTCCCGGACAATGGTTGGGCCGCCGCAAAATTGTCATTTGCTGGCGGCCCGGGCATGGCCAGGTGCAATACAAAAGGATAGCCGGAATTGTCCGTGGCAATGTGGTAGGTCGTGCCCTGAACCACTTGAAAGATCGAATGTCCCCAATCTATGACTTGGGGCGTTAAGTTGGTCAGCGTGCCTCCAGTGAATATTTTCAGCCATCCGGTGGCCTCGGCGGCAAGATTGCTGGAGGTCAGGGTCACGATGCCATCAGCGGGAGCAGCCCAAGTCCACCAAAGGGAATGTCCCGCCCCGGAGGATTCCCCGGGCTCTGAGCTGGCGCCCGTGGAGTCGGCAGCGACGGTAACATCGGTTCCGCTCAATGGCATCGCTTGGGTGAAATCATCATTGGCCGGCTTGGCGTTAAACCGGAAATTCAAAGTGAAGGCATGGGAGCCCGAATCCGCACCGGCAAACTCGTCGGCCATAATCTGGAGGTTTTGCCCGGATGAAACCGGCAGCCGGATGGGACTATATTCCGGCTCATCCGCCAGCGGTAAAAGACTGGCCAAGGTATCGCCGGTGAAGACGCCCAGCCTCATATCGTCCCAATCATCGGAAACATTCAAGTCCAGCATGCCGTTGGTGGGCGCTGTCCAGACCCACCATAATGTTCGGCCCGCACCCGGATAACCGGAATTGGTACCCAATAGGTTTTCCCCAGGCTCACTGGTGGCCAGCCACAGATTCGCCGCCACCGCACCATGCTCTCCGGGCAGGGTGATGCGATTGGCAAAATCGTCATTTGCCGGCTTTACCAATACGGCGACCGGACCCGCGAAACTGGTGGCGCCCTGATCATCCACAGCCATCGCCGTCACTTGATGTGCCCCGCCGGTGGCATCCGGCCACATATAGGCATATGGAGCATTGGTCACCGTTGCCAGTCGTTTTCCATCGGCCCAAAACTGAACGGCCGTCACGGTACCGTCCGGGTCGGTCGCCGCTGCCGCGAGCAATATGCCCCCCGCCCCATCCAACTGCATATCGTTGGTCAATGAAGTCAGTTGGATGACAGGCGGAATGGTAGCGGGGGCATTTCCGCGAAAAGCCGCAACCATGGGCGCCGTCTGGTTGAGCACCCGGGTATTGTCGGCCGCGCCAGCACGGCCCGCCGGCACACCGCAGGCCTGGCCCATATAGCTTATGTCAGGGTTTGAAAAAAATGGGAGCCGTTGGCCCAAAAAGTCTTCGACAGTGGCGTAAGTTGTGCCATCGGTTCCGTAAAATGAATAACCATAAGCATAGGGAAAGGCGCCGACGCTATCCGCGTGTGCCGGATCCAACTGGCAGCCAAAATTGAAACTCAACACCACTGGAAAATGATATCCGCCGGCTAAATAGGCCCGGTGGATGACGCTGAACGCCTTTTCCGGTGCCGGCCCCTGCATTCCGTAATACTGCCAATCCGTGCCCGTTTCAGTCACTAGGCAGACCAGGTCGGCTCCAACCTGATCGCGCCAGACCGGCACTTGGTCCAGCCAGCCATCGTTTGGCGAAACGAGTCGCTGGACATCGGTGGCGACGCTGCCAGATTCGGGGTAGCTGATTTCCCAGCTGGCAACCGGCCGCAGCCGCACGAGCGCGTGACTGTTTTGAAAGGTGGAATTGGCCTCCAGAAAAGCTTGATCAATCAGGTTTTTCATGGCGTTGGTCCCACCGGCCGCCACCTGGGCTCTGCCGGTATACAGGACCATCACATCCACCAAACTGACTTTGTCGAAGGCCGCCGCGTGGACAATTTGAAGCTGCGACGTCATGCCCGTGGCAATGAGCAGCGCCAGAACAAAGCAAGTCAAGCCGCGAAGCATGAAGCGCCAAGGGAAAATCCCCGATATGCTCATTAGCTAAAACTTTAGAACTTAAAGCGTTAGCGTCAACAACTTTCGCCTTCACGATGCGCCCAATATTCCACTTAAAGGAGCCTGATGAAGTTGCGGCGACTTCCTCCGTTTCTGGAGAAAACTGGTTACACCCCAAATCCACATCTGTTGGCAAAGACACCAAGAAATCACCTTGGCGGTGACTCACCTTCCTTTCTCTAATGCACTACTCGCTCTTTTGTCAGCAATGCCGCCAGTCGCTTCACCTGCTTCGGATGTTGCGCGGCGAGGTTGCGGGTTTCGTCCGGGTTGGTGACGAGGTTGAACAGGAGCGGCTCGCGAATGATGGCGGCGGCAAAGCGTGGGTCGTTGGGGTTCGCGCCCGAGCCCATGCCGCCGGCTCCGGCACTGGCGTTGG
>DATJIU010000236.1:0-5210 GCA_035492855.1 Dongiaceae bacterium | reverse complement strand
GAGGAGGCCGGCCGGCTCGTCGGACCTTACAAGCTTCTGCAAAAAATCGGTGAAGGCGGCTGGGGCGTGGTCTACATGGCAGAGCAGGAAAAGCCGGTGCGCCGCCGCGTGGCGCTGAAAATCATCAAGCTGGGCATGGACACGAAGAATGTCGTCGCCCGGTTTGAAGCGGAGCGGCAGGCGCTGGCGCTGATGGATCATCCGAACATCGCGCGAGTGCTGGACGCGGGGGCCACGGAGACCGGCCGCCCGTATTTTGTGATGGAACTGGTGCACGGCGTCCGTATCACCGAGTACTGTGACCAAAACAAGCTGGACACGGGCCGCCGGCTGGAACTGTTCGTTCAAGTCTGCCATGCGATTCAGCATGCCCATCAAAAGGGTGTCATCCATCGCGACATCAAACCTTCGAACATTTTGGTGACGCTGCACGACGGGGTGCCCGTGCCGAAGGTGATTGATTTCGGCATCGCCAAGGCCATCGAGGAAAAGCTCACCGACAAAACCTTGTTCACCGTCTATGGCCATTTCATCGGCACACCGGCTTACATGAGCCCCGAACAGGCCGAATACAGCGGGCTGGATATCGATACGCGGAGCGACATCTATTCGCTCGGCGTTTTGCTTTACGAATTGCTCACCGGCAAAACCCCGTTTGACCATACGGAACTGCTGGCGTCCGGCCTGGATGAAATGCGGAAAACGCTGCGCGAACGGGAGCCGCACCGGCCCTCGACCAAACTCGACACCTTCCAGACGGCGGAACTGACGGCGACCGCCCAGCGGCGGGCGGTGGAGGCGCCCAAATTGCAGCTGCTGTTGACCGGTGATCTCGACTGGATTGTGATGAAGGCGTTGGAAAAAGACCGGCGGCGGCGCTACGAGACTGTCAACGGTTTGGCGATGGACGTGCGGCGTTTCCTCGACCATGAACCGGTGCTCGCGCGCTCACCGGGCCGCTGGTACCGCTTTCAAAAGCTGGTGCGCCGCAACCGCGGCATCTTTGCTGCCGCCGGGGCGGTGGCGCTCGCGCTGGTGGTGGGTCTGGGCACGGCGACCTGGTTGTTCTTTAAAGAACGCGAAATGCGCCATCGGGCCGTGACCGCCGAACAGGTGGCCGAGCAGGCGCGCGCCAATGAGGCGGAATTGCGGCGGCAGGCGGAGACCCGCGGAAAGATAACGAAGGCTGCGCTGCTCATCAGCCAGGGAAAGCCGGATGAGGCGGACGGGCTGGCGGCAGAAATCGTCTTCCAACAACCCACGCTGGAGGGCGCGGCCGTGCTGCGCACATTGGGCGAATGGCACGCCCTCAACGGCCGCTGGCAGCCGGCCGGTGACCGTCTCCTGCAGGCTTTGCAGGTCAACCAGCTCGACGGCGGGGAAACCGCGGTGAAAGATTTTCTCGGGGCCGGCGCGGCGCTGGTGGCGGCCGGCGATACGAACCGGCTTGAACTGTTCCGGCGGCAGCTGGCCGCACGTTATTCAACGGAACAAAATCCCGGCAGCGCCGCCTCCGCGCTCACGGCGGGCCTCTTGCTGCCGGCACCGAACCTTGAACCGCTGCGGCCGCTGGCGCAGACCATCGTCCCGGCGGCGCCATCCAGTGTCGGCAATGTCCGGGCCCTTGATTTGGGCCGGGCGGGGAACTCCGCGCAGTTTTTCCAAAAATTCAAGCTCCTCAACGTGGGCACCACCCTGCCTGACTCACTGCAGGTGGAGGACGACACCGTTACCATCATCGCGGGCGGTGCGAACATTTGGGACAAGCGGGATGAATTCGCCTACGCCTGTACGCTCATCGCGGGCGACTTTGATTTTCAGATGCAGGTGCGCGCCGTGGCGCCCCAATTGGACAGGTTTACGCGCGTCGGGCTGATGGCGCGGGAAACGCCGGATGCCACCGGCAGCCGGCATGTGATGGTGGCCGTGAACGCGGAGGACTCTTTTCAGGTGGTGATGCGTTCCGAGGAAAGCGCGGTGGCCACCAGCGTGCCGCAGAATCCGTTGCCGGCCGCCTATGGTTCGAACTCATGGGTGCGGTTGCAGCGGGTGGGCGCGATCTTTCACGCGTATACCAGCAGCAACGGCGTGGACTGGGCGCAGTTGTATCAGACCACCGGTGGCGACAAGCCGTTTGGCGACCCGATCTATTTCGGCATCGCCGCCTCATCACATGCCACCAACGCCGTATCGACGAATATCGTTTCTCATTTCGGACTGACCCCGACAATTCCCGTGAATGCTGCGCTGGCGCTGGCCCTTTGGGAATATCGCGCTGGCCGGTTTGCAACAGCGGCGGTCTGGTGCCGGCGGTTGCTGGCTTACCCGGAGTGCCGTGCTGTGGAAACGGAAACGGCGCGCGTGATCCTGGCGTTGGCCTGCGAACGGTTGGGTCAATCAGCCGGGGCCCACCAGCAACTGGAACAGGCGCGGGCGGTGGTCGGAAAAAAGTTTTCCAGCGGGTTGGAGGGCGGGAGCAAGGCGGACGGCTTCTGGTATGACTGGGTTTTTGCACGGGCATTGCTGGACGAGGCGGAGCAGGCGGTGAAATGATGTTCAATCTTCCAGGGCTTCAGGGATAGAAAAATCGCAACCCATGTCCGGTTTTCTCGGCTGGTGGCGCATTGAGTTGTGTAACCCCGAAACCGATGCGCAAAACTGTGAAATCCGCCGCCTATTTGCCGGCCGCTGTTCAATCATCACCGCTGCCGGCCAGAACCAGGGTTATTGTCCGCGCTTTTACCCTGATTGAGTTGCTGGTCGTCATCGCCATTATCGCCATTTTGGCGGCCATGCTACTGCCGGCACTGTCCAAGGCCAAGGACCGGGCCAAATTGGCGACCGATTTGGGCAATCAGAAACAGATCATGCTGGCGATGACCATGTATGCCGGCGACAACAATGATGCATTGCCGCAACCGGGCTGGCCGATCGCGAACAATGCCACGTGGGCATCGTATGCCACGTCCACCAGCCCTTATCCCTTCGGCGGCACGCCAGCCACCTCTGCCGGCTACGACTACTATTATCCCTTGCAGGCCCAGTCGTTCAAGAACGGCCAATTGGGCCAATATCTGAAATCGGAAAAAATCCTGCAATGCCCTGCGGACAATGTTTTCGACGCCAAGTTCTATACCCGGCAGATTTACATTACTAGCTACACCTGGAATCTGGTGGTGAACCATTACGGCGGTCTGGCGGGCTCGGCGACTTCTACCTTCAAATTGGCCCAGTTCAAGGCCGATGACATTTTGCAATGGGAGCCGGATGAAACCTACGCCTTCTATTTCAACGACCTGGCTAATTTCCCTGACGAGGGGGTTTCCAAACGGCATGGCAAAGGCGCCTCCATCGGCTGTTTTGGCGGCAGTGCCGAGTCCATTCGTTACATCACCTTCACCAACATGGCCGGCGGCGATGTGGCCGGCAGCCCTACTGCCGGCGGCTATTCTTGGACCAAGGCCAGCCCATCCGTTCCCAATCGTCTGTGGTGCCGTCCCGACAACGGCGGCAAAGGGCTTTGAAAATATTTTCCCGACTCCAAACCTAAACCCGATCCAACCAAACCATGAAAATGAACACGCTGTGGAAGCCCGCTATCGTAGCCTTGGGCCTGTTGATGCCGGTGATCACCACCCCGGCCCAAACGGTCACCAATCCCTGCCCCAACCTCGTCATCAGTTGGAATCTGGATGATTGGAGCACCGTCAACCCCGGTGATCTCGCCGGCCTTGCACCGGCCGTCAACTGGGTGGACACCTACCTGAATAACATCACCACCAGCCTGCCGGACAACACCGGGGCGGCGACCACGCTCAACCTGAGCCGCAGTTCCTTCAATACGTATCACGTCCAGGGCAACCATGCCGGCTACGATGCGAACGGCACGGCCAACCGTGAGATGCTCAATGGCTTTTTGAACGCCGGTGCGGCGGCCTGGACCCCTCCGGTCACTAACACCTTGGTGGCGCTGACCAATATTCCCTATGCCCAATATGATGTGGTGGTTTATTTCAACTCGGACACGAGCGGCCGCCACGCCAGCATAGACAACGGCACGACGACCAACTATTTCAGCACGGTGGGCTCGCCTTCCCGCAGCGGTGCCAACGCCCTTTTCCTGCCGACCACACAGACGAACGGCAGTGCTTTTCCCAGCGCTGACTTTGCTTTTTTCCCCGGCATGACCAGCGGTAATGCCGTGTTCACGGAAATACCCAGATCGGGTGACGACCAGTGGCTTGGAATCGCAGGTTTCCAGGTGATTCAGTCATCAAACGTCTATGCGCTCTATGGCCCAAGCCCCGCCACCCAGACCATCTCACTGGGCCATGCGGCGAGTTTTAGCGTCATGGCGGGCGGCTTGAATCCCCGGTATCAATGGCGTCATGCGGGCACGAACATCGTCAACGCCACCAATGCAACCTACGCCATCGCTTCCACCGTGGCCGGCCAGGATGGCAATTATGATGTGGTTATCACCAACGGCTTCAGTTCCGTCACCGGGGTGGTGGCCACGCTGACGTTCTATGCGCCCAAGACCGACACTTGGGCCGGTACCGGCCCGGCCTGGGATTTCAGTTCCCTCACCTGGACCGCCAATGGTGGCATCTCCACCACCAACTACGCGGATACGGACAATGTCCGCTTTGATCCGCTCGGCACCGCCCAATCAACCGTTGTCCTGGGCGGCACGGTGACGCCCGGTTCCATCGTCGTTTCGAATGGCAGCTACACGTTCAATTCCGGCAGCCTTGATGGCCCCAGTTCCTTGCACCTGATGAACAACGCCACGCTGGTTCTCGACACCGTGGACACCCGCACTGGCCCGACATTGATTGACAACGGCAGCACATTCCAATTGGACAATCTCGACACGGCCGGATCGCTCGGCTCCGGTGCGCTGACGAACAATGGCGCGCTGCTGTTCAATGCCGGCGGCGATGAAGCTTATGGTTATCCGATCTATGGCACCGGCAGCATCACTAACATGGGCCCCTCCGGCCAGATCACACTGGGTAACAACCTGAATGCAAAATATCTCGCCCAGACGGGCGGCGGCACCCTGCTCCTGCAGGGCAGCAACGCATTGTCCGGCGGTTTGACCGTCTCCGGCGGCACCGTCCTGGCGCGCGCGGCCAATTGCCTCGGCATGGCACCCATCAACGTCAGCGGCGGCGAATTGCAACTCGTGTTCGGCATTGATTTCC
>DATJIU010000235.1:0-6296 GCA_035492855.1 Dongiaceae bacterium | reverse complement strand
GCTGGGCCTGGGTGCGGGCGGTGAATCACGGCGGGCGCTCGGTCTGGCGGTCGTTGGCGGCCTGATGGTTTCGCAACTGCTCACCCTCTACATCACTCCGGTCATTTACCTGTGGATGGAAGTCTTCCACGGCTGGTTTGTCCGCAAGAAAACTTCCCCGAACCTTCCCCCTGCCATCCCGACGCCCGAACTGGCGACCGGGAAATAGCCGCGGCGCGGCTCAAGCCACCTGGTCAAACAGCGCCGTCGTCGCACTTTTGGTTGCGGCGGCTTGGGTGCTGTCTTTGGTATTTCCGGAGCCGTCGGATTCCTTGCCGGCAGCGTGCTTCTGGGCGGCCTGGGTCATTTGCTGCTGAATCTCCATTTCCACCAGTTGGATTTCCTTCTCCAGTTCCTGGATTTCCTTCTCCTTGGTCGTGGCGTCATCTTTGCTCTGCGTGACCTGTTTCAATTGGCGTTGCAGGGATTGCAACTGCCGTTGCAACGAAGCCAGGGTGCCGCTGTTCTGTCCGGATGCGGCACCGGTGGAACCAAAAATGGTAGTGGAGCTTGAGAAGGTGGTGGATATGTTCATGGGTTTGATTTCCCGCTTCCGGGCTTAATCGAGATGCGGTCAAATTGGGTTGCCGGCGACCCCCGTGTGACCGGGCGGCAATTGCCGCCCGGCCCACGCCCAACAGGTTATCGTCGTGCGGTTAAAAAACTTTAGCCGCAAGTCGCTTTTCGCGCGGTTCAGCGATACAGCGAAAATCCGACGCGGAAGGATTCCGAGGTCTGGTTGTAAGCGAGCAGGCTTTCGCCATAGCCCACGAAGTATTGCGCGTGGAGGTACACGCTGAAGCTGCCGAAAATCCGCATCGTGGGGTACGTCAGGTCCAGTTGCAGGCCGCCGTGATCGGCGCTCTGCCCCATGCGCCCCAGCGCGGACAACTGCAGACCGCGCTTCCAGCCCACGATGGCGCGCAAGTCAATGTAGCCCCGATATTCCGCCATGTCCGGGTTGTCGCTGAGGTCGCCCAAGTACACCCACGTGCGCGGTTGTAGGGTCAGCCGCAATCCCTCATCCGTGCCGAGGGTCAGCGTCGGCTCAAAGTACGCGATGTTCAGGCTGCGCGAATCCGTCCCGCCCTTGCCGTTGGATTCATGTTTCAGGCCGCCCTGAAGATCGAGCTGATACCAGTTTGTTTTTTGTCCACCCAACACCCCTTCCCACGAATACATCAGCTCGGGCTTGTAACTGGAGTCGTAGAACGGCGCCGACGGCCCGTTCCAGTCCCACAACGAAAGCTGGGTATAGGCCACATGAAATCCTTTCAGCGCCGGCACTTTGGCCGCGAGCGGCCCGTCCTTGTTTAGCAACTGGTATTTGAAGCTGATCTGGAACTTGGCGTTCGGCGACTTGGTTCCCGCAATGAAATAAAACGGTTCGTACCCGGAAATGTGTTCTTTGAAAAAACCGCCCGGCTCAAATCCGTTGCCCGGCGTCTCCGGCTCCACCTCCTTGAACAGGCGGGCAAAGGTGGATTCCGGTGGCGCGGGCAGTGGCGCGGCCATTTCCGGGGCGGCGACCTTGGCCGGCGCTACGTCCAGCATCAACCGGCTGATCGTGTCCGGGGCAAAGGCCACCACCACCTGGCCGGTGGCCGCCAGCGGCAGCGGCAGCGTATATTCGCGCCGCACAAAAGTTCCCGGCGCGATGATTACTTCGCGGTCGGCCGCGGGGTCCTGCAAATCCATCGTGGCCTTCAGTTCGTGCCCCGGACCGCCGAGGCGCACCTCCCATTGCGGCGGAAAACTCCACGTCACCGGCGCGTTCGAGGTATTGAGCACATTCAACCACAGACTCACCCGGCTGCCGGCGGATACCGTCCCATCCGGCGGGGCAAAGAAGCAGGTGACCGGCGGATTGGCGAACGCGGAACTCCCACCCCACCCCACAAACATCAGAAGGAAAATCCAAATGACCACCCCGCCCGCACCCGACGATTGCTTACGCATGATGCGGACCCTAGCAATGCCCGACACCGCCGCCAACACTATTCCGGCGGGTAAAAAATAAACCCGCCGTGGCCAGTAGCACGGCGGGCGAGGAGTGAAACATCGTGGGGATTACCCTGCCGGGTTAGTCGCGCAAGACATGGCAAGTATAACCGTCCGGATGTTTCACGAGATACTTTTGATGATAATCCTCCGCTGAATAAAACGGCGTGGCCTTGGTAATCTCCGTCACGATGGGCCGGTCGAAGCGGCCGGACTTGTTCATCTCCGCCTTCACTTTCTCCGCCGTCTCCCGCTGGGCTTCGCTGGTGTAGAAAATGGCCGAGCGATACTGCGAACCCACGTCGTTGTGCTGCCGGTTCAAGGTCGTGGGATCGTGCATGCGGAAGAAATAATCCAGCAGCTTGGCATAGGTCATCTTGGCCGGATCGAACACCACGCGGATGGCTTCGGCATGACCGGTCATCCCGGTGCAAACTTCCTCGTACGTGGGATTCTTGGTGGTGCCGCCGGTGTAACCCACGGTAGTGTCCAGCACGCCGGGCAGTTTGCGGATGATTTCCTCCATGCCCCAGAAACAGCCGCCGGCCAGCAACGCCGTCTCCTGCTTCGGCGCGGCCACCACGCCCGCCTTCACAAACGGCGCCAAAAGTTCGCCATAACCTTCCGCCTCCATCTGGTCCACGGGAATGAACCGCAGCGACGCGGAGTTAATGCAGTACCGCAACCCGGTGGGCCCCGGACCGTCGTCAAACACATGCCCGAGATGCGAGTCCGCCGTCGTGGAACGCACTTCCGTGCGGGTCATGCCGTGCGAGGTGTCCGTCTTTTCGACGATTTCATTGGTCGCCAGCGGCTGGGTGAAACTCGGCCAGCCGCAGCCGGAATCAAACTTGTCCAGCGAACTGAACAGCGGCTTGCCCGAGACAATGTCCACGTAAATGCCCGGCTTGTGGTTGTCCCAATACTCGTTGCGAAACGCCGGTTCGGTGGCGCTCTGTTGGGTGACGGCATACTGCTCGGCGGTCAGTTTTTTCTTCAACTCCGCCTGCCCCGGTTTCTTGGACTCACTCATATTTGATGTTGGATTGGTTGACCCGTCCGCTGCGACCGCGCGTTCCCCGCCGCGCACCATCGCCATGATACTCGCGGCTACCAAAATTGCCGCAATTATTCCTGAAATTTTCCACGCCTGCATACGTTTCCTTTCCTTGCGATTACGTCTCCCGGACCTGGATTGGTCCATACGGATAAGACAAACGAAACCGCAATTCCTTACAAAAAAACCGGCGAACCCCGCTTAAAATGAGGAGCCAACTCATGATCCCGTCCAGTCAACAGTGTTTTCCCATGCTCGTCCTCGAAGATTTGGCTAAGTCGAGGACGAGGACGATTTGGAGGACGAAGGGAAACTAAACACTCCCCGCCCCTTCAATCGTGAACCGACCTACCGATTGGTCTGAACCGGGTTACCAGGCCGCTTGCAAAACCGCCTGCAACTCCGCTTCCGTGAGCGGGATGGGATTGGGCTTCATGCTGCTCGCCTGCCGGGCCTTGGCCACCAGATCGGGAAAATGTTCCGGTTGCACGCCATAAACCCGCAAAGTTGGGATGCCCAGTTCCTGCACAAGTTCCCGCAGCCATTCCACGCCGGCATCTGCCGGGGCGTGGGGGTTGCCGGTCAGTTGCCGCGCAACCCAGTCATAGCGCAACAATGCCTCGCTTTCCGGCTGTCGTTCCCGCAACGCCTGAAGATTCATTGCCATGACGTGCGGGAGCAACGCAGCGCAAATGGCCCCGTGCGGCGCGGGAAAACCGCCCCCGATGGGCCCCGCAAAACCATGCACCGCTCCCAGCCCGGCGTTGGCCAGCGCCAGCCCGCCATACAAACTCGCCAGCGCCATGGCCTCGCGCGCGGCGGCATCCTGACCGTTATGAAAGGCCGCCCGCAGCCCCCACGCAACGCGTGGGATGCCGTCACGACAAAACCCGTCGGTGATAGGATTCGCGCGCAGGCAGACATAAGGCTCAATCAATTGCGTGAGCGCATCCATGCCCGTGCTGGCCGTGAGCGCCGGCGGCAAATCGCGGGTGAGTTCCGGATCCAACACCGCCACCCGCGCGACCAGGAGCGGACTGCGCAGGCTGACCTTCAAGCGGTGCTCCGGCGAAGCCAGCACCGCATTGTGCGTGACCTCCGCGCCCGTTCCCGCCGTGGTGGGGATGGCCACAAACGGCGCCCCCCCGTTGGGTCAATGCCTGCCCCCGGCCAATGATTTCCAGATAATCCAGAAATGCGCCGGGATTGGTGAGCAAGCCCGCGATCGCTTTGGCCCCGTCCAGCACGCTGCCGCCACCGATGCCGATCACCCCTTCACAACCCGCGGTGCGCGCCAGTTCCGTGCCCCGCTCCACCGTGACCT
This sequence comes from Dongiaceae bacterium, assembly GCA_035492855.1. Classification (GTDB taxonomy): domain Bacteria; phylum Verrucomicrobiota; class Verrucomicrobiia; order Limisphaerales; family JAFMIX01; genus JAFMIX01. The sequence goes on along the minus strand of DATJIU010000235.1, from coordinate 1,875 downwards.
GATCCGGCTCGCCGGTGATGGCAAAGGTAGTGACTGCAAAATCATTCGCCGCCAAGTCCGCCAGCAACGCCTCCGCGCGCCGGGGATTTCCCCCGGTCACCACCAATACGCGCCGGCGGTATTTTTGCACGTGCCGGGCAACCTGCTTCACCGCACCAGCACCAAAGACAATGCGCGTACGGGTGGCGAATTCAAATCGCATCGGGGAATACGACATGAGCGCGCGTCACCAGCTGGAATCGTCCGGGGAGATGTTGTGATACTTCACACTCGTCCGGGGCGCGGCCATCATGGCCGCCACGGTGTCGCGCCACACCGGATAATGCGCGGCCTCCTTGTGGGACACCGCAGCGGCGGCATCGCGATACACCTCCACCAGCACGAACCGGGCGGGGTCATCTTCCTGTTGCAACACGTCGAAACGCACCACCCCCGGCTCCTGCCGGCTGGCGCGGGCGTTGGCTTCCGTGGCCTGCCGGAAGGCCTCCAAGTGCTCCCGCTTCACCTGAATTTGAACCAATACGATCAGCATGAGCGACGAATAAGCCCAAAGCGTATCCGGCGTCAATCCCGGGTTTTTGAATCAAATTCTGCACACCGTCCCAATACCGTTCTCAATCATAATCGTCCTTCTCCTTATGCTGCCGTTCCAACGGAACGAAATGACAATAGTCCGGCATTTCAATGCCGGTTCACGTCGGCCAAACCACCAATCCCACCGGGACGGCTGAACCGCCGGTCCATCCATCGTTCAGCCGTTCCTCCGGAACTTGACGCAGGCACACACCGCTCCCGGCGTTGAAACGCCGGGCTAATGCCGGGGTGTCCCGTCGGGACACCGGAACCAGATTTCCCCAGCCTGCCACCGAAGAGTTTTTTTATTGCCGATTTTAAACCGTCTGCTTTGATTCCTCCAGTCGGCGGCCAACCTGCCGCTGGACCTGAAGGAATCGTCAGCCATGGATTTTTTCGGCATTTGCATGTTGGGCTTCATGGGTTCGGGCATCCTGAACCTGTTGCATTTCCACGGCGACGGCAAATATCACTACCCCCTGCCGAAGTCGGTGCATTACACCTTTTGGATCATGGAACTGGGTCTATACGGATTATCCCTCTGCCATGTGTTGGGGTCGGAATACGTCTCCAGCGTGCTGGCCTGGCAGACCTTGATGGACGTGCATTCCATTTATCGCAGGCATGAATTCCGGGTGCAGCGCAAGATGCCGCCGTCATCTCTATTCTGCGCGGCCTCCCAACTCCCCGGCGCCTGAGAATTCCACCGATGCCTGCTTCACCGGTTGGGAACTGCCGGTTGAAGCAACCAAGTTCCATATCAGATTCAACGATGCCCTCACCCTATCCGATTCGTCCGGCCATGATGCGGTTGCTCCAGGCAGAATTGCGGCCGGAGGAGCAATTACAGTGGAGTCAACAACCCCGCCCGCTGGCGCTGGCAGGGAAGAAATGGCCGCTCTGTCTCGCGGGCCTCTTTTTCTTTGGCGTACCCGCATTTACGATGTGGATTTTGGCTTTCTCGCCAGCGAAGCAAATACCATTGTCGTTGCTGGGAGTGATACTCAGTTTCCTGGGACTTTTCGCCGGCTGCGGCGCCGGTATGCTATTGGCCCCGCTTTGGGCGGGCTGGAAAGCCACCCGCACGGTTTACGCCATAACCGATCAACGTTGCCTGGCCATCACCGCGGCTTGGCGGCGGCGCATCCAATACTGGCATGTGGGCCGAGGTGCCGCAGAGCTGATTGACCTGCACCGCACGGAAGACCACCAGGGCCGGGGCGACTTGTTCTTTCACCGGCAGATCGTTCCGGTAAGGCATGGCTATCGCTATGTGGACGCCGGGTTTGCCGGCATCCGGGA
>DATJIU010000234.1:0-8954 GCA_035492855.1 Dongiaceae bacterium | reverse complement strand
AACGTCTCCGCCCCCGTCACGTTGTACAGCGCAAACGTGTCGTTCTGGACGTCAAACACTCCCCCCACCCCGTTGTAAATGCTCCCGTAATAACCCGACCCCGCCGCGTAATACTCCTGCACATACCCGCTCCCGCTCACCGCCACCGTCCCCAGGTTCGTCAGCACCCCGTACAGCCCCCGCGTCCCGCTCCCGTTCACATTCAGCATCCCGCCCACCCCCACCGTCAGCGCCCCATACAGGTTGCCTCCCGCCCAATCCATCACGGCAAAGGCCCCATTTGTTGGGGCAGTCAAATTGCCGGAATTAAAGACGATGTGGTCGGCAGCGGTCGGAACCTGTTGGGGGATCCAGTTGGTGGGATTATTCCAATTCGAAGATGACGTGCCGTTCCAAGTAATGGTCGTGGCCGCAGCCGGATGTTCAGCAAGAATGAACCCAACGAAGAAAACCGAAACAACCAAACGCATGATCTGAGTCATATTTGGCACCTTTAAATGGTTCGAAAAAAACAACGATTTTGCCCACTGACTTTTTATAACTATATTTTATTTCTTAGTTAAGCATGATTAAAACAGGGAACAACAGGGATTCAAGCACAATAGTTTAACGGGAACTTCAAATTGCCCGGTCACGGAACTTGCCGGAGACAGCAGCAAAAAACTCCGGGCGGGAAGCTGCTCTGCCCTGCGGTTTGCCCCTCCGGCGATATTGAAAACCCGCCCGGGCATCCCAAGTCCGCCACAAAAAATCCCTCCCCAAGGGCAACCCTCCCCACCCGGGCGGGACATCTTAAAGTTTGACGTTCCGCGCACTAGGTGCGAATAAGTCTAGGTTGCATCCTTAAGGAAAAATGCCCAAATTGGACCAAGTGAACCTGACCAAGCACTCTCTCATGTCACCCCTGCATCGCTTTTTCGCCCAAATGGTACTCCGTTGCGTCAAACCGGCTGCCTGTGGCAGCAGTCTGATGGCGGCCCTGTGGCTGACCGCCGCCGCTCATGCCGGAGTGGTATTTTACACGGTTCCGGCCAATTTTAATGCGGCCGCAGCGCCCTACACTTTGCTGGGCACGGAAGATTGGTCCTCCGCCACGGGCACCAATATCGCCGATGTGACTGACCCCCTGCTCCCCGGCGTAGCCAACGGCCCGTTTCCCACCGGCTCCAAGCCCGCCACGGGCGTCCAGGCCCAGAGCAATGCCAACGGGGCCAATGCCGACAATCTCAACCCCGGCGACGGGATGTTTTACAGCCCGACCGGATATTCGGGATTCTCCGGCCACATTCAGCCCTCCCAGCAGCTCAGTGTCAATCAAACCGGCGACAGTTTTGACGTGATCTTTGGCGACACCAACAATCCCAGCAACGTCAAGGCAGTTTCCCTTTCCCCCATGTTTTACCAACTCGGTGCGTCCAGCTCGGGTAACATCACGATCCGGGTTTACAACCAGGCCAATGTTTTCCTGGACACCACCACGGTTTCCAACGTGCAGGACTCCTTGGAAAACGCGTATCTGGGCATCATCGCGACGAACAACAGCGACACCATCGGCCGCATCAACCTGTGGGCTTCCTCGCAAGACGCCTCCGGAGCAGACAACATCGCCGTCTATGCCGGCACTACCAGCCCTGTCACTCTGCATGCCGATGGTTGGGCCACAAACAGCTTCACTTTCACGCTCACCGGCAACCCCGGCAGTTCCTACGTGATCCAGAGCAGCAGCAACTTGGTGAATTGGACATCGCTCCAAACCAACCAGCTTTCGAGCAATTCGCTGCAGCTCAAAATATCCGCCCCCGCCCGAGCTCAGATGTATCGCGCGCAGTTGGCGCAGTGACACCCCGAGGCAGAATCGAAAATTGGATTCGGAGGGACCGCCCGCACGGACGTCCCTCCAAGCACTTTGCGCTCAGCCCAGCGCAGTTTCTTCGGTCACTTCAAACCGTCAGAATGCCACCCTGGCTCGCGTTGGTAACGAGCTTTTGGTAGCGCGCCAGCCAGCCACCCGGGTGCCGGGTCGTGGGCTGCCAGGTTTTTTTCCGTTCGGCCAGTGCCGCCTCAGGGACCAGAATGTCCATGCGGCGGTTCGGGAAATCAATGCGCAAGCGGTCGCCCGGTTGCAGCAGGCCGATGGGGCCGCCCTCCGCCGCTTCCGGAGAGACATGACCGATGCACGCGCCGGCGGTACCGCCACTGAAGCGTCCGTCAGTGACGAGTGCGCATTTGTCACCCAAACCCATGCCCACGATGTAACTGGTGGGCGAAAGCATCTCCTGCATGCCGGGGCCGCCGCGCGGGCCTTCGTTGCGGATGACGACCACGTCGCCCGCCTTGACCTTGCCGGCGAGAATGCCGGCGCAGGCATCATCCTGGCTTTCAAAAATCACGCAGGGGCCTTCAAAGACAAATCCCGGGCCGCAATTTTCCTTGAACGCCTTGCTGATGCCCGCCGTCTTCACCACGCTGCCTTCCGGCGCGAGCTGGCCATAGAGAATGGACAGACCACCCTCGGGACTGTAGGCCGTGGCCCCGGTGCGGATGCAATCGTTGGCGTCGAAGCGGAACGCGGGATCGTACGGCAGCAAGCCGCTGGGCTTCGCTTTCGCCAGTTGTTTGGCGTCGGTGAGGTATTCCGCACGGACGATGAGCCCATGCTTCAAATCTTTCGCGCGCAGCAGAGCCAGCTTGGTTTTGGTGCCACCTTTGGCGTACTGCCACAACAACAGCGCCGGCAATTTCCGAAACTCGGCGAGTTCGGCCCGCACCAAACCTTTGGCCTCGTCTAATTGCCGGGCCAGCATTTCACGCCATTGATCCAGGCCCACCCATTCGCTGCCGTCGGGCTGCTTCACCTTGAGCTTGGCCGCAAAATTCACGAGCAGCGCGTCAATGTCCCCGGCGTTCCAGGCGGCGGCAATGCGCCAGAACGCGATGGCCAGCGGGTCCGCCGGGAAGAACAGCATGGGCTTGGGCACCAGGTTGCCGCCGGTGGTGCGCGCCGCCACGCCCATTTTGTCCTGCGGATCCACGGCAATGGCCGAGGCGCCGGAGACGCGGATGGTTTGCGCCAGCGGCAGGCATTTTTCCGAACGCACATCCCATTCCGCGATGTTCTCGCCCAGCGTTTTGCCGGTGACCGTTTGACACCGGGTGTTCAGCGCGCCCAGGCGTTTCAATTCGCCAAGGATCGTGTGGATGCCCCCTGCCCGATGCACGTCCTGGATGTGGTAATCCGACGAGGGCGAAACCTTGCACAGGCACGGAATGCGGCGGGAAATGCCGTCAATGCGCGCGATGTCGTAGGGTATGCCCGCTTCCCGGGCGATGGCCAGGGTATGCAGGATGGTGTTGGTGGAACCGCCCATGGCCACGTCCAGCATGATGGCGTTGTCGAACGCTTCAATCGTGGCGATGTCCCGCGGTTTGAGATTTCGCTCCACGAGCTGCAGGATGGTTTGCGCCGCGCGCTGATACAGCGCTTCGCGTTCCTTGGAAACGGCGAGGACGGTGCCATTGCCCGGCAACGCCATGCCCAGCGCCTCCGAGAGGCAGTTCATGGAATTGGCCGTGAACATGCCGGAGCAGGAACCGCAGGTGGGACAGGCCGTTTGTTCCAGCTTCGTCAATTCGGCCTCGGTCATTTTGCCCGTCTGCAGGGCGCCCACGCCCTTGAACACGGAAATCAAATCCGATTTGCCCGTGGCCGGCTGCAAATGCTGCAATACGTCGTCGTGCGCCGCCTGTTGCTCGGCAATGCCCGCCGCCATCGGCCCGCCGCTCACGAACACCGTGGGGATGTTGCAGCGCATCGCGCCCATCAACATGCCGGGCACAATTTTGTCGCAGTTCGGGATACACACCATACCGTCGAAACTGTGGGCGTTGATGACCGTTTCCACGCAGTCGGCGATGAGTTCGCGCGACGGCAGCGAATACAGCATGCCCGAGTGGCCCATCGCAATGCCGTCGTCCACGCCGATGGTATTGAACACAAACGGCACGCCGCCCGCCGCGCGGATGAGGCGCTTGACCATTTGGCCGACCTCATTCAGGTGCGCGTGACCGGGAATGCAGTCAATGTAGCTGTTGGCAATGGCAATGAAGGGTTTGTTGAAATCTTCCTCGGATTCAATAACGCCCGTGGCGCGCAACAAGGCGCGGTGCGGAGCCCGTTCAAAACCTTTCTTGATGGTATCGGAACGCATGACAATTCAGTTGGTTAATGCAATTGCAAAAAACGTCCGAACATAGTAGCCGGGAACCCCGGAGCTGTCACGCCCCGGGCGGTCAAAAAAAAAGGGAAGCGGGTTCAATTTCCTAAATTACTCCGCGCAGTTGCTGCAGCTTTTGGTCCAGCCGTTTTGCGGAAACCGGCACGGCGGTGCCCAGTTCCTGGGCGAAAAGCGAAACTTTGAACTCCTCCACCAACCAGCGGAATTCTTCCTGCACCTGACGGGCTTCAGGCAATGCCGCCGGCTTCGTGGCGAACTCGGCCACCGCCCGGGCGTAGGGCGCCAATTGCGCAGCCCGCTCCTGGTCTTTCACCGGATTCAACTTGGCGCGCTCCACTCGCGTCAGCAGCGCCTTGAGATAGCGCGGCAACTCCTTGAGCCGGTCAAACTCAATTTGTTCCAGAAATCGCGGTGGCAACAACTGATTCAATTCTGCTGCCAGGGGCGATGCGGACGCCACACCTTTGGTGGGCAGGCCCAGCTGGCTGAGATCCGTAAGGGTGCGACCGCGCGGCGCGGGCGCCGTAGCCGCCTGCTGACCCAGCTTGGTGGCGATTTGCTGGCGCAGCGGCAGAATCTGATTTAATTGCGCTTCCAGCCGCGCCGGCAAACCCGCCAACCGCTCGCGCGTCTGTTGCACCGAGGCGTCAAACTGGGCCTGGGTCAATGCCGCCAACGGCTGCGCCGGCAGCGCATACCGGCGCAGATGGGCAAACGCCGTTTCCCGCAGTTCATTGCCCGGCCCGATGGGCGCGTAGAGCGGCTCCAACCGGACCAGGGCGCGCAGGTCTTTTTGCAACCACGCGAAATCCTTTTGCAATGCCAGTTCAATGAGGCGATGGACGCCGGCAACGCTCGCCTCCCGTGCCAACGCCGGGCTGTGGAACAGCCGCAGGCTCACGTGCTCGTCCTCCAGCGCCAGGCCGGGCCATGCCTGAATGGGCGGTGTCGCCGTCGCATCAACTTCAATCCGCTCCGGCAGGTCGCCAAAGCTCCAACTGCTCAGCGCCACGCGTTCCCATTGGGCCACGGCACGTTGCCACGCATCGTTACCGCGCGGCGCCGCGACCGGCACTTCCTTCAGCTGTGGCCGCAACAGTTCCAGATCGCGCCCCGTGGCAACAGTCTGCTGATTATGATCCACCACGGCCACGCGCGGCCGTAGATGCTGCGGCACGGCCTCCTCGCGCCAGGCGTCGGCGGGCACGCTGATGCCGTACCGCGAAAACAAAAATCGCGCGAGGTCTGCCCGCAATGAATTGCCGGTGGGCCGCAGGTCGCGCACGATTTCCGCAATCTTCGGCTCCAAAGGCTGCAATTCGCGGCGCAGCGTGCGCGGCAGCGACCGCAGCCATTCGCCCACCTGCTCCGCGCGCAAACCCGGCACCGCCCACTCCACTGCGGCCGGCGACACCGCCCGCGCCAGGTCCACCGGCAATTGTACCGTCACGCCGTCCCACTCTTCGCCAGGCGCATAGGCGTAATTCAGCGCGAGCGGCTGTTCATCCAGCTGCACGGTGTCAGGAAACGCCGTGGCATCGTAATCCAGCTTCAATTCACCCAGCAGATCCGCCTCGGTGGCGCAGAGGAAAGCCTGATCACCGTTACGGTCGCGCAACAGCCGGTTCAACTCGGGAAATGCGGAAATGTTCTCCAAGCGCGCGGCGTAGAAATTGCAGAGCGCCTGGTCGAGATCCACCAGGCCGTGATGCCGAGCGCGGGTCTGCAAATTTTCAATCTTTTGCCGCACCCCGCGATTGTGCGCCAGGAACGCATACGGCGCCGGCAGTTCCGGTTCACCCTCCCGGCGGTGGGCCGGCGCGGAGCCGCTGCGCTTGAGCGCCTCGCGAATTTCCACCTCCGCATCGGGACGTTGCCGCGCCTCCAGCCGGGGCGGCACCAAGTCTTCCTCCACCAAAGCCGCGCGGATGAAGATGGCGGTGGCTTCCGGGGCGTTGATGTTGCCATAGGCCACCTGCCGCCGGGTCACTTCCAGGCCGTGCAACGTCACCACTTCCTCCACCAACACCCGTCCCTGGCGCACGTTCCAATGCGGATTCCGGTGGGTCAGCTTGCAACAATGCGGCGCGAGCTGGTAAATCCACTCGGGGTCAATCCCCGCCACCGTGCGGGCGAACAACTGCGAGGTCTCCACAATTTCACCCGCCACAATCCACGGCGGCTGGTGCGTTTTTGGCGGCGGTGCGCCCTGCTGCGGCCTGGCATTCCGGCCCTTCACCGGCCTTTCGTTGCGTTCATACAATGCCGAGCCGGGAAAGAGAGTCGTCTCGCGGTTGCCCGCCGCCTGGTAGAGGTTGCGCTCCTCGCGTCGCGCCACGTGCCCGATGAGGCCGGACAAAATCGAGCGGTGAATCGCGGCATAGGCGGCGTTGCTCTCGTTGATGCGCAACGTGCCCAGATCTTCCAGTGCATCGTGCAACTGCGCGTGCAGGTCCTGCCATTCGCGCATGCGGAGATAGGATAGAAACTGCTGGCGGCAGAATTTGCGCCGCTGGTTTTGCGTGCGGAGCTTTTCCCATTCGTCATGCACGGCGTTCCAAATGTTCAACAGCGCCAGGAAATCCGACTGCGGATCGGCAAACCGCTTGTGCGCCGCCGCGGCGGCATCCTTCTGGTCCAGCGGCCGCTCCCGCGGGTCCTGGATGCTTAACCCGGCGGCGATGATGAGCAATTCGCGCGAGGCATGCTCGCGCTGCGCCTGCAATAACATCCGCCCCAGCGTGGGGTCAATCGGCAGTCGCGCCAGGTCATTGCCCAGCGGCGTAAGATTCCGTCCCGCATCCAGCGCGCCGAGTTCCTGCAACAGCGTGTAGCCATTGGCGATGGCCGCCGGCGTGGGTGGCTGCACAAAGGGAAACGTCTCGATGTCGCCGAGGCGGAACGCCTTCATGCGCAGGATTACTTCCGCCAGATTGGACCGTTGGATTTCCGGCTGGGTGAACGCCGGGCGCGCGGTGAAATCTTCCTCCGAGTACAGCCGGATGCAAATGCCGTCCTGCACGCGGCCGGCCCGGCCTTTGCGCTGGTTGGCGCTGCTTTGCGACACCGGCTCGATGGGCAGCCGCCGCGTGCGCGTGCGCGGATTGTACCGGCTGATGCGCGCCAGCCCCGCATCAATCACGTAGCGGATGCCCGGAATCGTGAGCGACGTTTCGGCAATGTTCGTGGCGATGACAATTTTGCGCCGGGCCGACGGGGCGAACACTCGCTGCTGTTCGCCCGCGCTGAGCCGGCCAAACAACGGGATAATTTCCGCATCCGCCGCAAACCGACCTTCCAGTTGGTCGCCCACTTCGCGAATGTCGCGTTCGCCCGGCATGAAAATCAGCACATCGCCCGCGCTGGACTCATACATCACGCGCTCCGCCGCGGCCACGGCAGCATCCACATAACTGACATCCCCCTGCTCCTCGGAATCCGCCGCCGCCGATTCATAGCGCACCTCCACCGGATAAATCCGGCCCGACACCTCGATGATCGGCGCGTCGTTGAAATGCCGTGAGAACGCCTGCGTGTCAATCGTGGCCGAGGTAATGATGAGCTTGAGATCGGTCCGCCGCGCCAGCAATCCCTTGAGATGTCCCAGCAGGAAATCAATGTTCAGGCTGCGCTCGTGCGCCTCGTCAATGATGATGGCGTCGTAATCGCTCAGTTGCGGATCGCCCTGCGTTTCGGCCAGCAGGATGCCATCCGTCATCAGCTTGATGTAGGTGGCGGCGCTGGAATGGTCGTCGAACCGGATTTTGCAGCCCACCTCGCGCCCCCAGGCCACCTGCAATTCCTCGGCGATGCGCCGCGAGATGGAGAGCGCCGCCACGCGCCGGGGTTGCGTGCAGCCGATCATCGCGCGAATCCCCAGCCCGGCTTCCAGACACATCTTGGGCAACTGCGTGGTTTTGCCGGAACCCGTTTCCCCTGCGATCACCACCACCTGGCTCGACCGGATGGCCGCCACAATTTCCTCGCGCCGCGCCGTGATGGGCAGTTCCGGCGCATACGAAACCCGGGGCACCTCCCGCTCGCGCTGCTGGCGCCGGGCCACGGAATTCCGGGCCTGTTCGAGCAACCGTGCGAGCACCTGCTCATGCCGGTCCGGATGCAAGCGGTCGCGGAACAACCGGGCCGCGCGCGAGCCCAGCCGCACCCAATCAGGCAGCATGGCCTGCGGGAGAAGTTGGCGAAGTTCGTGGATGCGCGGATCGTTCATGACCGGACGCAAGGTTATACCGGAAAGCGTCCGTCACGGAAAATGCAAAGTGCCGGGCTGAGGACGGCATTTCAGAGGGTGGAGCGCCAGCGCATCCTGCTTCGGAGCGCGGCTGTGTGCATCAGCACCAGCCGCAGCAATGGGACACCTGCCTCGATAGCTGCAGAGCTCCACCCCTCGATTCCGCCACATTGCTGCGACTGGCTTTCAGCCCAGTCGCGCTCCGCCGCGGCCAACTTTCCTTCGCATCCTTTGCGTGAGGCGCTTTCCCCCTTGGTTTCTTGGTTGCTTGGTGGTTTTTCCTGCATTTTGTTTTAACAATGATTTTGCAGTTTTTCAATTTTCCAAATTTGCAAACCATTCCCAGTAAGTCAGTTTAAACTTTTAAACCCTTATTTTTTGCATCCAAAAATAGGGTTAATGGTTAAACCACACGCTTTTTCGGACCATGTTAGAATGCTCGATGGATGCGAAAAAACGCAACCAGAGCC
>DATJIU010000233.1:0-4873 GCA_035492855.1 Dongiaceae bacterium | reverse complement strand
TGCTCCATCGTCATGGGCGCCATGTATCAACTGGTGCCGGTGGCGTTGGAAACCCGGTTGTACAGCGAAAAACTGGCCCGGGCCCATTTCGCGCTCCACGTCGTCGGTTTTGTCGGCATGGTGGCGATGTTTTCCGTCTGGAACCTGAAGCAGGTGGGGCATTTTGGCTCCGTGCTGGCGCTGGGCGTGGGCCTGTTTGTCTTTAACTTGGCCGCCACGTTGCGGCGGGTGCCCCGCTGGAATGTCACCGCCACGGCGGTGACCGCCGCGCTCTGCTGGCTCACGCTCACCATCACCGCGGGATTGCTCATCGCCCTGGGCAAATCCACGGCTGATTTTGAGGAAGGCGCCGGCGCGGCCCCGGCTGCCGCGTGGTTGCTTGGCTTCCGTCAGGTAGGAAGTTTCATAGCGCGGTTTGATCCCATCAGCGCCATGCATGCGCACGCGCATCTGGGCGGCGTGGGTCTGTTCACCATGTTGATTGTCGGCGTCTCGTACAAATTGATTCCAATGTTTACACTGAGTGAAATTCAGAGTCGCCGCCGCGCGGTTGCGAGTGTCGTGCTTTTGAACGCGGGTCTCGCTGGCGCGTTTGTGACCATCCTGCGGCGTAGTCCCTGGAAGCTGGCCTTTGCGCTGGCGGTGGTGGCGGCGCTCATCGTTTATGGCATCGAACTTCGGGCGATGTTGCGCCACCGCAAGCGCCGGACGCTGGACTGGGGCATCAAGTATTTCCTGACCGCCGTTGGACTTTATGCTCCCGTGGCGCTGCTCGGGGTGGTGCTGGCCTGGCCCGGGTTGCCGTTGAATGCCTTCACCGGACAATTGGAGAATGTCTATGGCTTCCTCGGATTGTTGGGCGCCGTTTCGCTGGCCATCATCGGCATGCTTTACAAAATCGTCCCGTTTTTGGTCTGGTTTGGCCGTTACAGCCGCCAGATTGGCCGGGCGCCGGTGCCCGCGTTGGCCGACCTTTATTCCAGCCGGCTTCAAGTAGTTGGTTATTGGAGTTATCTTTCCGGCCTGCTCGTAACCAGCGGAGCCATTCTCGGCGCGAACCCCGCCGGCGTCCGGGCCGGATGCGGCTTGATCGCCTTGGGAGTCCTGACTCTGGCCATTAACGTGGCCCTGATGCTCTCACACTTTTTCCGTTCCCAATCGCAACCGCAACCCCAGCCGCAGCCATCAGCGGCGATCCTGGTCAAACCCGCATGAACTCCCATCCCATTGACGAAACCCTCGTGCTCCAGACGTTGCGTCAGGTCATTGATCCCGAAATGGGCTGCAACATTGTGGACCTGGGCCTGATTTACCATGTCGCCATCACCGGCACCAAAGTGGCCGTGGAGATGACGCTGACCACTCCGGGATGCCCCATGCACGAAAGCCTGCGCTGGGGCGCTTCTACCGCGCTCCTCAACCTCGAAGGCGTGGACGACGCCGAGGTCGAGATTGTTTGGGACCCGCCGTGGCATCCCGGCCTGATGACCGATTCCGGTCGCGCCGCCACCGGCGTAGGCAGTCTTTAACCGCAAACCAAGAAAACATATATGACAACCAATCCGTATCCCTATCCTCCCAACCTCGTCGGCCCGGACAAAGTCATGGACGTGCGCCCCATCCCCTGCTCCGTCAAGCATGGCTTGATCATTCGCACCTGGCTGGAACTGCCGGTGGGCGAGCATTTCATCCTGCTCAACGACCATGATCCCGTGCCGTTGTATTATCAGTTTTCCGCGCAATGGCCGGAGACGTTCACCTGGGAACACCTGGTGAAAGGCCCGGACGAATTCCGCGTCAAGATTACCAAATGCAAAGCGCTCGCCGCGACCGCTCCCGAACCGGCCAGTTGCTGCGGCGGACACTGACGGACAATGCCGCGAGCCTTCAGTTTTCGGCTCGCCGATAAATTAAGAGACAACCCCGGGCTGGTTTGCCGCCGCAAACCAGCCCGAATTTTTTTGGGTGGCGGGAAGGTTTCCCCCGAGGTAATCCGTCCATTTTCGGCACAGAGCAGCGCGGCGGCGGCGGCGCCGAGGAAAACCCTCTTTTTTCGGTTGCTGCAAAACGCTTGGAGGCAATGGTTTGACTCCGGACGCCAGATGCTAATCCCGAATATTTTCAAATCTTTGACTGGCATCAAATCTTTCCGGGGGCACTTGCCCTAAATTGCCATCGTTGCTGCACAAAAAAGGGGCAGCCGTGAAACTGAAATTGCATCAATGAAAACCGCATCCCAACCTCGATCCTATCATAAGCTCTGGATCAGTCTCAGCCTGGTGCTGGGGCTGTCTTTTCTCATTCTCGGATATTACGGCGGCGAAATCTACCGTCAGGCGCCGCCGATTCCCAAAAAAGTTGTCACGCCAGACGGCCGGGTGTTGTTCACCGCGCAGGACATCAAGGACGGCCAGAACGTGTGGCAATCCATCGGCGGCGAGGAAGTGGGCAGCATCTGGGGGCATGGCGCGTACGTGGCGCCCGACTGGTCGGCCGACCGACTGCATCGCGAATCGGTCTGGCTGCTGGATCATTGGGCTCAGGCCAGCGGCGCCGCCAGCTACGCCGAACTCCCGGCGGAAACCCAGGCCGCGCTGCGCGAACGGTTGAAACACGAAATCCGCAGCAACACCTACAATCCGGAGACCGGCGAACTCGTGGTTTCGGACGTTCGCGCCGCCGCCATCACTGCAGTCAGCGAGCATTACGCTTCCCTGTTTGGCACGGATCCCACGTTGAACGGATTGCGGAAAAGCTATGCGTTGCCGGCCGACAGTGTGAAAACGCCGGAACGCCGGCAGTTGCTGAATGCCTTCTTCTTTTGGGCCTCCTGGGCCTGTGGCACCGACCGCCCCGGCACCCAGATCACCTACACCCAGAACTGGCCACCGGAGCCGCTGATCGACAACCGGCCCACCAGTTCCATCATTCTCTGGTCCGTGGCGAGTTTTGTGATCCTGCTGGCCGGGGTGGGCACGTTGGTCTGGTATTTTGCGGTGCAACGCCACCATGAAGAAGAGGAAGCGGAAGATTTGCCGGCCCGGGATCCGTTGCTGGCCCTGAAGGCGTCCCCTTCGATGCGGGCGACGTTGAAATATTTTTGGGTGGTGGCGGCCTTGATGGTCGCGCAAGTGGGCTTGGGCGCCATCACGGCGCATTACGGAGTGGAAGGCGACGGGTTCTTCGGTTTTCCCCTGAGCAAATGGCTGCCGTACTCGGTGGCGCGCACCTGGCACACCCAGTTGGGCATCTTCTGGATTGCCACGGCATGGCTGGCCACGGGATTATTTGTGGCGCCGGCGGTCTCGGGCTATGAACCCAAAGGCCAGCGGTTTGGCATCAATTTCCTGTTTGTCTGCCTGTTGGTCATTGTGGTGGGTTCGATGGTGGGCGAATGGCTGGGCGTGCAGCAAAAGCTGGGGTTCGTGGCCAACTTCTGGTTTGGCCATCAGGGCTATGAGTACGTGGATCTCGGCCGCTTCTGGCAGATTTTCCTGTTTGTCGGGTTGTTCCTCTGGCTGTTTCTCATGGGGCGCGCCCTCTGGCCGGCACTCAAAAATCCGGGCCCGAACCGGCATTTGCTGGCGTTGTTCATCATCGCCTCTGCGGCCATTGGCATGTTCTATGGGGCGGGATTGATGTGGGGCCGCCAGACGCACCTCGCCATGGCGGAATATTGGCGCTGGTGGGTGGTGCACCTGTGGGTGGAGGGATTCTTCGAAGTCTTCGCCACGGTGGTGATCGCCTTCCTGTTCACCCGCATGGGGCTGCTGAGAATCGGCAGCGCCACGGCGGCGGTGCTTTTCTCCACCATCATCTTCCTCGCAGGCGGCATCCTCGGCACCATGCACCACCTGTATTTCAGCGGCACGCCCACCGGCGTGCTGGCTTTTGGGGCGTCGTTTAGTGCCCTGGAAATTGTACCGCTGGTGTTGATCGGTTTTGAAGCTTACGAGAACCTCACCCTGTCACGCGTCCGGCCATGGGTGGCGGCCTATCGTTGGCCGATTTACTTCTTCGTGGCGGTCGCCTTCTGGAATCTCGTGGGAGCCGGCTTGTTCGGTTTTCTCATCAATCCCCCGATTGCGCTGTATTACATGCAGGGATTGAACACCACGCCAGTGCACGGCCACGCCGCTTTGTTCGGGGTGTACGGCATGCTGGGCATTGGCCTGATGCTGTTCTGCCTGCGCGGGCTGACGCGGCAGGAATATTGGAAATCGGGCTTGCTGTCCTTCAGCTTTTGGTCGCTGAACGTGGGCCTGGCGTTGATGGTGGTGGTCAGCCTGCTGCCGGTGGGTCTGCTGCAAACCTGGGCCAGTGTGGAACACGGCATGTGGTACGCCCGGTCGGCGGAATTCCTGCAACAACCGCTGCTCCAGAATTTGCGCTGGCTCCGGGTGTTGGGTGACACCATCTTCGCGGCTGGCGCAGTGGGAATCGGCTGGTTTGTCCTGGGATTGAAAACCGGCTGGTCCTTTGCCGACCAGAGCGAGGAAGAACAGGTGATTGCCGCTACCGGTCACAAGTCGCCTGCAAAATCATAATCGGCATCGGAGGGGGAAGTCCGGAAATGTCCGGCTCCTCCTCAATCCCATATCATGAACAAATCCACCCCATCCCCAGCTTCCCGCCGCGTGGTGATCTACGCCTGTTCAGGCGGTTCCGACGCCGGCGAACTGGCCGACCGCACGGCGCGGGCGCTGGCGCAGCAGCACTGGGGCGAAATGTCCTGCCTGGCCGGCATTGGGGGACGGGTGAAGCCCCTGCTGAACCGGGCGGAGCAAGCCGCTGAAATCGTGGTAATTGACGGTTGTCCGTTAAATTGCGCCCGGCATACGCTGGCCCTAGCCGGATTTCCGCGGGTACAGCA
>DATJIU010000232.1:0-22054 GCA_035492855.1 Dongiaceae bacterium | reverse complement strand
GCCGCTGGCAATGGAGATGGCAATGGTCAGCACATAATCCACCAGCAGCGCGCAACCGGAAACCACCCCCAGCGTGGGCGAGAGAAGCTTGCTCGCCACCAGGTAACCGCCGCCGCCGCTCGGGAACAGCTCGATGATCTGCGCGTAGCTCAGGCAGATGATCGTGATGGTGGCCATGCAGGCCAGCGCCACAAACGGCGCGAGCGCCACGTGAACCCCCAGCGCCTTGAACGTCTCCTCCGGACCGTAGCAGGAGGAGGACAAGCCGTCCGCGCCGAGCCCCACCCACGCCAGCACCGCCACGAGCGACAGTTTGTGGAACAGGTGCGCATCCGAGAGGTTGCGGGCGCGTCCAATAAAGAAGGTCTTAAGCCGGTTCATAGACAGAAGAACAAAATGCGAAAAAGGTTAAAGAGTGTTAAAGGTTGACCCCGGGATGTTGGGGTTCAAATCAATTCGTAATATGATTATGGTAAGCAACATATGAATTATTGTGTGCCGCAAAGGCCGCCGCAGGGTGGGAGTCCGGCAGCAGGGATGAACTCCCCGCCGCCGGAAACACCGGCGCGAGTCCCCGGTCAGTTCTTCTGCGGCGGCTGGCCGTTGTGATTTTGCCCGCGCAGCATGACGCCCAGAAGGCCGTCCACCAACCCGGTGCTGCCGGTAGTGCCGCTCACGGCCACATCGGGGACGATGCGTACGTTGCGTTCGCCCACAATCTGCATGAGTTGCATGACGGTGTAGCCTTCCACGCCCAACGCTTCCACGCCGGCGCGAAACGCCTCCGCCTTGGCCTTGCCGGTGGCGCGGATGGCTTCCGCCTCGCCCAACGCCCGCAGCCGGGTGGCCTCGGCTTCGCCGGTGGCGTGCTTCACGCTGGCATGCGCCTTCAGCTCGGAGATGTTCACGCCCTGTTCGGCACCGACCACCTGTTGCTGGATGTCCGCCAGCGAAGTCTGCCGCACGAGTTGCTGCCGCTGTTCCTGCGCGGCCCGCTGGGTCTCATAGGTCTTGCGCTGTTCCTCCGCGATCTTGCGATCCGTCTGTGTGGTCATCAATTCCGCCGGCGGATTGATGTCGCCGATGAGCGTGTCAATGGCCTGCACGTCATACGCGCCGATGGCCTTGCGGATGTGCTCCGCCGCCTCCAGTTGCCGGTGACTGCGCGCACTGAGAAAATCCAGCACCGTGTAGTCCTGCGCCGAGTTGCGGAAATAATTCCCCACAATTGGTTGCAACACGTGATCCACCAGGTTCTGCATGGAACCCACGCGGCTGATCACCTTCGGCGCGTCCAACGCGCCCACGTGGATAATCTGGGACACATCCAGGTTGAACGCGAAACCGTCCTGCGAGCGCACCGTGATGGACGAAAGCTTCTCGTCGAAATGATGCGCCTCCGTGCGGCTCGCCCAGTTGAGGACGATGTTCGTGGTCGGCACGAGCTCCACCTTCATCACGCGCGTGTTGAGTGGATGCTTGCCCGGGTACAGCGGCGTCACCCACACGCCCTTGTGGCCGGGGTTGACGAGGTCGCCGTGCTTGAACTCCACCCCGCTCACGTCCTCGTGCGCCTGGCCCACGAACGAAATGACCACGCCCACATAGCCAATGGGGATTTGCACCATGGGAATCTGCTCCACCTGCGCAAACCAGGGATTCAAGTTCCACGTGCCGGACAGCAGAATCTGCTCCTGCAATCCGCGCCGCCCGCCGCCGTCCAGAAACGCCTGCGCGTTCTGGAAGTTTTCGTGCTCGGGAATCACCGGCCCCGCAATTTCGCCCGCCTCAATCGGCCGGCCGTCCAGCGTGGTCACAATGCCCACCATGTCCGGCTCCACCCGCTTCAGCATGAGCTGCTCCGGGTACATGCCGTGCTCCGGTGCGTTGACCGCCGTGATGACGTTGAACAGCGCGGTGTTGATGCGGTACGTCCCGGCGGTCAGGATGCCGAGCTGGCGGCCCTTTTCGCCGCCGTTCACCAGGAACTTGCGCGCGTCCTGAAAGTTGTCGCTGTCCACCACGCGCCCGAGGATGCGTTCCGCGGGAATGGCCGCGCCGTCCGCCGCCAACACCAGCGCAATTTCCCCCTGCGGCACCACGGTAAGCGGCACCTTGATGATGCGGTACTGCCACGGCCAGTAACCGAAGTGCAGGCCCGGCGCCAGCAGTTCCGCCTGGTAACCCGCCTCGCCCGCCAGCGCAATCAGCCGGCCCGGCGGCAGCGATTTGCCCGCGAACCGCTTCACCACAATGCCTGCCTGCCGTTCCCGGATCAGCACCAGGCTTGATTGCCAAACCAGGAGTGCGCCCCCCAGAACGTACCAATACCACGCCACCCCAAACCAATGACCGCTTACCGCCAGCAGAATGTTCGTTGTCATAACCCCACTCCCATGCGGTGACACTGCACGCGGGTTGTCGCCGCGCGGGAGCCACCGCGAGTTTAATTGGGGAGACCGTGGTGCCCCGCATCCGCGGGGCCTAGAGGATCGCCCTTCCAGATGCCGACGAGGTTAGCTGACGGGCTCGGTCCTGAAAGTGACCGCGCCGGTGGTTCGCCACCGACGTACGCCCCGCCCCGGTTTCCCGGGATTGGTTCCCCCGCGCTGACTTGCAGGAAGGCAAGCCAGCTTAGGCTGCAACAAAATCATCATCCCAGAAACTGGCGGGTTGTCAAATGGAACAGGTGTAACACACTAAATATAAGCATATTATAATTGTGCCCCGCGCCCTGCGGGGTGACGGAACAGGCGCACCCCGTAGGCGCTGGAGTAACTACGGGCATCGTTCGCATGACTCACCGGAAAAGATCAATCGGGGCGAGTGTCGTTGCGCTCATGCAGACGCCGAGACTGTGCTTGCGACTGGCCACTATGGCGATGTCATGTATGGGGCATGTGACAAATGTATTTATGAAGAGATTGAGAGACGACGAGTGGCTCAATCGGTGGTTAAACCCGCCCATTGAAGTTGCTGCAATCGGCGCTTCTGTTTTTACTTTTGCCCCTTTTCGATCCAAGTTGCCGCGTCTAACCGCAGTTGAAACTATAAGATTACTACCCCGCTGGGCCGGCGAACGGTTCGGATAATGGGGTTATGACTCTTGCAACCGCCCAGGCGGTTGCGTTCTCACAGCTGCCACGTTACAGTGGCCCGAAACTTGGCTCGGCGTTTCGCGCTCCGTGGTCTGGCGGCGGTCGCTAATCGTGCAGCCACTATACTTGATTATGCCTGAACTGAAGATCACCGAAGACGAGACGCAGGCACTTAGGACCATTCTTTCGTGTTTGGTCGTGCGTGACCGGACGGGAGAGCTTGGAATGTTGCACGGAGCAGACCGGTTTGTTTCGAGTCAGCGCATCTTCACGAAGCCAGAGAGGTTGGTCATTCAGTCACTCGCCAAGAAGGCCGGACTGAGCGGCGGACTTCGACTTTTTCAATCATGACGAGGTTGTGCAACCATGCGCTACAGCGCACTCCGTTGCGCGCCGCCGCTTGACACGGACACCGGGAACATTGCACTAAGGTCGCCGCCGCCTTCGGCCCGGAGCGCGGAGCATCGCTCCGCAAGTTCATCCCGGATGGAATTGGGGGCGGCGGCTGGCACGCGCAGAGCAATGCTCTGCGCTCCGGTTCGGGGGGGCGTCCCTGGGCGCAGCAACGTGACTCTCGCCGGCCGGGTGCGAACATCAGGACCCGAGGCCGGGCACACTCCGGTGGCATATCCACACCGGAGAGGGGTTCAACGGGCGCTGTTTTTTGGGGAATACCTACCGCAGGATTGGTCGAACGGACTCGGAAATATTCCGGAATGTGCCAGGTAAAAAATCCTCTCCTGGAGGGAGAGGAAACAGGTGAGGGCGGGCAAAAAACTGACTGGTTCTCCTTCTGAAGCAAGCCTGCCGCCATTGTTTCTTTGTATGGCACTTGGTTGGTCGATGTCATTCGCAATTCCCGCTGGCAGGCCCTGCATGGTTGCGCTAGGGTCGGGGCCGCACGGCATGAGCAGACCCATTCACACCGGCCGGGACGCAACCGAGGCAGAGCTTCGGGAGGCCGAGCGAATTTTACGGCTCGCGCCGCGGCAGCAGCGCGGTCATCCATCGGCCGTGCCTGCGGACCAGAGCAAACTCTCCCATATCAATACCTACGGTAGCCTGCCGGAGTTCTATCTGGACCAGCCATTCAACTGCCGCCAGTGCGGCAAACGGGAGATTTGGAAAGCCCGGGACCAGAAGTGGTATTATGAGGAAGCCCAGGGGCACATTGCTGCCCGGGCGGTGGAGTGTCATGACTGCCGCACTACAAAGACAAAGAAGAAAAGTAGTTCGAAGACCAGTCGGCGAGTACTCCGGCTGGGCCGTCAAAATATGATACGAACATTGATCATCATGCTGCTGCTGGTTTCCGGACTACGTTGCCTGGCGGAGCCCGAGCAGCATTTCCTGCGCGCTCCGGGCAGTTTTACGCTGCGGGATGGCACCAATGAGGTCACCGTTACCGCGAGCCAGAAGAGTAATCAAACAAACTCGGTTACAATTTCCTGGCCCGGCTACGACGCCACGGTGACCGACCTGCCGCCGGGCAAACATACGTGTTCCGACACCATTCCCCTGAAGGCTGACGGATGGTTTGTCTGCGCCGCCAGCGCCACCCAGGTCTGGGTGTTTGATGGGGTCGGCCTCCGAAAGTTGACGTTCATCGGCAAGAACCAAACCGATGAATACATCCCCGCAGCGGCGGTGGATAAAGTTTGCCCGAAACAGGTTCGCGAGGCTTTGCCCCAGAGTTATCGCAGGCAGTGACTGCCATGAGGCCATGGTTGGGCAAGTCGCCGGAGCCAACCGCCGTTGGTGTCAGTATTTCTGTTGTTTCGGTTCCGCCCCGAGGTGGCGGCGGTCCAGCTTTCGACATCCCAGGTAAAGATCATGTCTGGTGGCCTTAATTGGGGATTGATTCTGGTCATGTTCGTTCTGCCCCTGGCACTCGGGGTAGCGTTGCTCGGCTGGACCCGGAGGCTTCGCCGCAGGTGGATTCGCATAACGGTTCGAGTTTTTGGCGCGCTCCTGCTGTTGACTTTTCTCGCTGTCGTCGCACCTGCACTCCCGTATTTTTGGGCCTTGCATTTGGAGGCGAAGTGGACCGCCGCCAAACCCAAGACGAAAGCGGAACTGGAAGCCTGTCTCTCGCTTTATTCGGAGCGGCAGATTCAGGTTGCGCAATCCCTGTGGGGTCGCGATTATCCGCTTCAACCGGGAGAGCGGATGGTACAGTACCGGCTGCTGTACGTTGAGCCTCTCGACGTCGTTTACACCCGCAGCAACACCATTGTGGCCATTTACACGTCCTATGAGTAAAACCTCGAACCTCGCACCGCACAGAATCGCCGCCAGCGCCCATGGGTGGCTGCGGGTGGCGGACTAAACCCTAAATATTTTATGCTCACGAGCACCATCGTTCTCATTGTCCTGCGGCTGTTTAGCATTTCCTGGCTGGTGCAGGGACTCAGCATGCTGGCCGGAGCTGCCTTTGGGTTTTCCCCGTTGAGAGGGAGAGATGTGGGGCCGGAGGTGTTCCTGGCATTTTTGCCGGCGCTGGTGATGTTGCTGTGCGCCACGGTGATGTGGTTTGCCGCGTCGGCCATCGCGCGGATGGTTGCCGGCAAAGCCGATGCGCCGGTGGCGGTTGCCGGACTGACTTTGACGGATTTATACGCCTTTGCCTTTGTGTTTCTGGGGCTCTATTTCGTTTTACACTCGCTGGCGGATGTCCTGAACTGGCTGCATTACGCGTTTTTGGTTGCGGTTGCCCATGACGATTTTGATCCGGAGCGCAAGCGATCGCTCTACGGGCTTTCCCGGCCACTGATCACAATGGTGGCGGGGCTGGTGTGCCTGTTCTCCGGCCGGAAGTGGGCCCGGAAATTGAGTGCTTTAGAAAAAGAGAGTTGACGTCGCCCAGTTCATGTCCGGAGCTGGCAGCGGCTAGGCGTTCGCTCCGGGCGAACGCAGGTCCTGCGTTATGATTATATCGAGTCTTATTTCGAGCTCGCACACCACGCCGTGGTATAGCTGGGTGTTTATTGGGCTTGGGATAGTAATGATCTGTCCTGTTCAGGCGCTGGAGAGTGTTCGTCTGAGTTTGACCTGGCGAAATTTGATCTGGCTTGAGGGGCTCTTCATTGGCGGTGCCGTGTTAGCCATGATTGTCCTGAAACGTTATTACCCGGATTTGCACTGGTATTTTCCATTGCTTCCGCTTGGGCTGGTCGCGGCGCTGCGGGGCCTGGCTTGGTTCATCAATCGCGGGGATGACAATTTGTGAGCCAGTTGGCCGTCTTACTTCCGCCGGGCAAAAATCTTGACCGGGCCGGGGTGCCGTTTATTGTCGCTTTTGCGAACAAGCAAAAAACCTCTGCGGGAGACCATTATCATGATGAAAGTGTTGTTGGGGTTGGGGGCGGGAATTTTGCTGGCCGGGGCCGCCCGCGCCGGCGCCTTGGATCCGCAAGCCTTCGCGTCGCTGGGCACGCTGAATCTCACCACCAACAATTACGTGCTCGACAGCTCCGGTCCGAAGCCGCGACTCCTGGATGCCGCCACGAACACGGTTTTTACGGGCGTTTTCTATGACCAAAGCCTGCCTTCCGGCTCCAACTTCTGGGGGTTCGATACGGTGGTGGCCGTGTTTGATTTCACTTCCGTCAGCATTGCCAGCAATGTCACGGTGACGTTGCAGGGCACCAACCCGGTGGTGATTCTGTCGCGCGGCGATGCTACGGTGAACGGCATTCTGGATGCCAGCGGGGGCAACGGCCAGAATGGCACCGGCAGTTTCGGCGGCGACGGCGACGGGTCGGGCGGCCGGGGTGGGGCCGGCGGCGGCGCAGGCGGTACTGGCGGGGTGGGTCAGCCGGCGGCCAGCCAGGGCGATGATGGTGCCGGTCCGGGCGGCAGCAATGGGTCGGGGGCGTTCGGAAGCGTGGGGGGGACGGGCTCGCAGGGCGATGGTGCCGGATTTGGCGGGCGCGGCGGCAGCGGCTTCGGCGGGCTGGTGGATGGCAGCGCTTACGGCGATTTGCGCCAGTATTTGCAAGGCGGCGCCGGCGGGGGCGGTACCGGCACGGATGTGTTTCTCACCCAGGGTGCCGGCGGCGGGGGCGGCGCGGGCGGCCTGGAACTCGGCGCGGTGGGGAATATCTCCGTGGGCGGTCAGATTTTGGCCAACGGGGGTGCCGGCGGCGGGGGCGGCTCCGTGCTGGCTGGCGGTGGTTCCGGCGGCGGCATTTTCCTGCATGCGGCGACAGTGCAATTTACCGTGGCGGGGGCCGGGTTGCTGGCCAATGGCGGCGAGCCCAACGGCGCCGGCGGCCGGATTTTGGTGCTCACCAATTCCGGGCCGGATCTCACCGGAACATTTAGCGTCAATCCCGGCACTGCTGGGGGCGAGGCCGGGGTGGTGGCGCTTGGTCCTCCGGGCGTGGTGCCGCTATTGCTGGAACTCACCATAACCCGGGCCAGTGCCACGCAATTGCAGATTTCCTGGCCGACCACGAACGGGACGAATTATCAACTGGAGACCAACACCTCGCTCAATGCCGTCGGCTGGCATGCGTGGGGCGACCCGGTGGCCGGCACCGGTCAGACGAACACCGTCCAGGACGCCATCAGCCGGAGCAACGTGTTCTACCGCGTGCACGTGCTGTAGCCTTCACGTCACGCGAGGGGCAGCCCCGATTCCGCCCGGGTTGCATTGTCGTGCAGAGTGATGATGGCGGCGATTTCCGGATGCGGGTCCGGGTTTCCCAGTTTCTGCAGCAACTGACACGTGGCCCACTGGGATGCGTGCGATTGATATTGCGCTTCCCACTTTTGAAACTGTTTTTCCTGTTTTGCATCCAACCAGGGCCAGCGGGCGGGGCGACCGTGCCAGCCGCAGCGCCAGGGCTTGGGCGTCAGCCGGGCGCGAAAACATTTCTGGCTTTGGCAGAGTTTCCGGTACAACGGGTCCGCCCCCAGGTCGGCGAAGATGGTGTCGGATATCTCAGAATCCGGCGCCACCACGTCATGCGTGGCCAGCAACCTCAGTCCAGCCCGGGTCCGGTAGAGCCGCCATCCCCAATCGGGATGCTGCCGGCTCCAGCTTTCAATCCGGATCCGGGCCGCCTGCAGTTCCGCGGATTCCGTATTTTTGGGGACCGGCTTGCCAAACATCCTGGCGAAGAAACCCGGTTGCGGCGGTTCCGGCAGGTCAATGTCCACAAACATCACCCGGGCGGTGTTGAGCACCTGGCAGCCGTAGGAATTGCGCGTGATTGCGGCGGTAACCGCGCCGGCCGCGTCTTTGAATTCCTGCAGCAGTTGTTCCCGAAACGGCCGGTTGGGGTAGTATTCGCCATGCTGGGGCAGGTGTTCCCGCCGGGAGCACCGTTCCTTAAGCTGTTGGGCCGCTTGGTCGGCCCGGGCTTGGGCGTCCGCCTGACTCTGATTTGACCAGCGCCACGCCACAAAATCCCCAATTCGGCCCCGAGCCCAAAATGGAGGGAAGTTCATGATTGAAAAATGACTTTGGGAGGTGCTGCCGGCAAGCGCATTTGTTGCCGGGATGGAGCGGTTGCGCCCCGCCGCCAGCCAGGTCGTCACGCAATTGTAACCAAAAGTGAGGCTGCCGCCGCCGGGGCTTGAGGTACAATCCCCCGGTTGAAAATAAAACGTGTTTTTCGAGGGATAGGCGATTCCGGTTTGCCGTTTTGGTGCCGGCGGCAAGGAGGGTCTTCACGTGGGCTGCTGTTGTTACTGGCGCTCCTGTTCGGCGGTGTCTGCTGTTGCCGGGCGGACGCCGCCGCGGAGGCGGCGGACACCAACGCGTTTCCCAGTCCGGTGGAGGTGTTCCAGGGTCGCGCGTTTGAAAACGAAACCGCGCGCGACGTTTTCTTCCTGCGCGCCATTCATGACCGTTACGCGGCGCACTGGCCGGAGTTGCTCGCCGCCAACATCTCGGTCAACGAATATGTCTTCTCTCCGGAAAAGTTGCTGCGGTTCATCAACGAGCTGGGCGCGGCCATGGCGGGGCGCGATGATCCCGGGGCCATCACCAACCTGGCGGCGATTCCGGGCAGCGTGGCGTATTACGCGAATACCAATACGTATCACCCGGAAATTCTCCGCGCGGCGGCGCAGGCATTGATCGGCTTCGGGCCGAACGGTCGCAAAGCGCTGGCGGCGGCGTTCAGCGTGGAGCATTATCGCCAGGACGCCGCGAGCCTGGAGGAACTGGCGCAGGTGATCGGCGCGGAACATCGGGACGACCCGGTGCTGGCCGGGGCGCTGGCGGCCACGGCGTTTGCTTGCAGCACCACCAACGGCGGCTCGTTTCCGCGCTGCACCGCCACAGCCGTGCAGAATTTGTTATTGCTGCCATCCGGCGCGGCGGCGGTGCAGTCTCATTTGCAGCCCAACGAAGTCTTCGCCGATCCCGGCCGGTTTCAGGCGGTGGTGGACGGGATTGCCGCGGCTCGAAACTCAGAGCTGGCCACGAACCTCGCGGCCTTGCAAACGGACGTGCAGGCCAAGCTGACGACGCTCACCAACTACCCCGGCGCCTATCGCGACGATTTGCAGGAGCTTCAGGTCCGGTTGGAACGTGCGGTCAAAGGTTTAAGTTCCGCAACGCCGGCGGGCAAATAAGCCACGGCTGAATGTGGAGCTAGGTGAGCAGTTCCACCCACACCAGCAGCCCGGCCAGTGCGGCGAGCGTCACGGGAATGCCGAGCCGGGCGAAATCGCGGAAGGAAATCCGGATGCCGAGCGCCCGGGCCTGATGCACCACGATGATGTTGGCCACGCTGCCGATGATGAGCAGGCTGCCGCCAAAGCTGTTGGCCAGCGCCAGCACATAGGCGGCGGGCGGCTGGTTGAGGTGCGCCACCTTGAGCAGCAGCATGACGGTGGCGGAATTGCCGATGAGGTTGGAGAGTCCGGCGGTCACCAGCGCCAGCACCGGCGAGGATTGCAGGTGAACGCCGCTGCGGGCCAGCCACGACACGGCTTCGCCGCCGTAGGCGGTGGTTTGGAACGCGCCGGTCACCACAAAGAGTCCCATGAACAACAGCAGGATGGGCCAGTCCACCAGCTTGAGCAAATCTTCGGTGCGGAATTTGGGGCTGGCCAGGTGGATGGCCGCCGCGGTCAGGGCCACGAGTTCCTTGGGCACGGGGGAAAAGAACAGGCCGATGACGACTGCCAGGATGACCAGTCCCTTGATCGTGTGCGGGCGATTGAAGGGGACGGGTGCCGGCGCCGAATCCAACGGGGCGGGGTCCGGCAGTTTCAGCCGCCGCCGGGAAAGCGCCCAGATGATGCCATAAGCGCAACCCAACGCGAACACCACGGGTACGAAGCACCACAGCGCATACGCGCCAAAACCCAGCCCGGCCATCTGGGCGATCATCATGTCCTGCGGGTTGCCCACCAGCGTGGCGGCGGCGCCGATGTTGCTGGCCAGTGCCAGGGCGACCAGAAAGGGCACGGGGTTCAACTGCCGCCGCAGCAGGGCGGTGGCCACCACGGGCGTGAAGACAAAGCAAACGATGTCGTGGTTCAGGAAGGCGGAGAGTCCGGCGGTGGCGAGCATGAGCAGCCCCAGAAACCGCGCCGGGTTGTCCAACCGCCGCGCGATGCCGCCGGCCACCGCATCGAAAAATCCGGAGAGCCGCAACTGGGCCGACAGCACGAAGAAGCCGAACAGCAGCAGAATGGTGGGCCAGTTGATGAAGCCGATGATTTCCTCCGTGGCCAGGCCGCCGAAAATCATCATCGCAATCGCCCCGAGCATGACGATGCCGGTGCGGTCGAGTTTCAACCCGGGCACGCGCCCGGCGGCGATGCCCAGATAAGTCAGCGCAAAAATCGTCAACACCACGGGCGACTCAACCATCGGGGTGGCGGCGGCAGGGGGCATGAACGCGGGGCGGATTTATTTGGCGAGCAGCTTGCGGATGGCCAGCAGTTCCTGGTGCCGGGCTGGCGAGGTTTTGGGATAGCTCATTTTCAAATCGTCGAGGGTGTCGAGGACGATCTGCGAGATGATGAGCCGGGCGTTGGGTTTGTCGTCGGCGGGAACGACATACCAGGGGGCGTGCTTGGTGCTGGTGGCGCGGAGGCAGGCTTCGTAGGCCTCCATGTATTGCGGCCAGAGCTTGCGCTCCGCAATGTCGGCGCGGCTGAATTTCCAGTTCTTCTCCGGGTTGTCAATGCGGGCAAGGAAACGCTGGCGCTGTTCCGCCTTCGAGAGATGCAGGAAAAATTTCACCACGTGCGTGCCGTTGCGGTACAGGTGTTTTTCCAGGTCGTTGATGGACTGGTAGCGGTGCTTCCAGAAATCACCGTCGCTCCCGGCCGCTTCCGGCAGGTGTTGGCCGGCCAGCACTTCGGGATGCACCCGGGCGATGAGCACCTCCTCGTAATAGGAGCGGTTGAAAATGCCGATGCGCCCGCGCTCGGGCAGGCAACGCGTGGTACGCCACAGAAAATCGTGGTCCAGCTCCTCGGTACTGGGCTGTTTGAAGCTGTACACCTGGCAGCCCTGCGGGTTCAGGCCGGACATGACATGCTTCATGGCGCCATCCTTGCCCGCGGCATCCATGGCCTGGAAAATGAGCAGCAGCGCATAGCGGTTGTGCGCGTAGAGCAGGCTCTGTCGGGCGCCCATTTTCTCAATGTGGTGGACTAGAAGGTTCTCGTAGTCGGACTTCGCGTGGTAAAACGGTTTGACCCGCGTGGGATAATGTTTGAGTTTGACCTTGCTGCCGGGCCGGACGCGAAACGGTTTGCTGTGAATTTTCATGGCTGCTGCTGGAGTCGTTGGAATTATTGACCGGCGCCGCGGAGCGCCAGTTCAATTCTTCTGGATGCGACCGAAGGTAGCGCGGATGAAAACAAAACACCAGCGCGGCATGAAGCCCTTCCCGGCGCCAAAGCGTGGGAAGGGAATCGCCGTCTTTTCAGGCCACAGGGTCGCTCACTGACGTTGCAGCTTGCGCACCCAGCGCAGGGCAACGAATCCGAAGGGAAACCAGCGCCACAATTTGCGCCAGTGCCGCACGGTCAGCAATCCCGCCAGGGCGCCGGCGCCGGCCAGCCACCGCCCACCCAGCTTGAAACCGCCGCGGGCTTCGCGCAGGTCATCCAGGCCCGAACGGAGATTTTCGCGTTCCCAGGCAATGAGGCTGCGGTGCAGCTCCGCTTCCGCCACCAGCAGGCGGCGGCGCTCGGCCAGTTCGTTTAATTCTTGCCCTGCCAGCATGCGGCATCCTTTCTAAATTCCGCCACGGTTTGGGCGAAGGGCTGCGGTCCGGTCCGGATGCGGGCGCGGAGGTTCCAGAGCATCGCCCCGGCAATGACCAGGGCGACGACGGCCAGTCCCACCGGCCCGGCGTAACCCGTCACCTGCCACAGCCAGAAGGCTAGGGTAAAGAGGGCGACGAATACGCCGGCGGCGCCGATGACGGCGGCCAATCCCAGCCAGAAGAGCAGGTTCAGCAGCCGCAGTTTTTCCTCCTGCCACTCCACCGTGAACAGTTCAAACCGGTTGCGGGCGAGCGCAAAGAGCGAATCGCCAATGCGCCGCAGGGCGGCGAGCCAGCTCCCGGGGTTGAGGGAGGCGCTCATGAATTTATTTCCGGGTGACCAGCACGCCAATCAAGAGGCCCAGGCCAAACGCAATTCCAATGGATTCATAGGGATGGTCGCGAATGACCACATCCGCCTTTTTGGCGGCGGCCTTGGCCCCGGCCACGGTTTGTTCCTGCAGGTGCAGGTAGCTGGCCTTGGCGCGTTGCACTGCCGCAGCCACGCGATTGCGGGCTTCCTTGGCTTTTTCGCTGGCATCACTTGCGGTGGCCTTCATCAGTTCTTCAGCGTCTTGGGTGAGGTTATGCAGATCGGCCATGACCTGGCCCGTGGCGTTTTTTTCAATGTTGGCTTCCATAATCTGTCCTTTCCTTGGTTGAGGGTTGTGATTGCTTTCGTCAATCTTTCACAAGTCCTGTTTCCTCCTACAGCGGTCCCGGCCTGAACCGCCTGCTAACAATATAACCCAATTCCGTCCGATGGCCAGAGGCGGAATGTTTTTTAATCTCAAAAGTTTTTACGGGGATCAGGGGGCTCCGGGCGTGGCCTCCCGGATTTTAACACTTGGTTTCTCCTTGGGCATGCCTGATTCTTGGAACAAGGGAGTCGCCCAGCCGTTTTGACCCAATCTTCCGGCGGGCGCGCCCGGAACCAACCAACCGGAGGCCGGCTATGGACAAGACGATTACTGACTGGGGGCATACCATCCTCAACGTTCTGAATTACAAGCTGGGAATGCTCGGCGACCGGCCGCTCACCCTCACGGCGATCATCACCCTGATTGTCATGGTGGTGCTGGTGCTGATCACGGAACGTTATTTGCGGCAGATGTTGCGCGCGCGCGTCCTGGCCCGGACCCATCTGGAACCGGAATTGCAGTACGCCATTTCCCGTTTCGCCGGCTATTGTTTCATTGCCCTGGGTTTTTTTGTGGCCCTGAAGACCGTGGGGCTGGACCTGAGTTCGCTGGCGGTCATTGCCGGGGCGATTGGCATTGGCATCGGATTTGGGTTGCAAAACATCGTGGCCAACGTCGTGAGCGGCCTGGTCATCCTCGCCGAGCGGCCCATTGCCATCGGCCATCGCGTGGAGGTGGGCGGCGTGGTGGGGCAGGTGACCCGCATCAACGTGCGCAGCACCACGCTGGTGACCAATGACAACATCGCCGTCATCGTCCCCAACTCCGATTTCCTCACCAACGCGGTCACCAATTGGAGCCATGGCGATCCCAAGGTGCGGCTGCGGCTGCCCGTGGGCGTGGCTTACGGTAGCGATGTGGAAAAGTTGCGGACGGTCTTGTTGGCCGTGGCGGCGGACCATCCGGCGGTGCTCAAAGACCCGGGGCCTGCCGTGCTCTTCATCGGGTTTGGCGATAGCTCGCTGAACTTTGAACTGGCGGTCTGGACCGTGGAGATGGCCCACAACCCGACCCGTTTCCGCAGCGAACTCTTCTTCGCCATCGAACGCAAGCTGCGGGAGCACCAGATCGAAATTCCATTCCCGCAGCGCGACCTGCATTTGCGCTCCGGCAAGCTGGTGCTGGAAACCCGGCCGGGCCAATCTACCGGCGTGACTGTGACGGAACCTTAGTTTGGGGATCAGCATGCCGCTCCCATGCGCTATCCGGTTTCTGATAGGGCAGAGTGGGCAAGTTGGGTATTACCGTTCCGGCAAATGATGGAAAAGGACGTTAAAAACCTGACTTCACTGACTATTTTTTCAAATTTATCCAAACACATTAATTATTTAAAATAAACACTTTATAGTAGCAGTCATCGCCCGTTCTCGGACAATGGACACTTTTTAAAGAAAAGTAGTTGACTATTTAGTTAAGTAGAATAAAGTGGCCTTGTGATTCGGAAAACAAAGCCGGACGCACATTGAAAGAATCTGAGTTATGGGCCGTGTGAGTGATGCCAAAGAAAGATTGATGGAATCCGTCAGTGAGCTGATCTGGACGGGTTCGTATGGCAGCACGACGATTGATCAGATCTGTGACAAGGCCGGGGTCAAGAAGGGGAGTTTTTACTATTTTTTTGACTCCAAAGCGGATGTGGCCACCACCGCCCTGGAGGCGGACTGGGAAAAGCGGCGGATGGAGTTGGATGCGCTCTTTTCAGCCACGGTCCCGCCGCTGGAACGATTGCGCCGGTACTGCGAATTCAGCTACCGGGTACAATCGGAAATGAAGGCCAGGTATGGGCATGTGCTGGGCTGTCCGTTGCACTCGGTGGGCTCGGAAGTGTGTACCCAGGAGGATCAGTTGGGCGCGAAGATTCTGGGCATTCTGGAGTACAAGCGGAAGTATTTGGAATCCGCCATCCGCGATGCCGCTGCCGCTGGGTTGATTGAAGCGCCGGATGCCGCAGCCAAGTCGCGTTGCCTGTTTGCCTATTACCAAGGCCTGGCCACCCAGGCGCGGATCCAGAACAATTTGGAGATTTTGCGGGATGCGGTGCAGGGCACGTTTGATTTGCTGGGAGTTCGCGAGCCGTCCAGTGCCGCGGCGTAATGTTGGTTGGGAGGTTTTTTTACCCATTAATTTGACTAAACGGACAACTATTGACTAAGAAGAATTATGAATACGAATGCTGAAAATGAATTGGATGCAACCAAGAACCCCACTTTCACCCAGGCTTGCCGCGCCGCCTGCCAGAAGCTGCTCGCGCAAATCCAGAACGTGAAGGATACGGTGCTCGCCGAGTACCAGGACACCCGCCGGGCGCAGAGTCATTTGCTGACCCTCGCGCTCAACGAAGCCGAGGCGGTGGCGTGGCAGACGGGCTACCCGCAGTTGTTCTTCCCGCTGCTCGCGGAAGAGAAGGCGCTGGCTGTGGCCTCGTGGAACCAGCGGCAGTCGTTGATCCGAAATAACGACCGGGAACTGGCCTTTGCCGCCTGATGGCGGCACGGGCTCTCGGAATCTTACAACCCCAAATCTTGATCCCAATATGACTACGACCCCCTTTTTGCGCCGGTTGCTGCCGGTGCTCAGCGCCGGCCTGGCGGTGGCCGGGCTCGCCGGTTGCGAGCGCAAAGCCGCCGCGCCGGTGCCGCCCGCACCCACCGTCACCGTGGCCCCTGTGGAGCAACGGGAAATTGTGGAATGGAATGAATTCACCGGCCGGACCGAGCCGGTGGAATCCGTGGAAGTCAGGCCCCGCGTGTCGGGCTACATTCAGAAAGTCTGCTTTCAGTCGGGCCAGATGGTGAAGCAGGGCGACGTGCTGTTCGTCATTGATCCGCGCTGGCACCAGGCGGAATTTGACCGCCTTGAAGCCGAGGCGGAACGCGCCCAGGTGCAGCTCGACAACGCCAAGCGCGAGGCCGACCGCACCGCGCAGTTGCTCGAGCACAAGGCCATCTCCACCGAGGAGGGCGATGCCCGCACCGCGCGCTATCAGGAAGCCAAGGCCGCCCTGCTGGCTGCCGCCGCCGCGCGCGACTCCGCCAAGCTGGACCTCGAATACACGCAGGTGCGTGCGCCGATTGACGGCCGCGTCAGCCGCGCGTTGCTGACCGAGGGCAACTATGTCAGCGGTACCGCCAGCTCGGCCACGAAACTCACCAGCATTGTCTCCGTCAACCCCGTGTACGTGTACGCCGACATGGACGAGGATTCGCTGCTCAAATTCAATGCGCTCCAGCGGGAAAAGAAGCTGGAGACCAATAGCGATGGTCGCATCCCGGTGGAGCTGCAACTGGGCGACGAGGAGAACTTCCCGCATCACGGGTACATTGAATCGTTCAACAACCAGTTGAACCCCGACACGGGGACGATCCTGTTGCGCGCAGTGTTCCCGAATGATGACGGGCGCATTGTGCCCGGGCTCTTCGCGCACATCCGCGTGCCGCTGAGCGCGCGCTATCCCGCGCTGCTGGTGGATGAACGCGCCATTGGCACCGACCAGTCGCAGAAATACATCCTCACGCTTACGGCCTCCAACACGGTGGCCTATCAGTCCGTGGAACTCGGGCCGTATGTGGACGGCAAGCGCGTGATCCGCACCGGCCTGCAAGCCGGGGAGAGCATCGTGATCAATGGCCTGCAGCGCGTGCGCTCCGGCATGGCCGTGACTCCGGAAACGGCGGTTGCCGCCGCACCGGCCCATCCGTTAGAAACCGCCCGCCGCTAACTCAGATGCTGTGGGCCGGGACTGAAGTCCCGGCCCAACCAACATTAAGCCCTGCTTACCTTATGAATTTCTCTCACTTCTTCATCCGCCGGCCTATTTTTGCCGCTGTCATTTCCATCATCATCTTCCTCGTTGGCGCGATCTCGATGTGGAAGCTGCCCATCAGCGAGTATCCCGAGGTGGTGCCGCCCACCGTGGTGGTGCGCGCCACATATCCCGGCGCGAACCCCAAGACCATTGCTGAAACGGTGGCCTCGCCGCTCGAACAGGCCATCAACGGCGTGGAGAACTCCATCTACATGTTCTCCCAATCCACCGGCGACGGCGTGATGACGCTGACCATCACCTTCGCGCTCGGCACGGATGTGGACAACGCCCAGGTGCAGGTGCAGAACCGCGTTTCGCAGGCGCTGCCCAAGCTGCCCGAGGAAGTGCGCCGGCTCGGCGTCACCACCACCAAGCAGTCGCCCGACCTCACCATGGTGGTGCATCTCTTCTCGCCCAACAACCGCTATGACGCGGTGTACATCCGCAACTACGCCACGTTGCAGGTCAAGGACGTGCTGGCCCGCATCCCCGGCGCCGGCGAAGTGCGCGTGTTCGGTTCCGGCGACTACGCCATGCGCGTGTGGATCAATCCTGACAAGGCCGCCGCGCGCAATCTCACCGCGAGCGACATTGTCAGCGCCATCCGCGAACAAAACGTACAGGTCGCCGCCGGCGCCATTGGCCAGCAGCCCGTGGGCGCCCCGGTGAATTTTGAAATGCAGATCAACGCCAAGGGCCGGCTCATCTCCGCCGACGAGTTCCGCAACATCGTGGTCAAGGCCGGGCCCGACGGCGAAAAAACCCTGCTGCGCGACGTCGCCCGCGTGGAACTCAGCGCCGACAGCTACGCGCTGCGTTCCCTGCTGAACAACAAGACCGCCGTGGCGCTGCCCATCTTCCAGACGCCCGGCGCCAACGCGCTGGAGCTTTCCAAAAACGTCCGGGATACCATGGAGGAACTGAAGAAAAACTTCCCCGACGGCCTGGATTACAATGTGGTGTATGACCCCACCGTGTTTGTGCGGCACTCCATCGAGGCGGTGGTGCATACCCTCATCGAGGCCATCATCCTCGTGGTGCTGGTGGTCATCCTCTTCCTCCAGACCTGGCGCGCCTCCATCATCCCGCTGGCGGCGGTGCCGGTGTCGCTCGTGGGCACGTTTGCCGTGATGCTCGGCCTCGGGTTTTCCATCAACAACCTCTCGCTCTTCGGCCTGGTGCTGGCCATCGGCATCGTGGTGGACGACGCCATCGTCGTCGTCGAAAACGTGGAGCGCAACATCGCCCTGGGCCTCACGCCCGCCGAGGCGGCCAGGCGCGCCATGAGCGAGGTGACGAGTCCCATCATTGCCACGGCGCTCGTGCTGTGCGCGGTGTTTGTGCCCACCGCCTTCATCAGCGGTTTGACCGGGCAATTCTACAAGCAGTTCGCCATTACCATCGCCATCTCCACCGTCATCTCGGCGATCAACTCGCTCACGCTCTCGCCCGCCCTGTGCGCGGTGCTGCTCAAGGGCCATCATGAACCCAAGGACGGTTTCGCCCGCCTGATGGACCGGCTGCTGGGCTGGTTCTTCCGGCCGTTCAACCGGGTCTTTGCGTGGTCGGGTCAAAAGTACGCCGGCGGCGTCGGTTCCATCCTGCGCAAGAGCGTGGTGGCGCTGGCAGTCTATGTCGGGCTGGTGGTGCTCACCGGCTGGAGCTTCAACAAGATGCCCACCGGCTTCGTGCCCACGCAGGACAAGCAATACCTGGTGGCCTTTGCGCAACTGCCCGAAGGCGCCTCGTTGGACCGCAGCGAAGCGGTGATCCGGCGCATGGCGGAAATCGGACTCCAGCAACCCGGCGTGCAAAGCGCGGTGGAATTCCCCGGCCTGAGCATCAGCGGCTTCAGTGTTTCGCCGAATGCGGGCATTGCGTTCTTCACCCTGAAACCGTTTGACGAACGGCGCTCGCCCAACCTCAGCGGCGCGGCCATCGCCCGGGCGTTGAACCAGAAATTCGGCGCCATTCAGGACGCGTTCGTGCTCACCGTGCCGCCGCCGCCGGTGCAAGGCTTGGGCACTATTGGCGGCTTCAAGTTCTACGTGGAAGACCGCGCCGACCTGGGGTATGACGCGCTCTACCAGAGCGTTCAGGACGTGATGAACAAGGCGCGGCAGACGCCCGGGTTGGCCGGGGTGTTCTCCACCTTCACGGTCAACGTGCCGCAGTTGGACGCGGACATTGACCGCGTGAAAGCCAAGCTTCAGGGCGTGCCGCTGGATAATCTCTTTGAGACCATGCAGATTTATCTCGGCTCGCTCTACGTGAACGACTTCAACCGCTTTGGCCGCACCTATCAGGTCATCGCGCAGGCCGACGCGCCGTTCCGCAACCGCGCGGAGGACATCACCCGGCTCAAGACCCGCAATGCCCGGGGCGAGATGGTGCCGCTGGGGGCGCTGGTGAAGGTCACCGAATCGCACGGACCGGATCGCGCCATGCGTTACAACGGATATCCCGCCGCGGAAATCAACGGCGGGCCCGCGCCCGGCTACAGCTCCGGCCAGGCCGAGGCGCTCATCAGCAAGCTCACGGATGACAACCTGCCCAAAGGCATGAAGACCGAATGGACCGAGCTGACCTACCAGCGGATTCTCGCGGGTAACACGTCGGTGTATGTGTATCCGTTGTGCCTGCTGCTGGTGTTCCTCGTGCTGGCGGCATTGTACGAAAGCTTCCGGCTGCCGCTGGCCATCATTCTCATCGTGCCCATGTGCCTGCTGTTCGCCATCACCGGCGTCTGGCTCACGGGCGGCGACAACAACATCTTCACGCAGATCGGGTTGATCGTGCTGGTGGGCCTGGCCTGCAAGAACGCCATTCTGATTGTCGAGTTCGCCAAGCAAAAACAGGACGAGGGTCTGTCGCCCGTGGACGCGGCCATCGAAGCCTGCCGATTGCGCTTGCGCCCGATTCTCATGACCTCCATCGCGTTCATCGCGGGCGTGTTCCCGCTGGTGAAGTCGCACGGGGCGGGCGCGGAAATGCGCCAGGCCATGGGGGTGGCGGTGTTCTCGGGCATGATTGGCGTGACCATCTTCGGGCTGTTCCTCACGCCCGTGTTCTATGTGTCGCTGATGCGGCTTACCAGCCGCAAACAAGCCGCGCCCGCCGCCGCGCCCAAAGGCCCGGCCCTCGGCGCCGCCGGCGCCGCGGTGGGCCTCGCCCTCCTGTTGCTCGGATTCAGCGCCGCTTCGGCCCGGGCCGGCTGGTTCACCGTGGGCCCGGATTATCATGCGCCCACCAATGCCGTGACATCGACGTACAAGGCGGAGGAATTGGGGCAATGGCAGGAAGGCCGGCCGCTGGACCACGTGCCCAAGGGCCAGTGGTGGGAGGTGTACGGTGATACCAACCTGAATGCATTGGAAGCGCAGGCCCTGGCCGCCAACCAGCAGCTCAAGGGTGCGCTCGCCCGGGTGGACCAGGCCCGCGATGTGGCCCGGGTGGCGCGCGGCGATTTGCTGCCCAGCCTCTCGCTGGATCCGAACTACACGCGCCAGCGGTATTCGCCCAACCAGGAGCCGAGCTTCGGCAACGTGACCGCGAGCAAATATGACGCGCCGCTGGACCTCAGTTACGAGGTGGACTTGTGGGGCCGGGTGCGGCGCGGGTTTGAAAGCGCGCGGGCCGATGCCCAGGCGTCGCTCGCGGATTTCTATAACGTGCTCCTGACCTTGCAGGCTGACGTGGCGCAAAATTATTTTGCGTTGCGCGCCCTGGATGCCGAGATCGGCACCGTGTCCGCCACGGTGGGATTGCGCCAGGAACAGTTGCGTCTCGTGCGCAGCCGGTTCGAGGGCGGCATCGGCAATGAACTCGATGTGGCCCGCGCCGCCACCGAATTGGCCAATACCGAGGCCGATGCCGCGGCGCTGGCCCGCCGGCGGACGGAGTTGGAAAATGCCATCGCCATTCTCGTGGGCCAGAATCCGGCGGGCTTCCGGCTGCCGGCGCAAGATGCGGAACACTGGAACCCCATCCCGCCGGCCATCCCCGCCGGGCTGCCGGCGGACCTGCTGGAGCGCCGGCCCGATGTGGCCACGGCGGAACGGCAGCTCGCCGCCGCCAACGCCCGCATCGGCGTGGCCAAGGCCTCGTTCTTCCCGGTGCTCACCCTCACCGGTTCCGGCGGCTTTGTCAGTGGCGACATTGACACCCTGTTCAACTGGGACAGCCGCACCTGGTCCATTGGCCCGAGTTTGTCGCTGCCCATTTTTGCCGGCGGCCGCAATCTGGCGAAGTACCGGCGCTCGCAGGCGGCGTATGAGGAAGCGGTGGCGCATTACCGGCAGCAGGTGCTCGTGGCCTTTGGCGACGTGGAAAACAGCCTCTCCGGCATCCGCCACCTGACGGACCAGGCCGAGGCCCTGCAACGGGCCGTCACCAGCGCCCAACGTGCTGCCGACCTTTCCAGCGAGCGGTACAATTCCGGCATCGTGAGCTATCTGGAGGTGGTGGATGCCAACCGCGAAGCGTTGCTGGCCGAACGCGCCAACGCCCAGTTGATCGGCCAGCGGCTCATTGCCTCGGTGCAACTGGTGAAAGCCCTCGGCGGCGGCTGGCAGGAACAGCAGTTGTTCGCCAAAAACGAGGCTGCTATGGCGCCGGCCCGCGCCAAATAAAGTTGAACCGACCGGCGGTTTCATGACGTAGGCCATTTCGAGTCTCGAGTCCTTCCGGCAACGGAAGGACTTTTTTGTGCCTGAAGTTTGCGGGTGAGTCTCAGGCTGGATTTTGGTGCCGGCAAATCTGCCGGGGGACGAACCTGGAACCGTCCGGCAGCAGTCGGGCGCGCCGTCGGCGCCGGCGAACGAAGCCAAACGAACCCAAATTGTTTTGGTGTCATAAATCTATGTAAATTATTTTACAACAGTTAAATACAAATCTTTGTTGCTCCAAAAAATTTGGGTTCGTTTGGTAATTTGGTCCTTGCGGACGGCCACCGGGGGACAGGCCAGATAAGCGCGGAATTCGGAGTGCGGAGTGCGGGATGGGAAGCAGGCTTGCCCCGCCCGGCTGGCAGGTCGGTGTAATCGGGTAAGGCAAAGTTGGGCTTGGCCCTGACTGGATGTTGCGCCCCGACTGGGGCTTGAGGCGGAAGGCGCTTTTCCCCCGGCTGGCGCCGTGGGCTACTTTCTGGCGCTGCTTCGCAGCCATGAGGGAAGTCAGGGCGGCATGCACCGCCGCCCT
>DATJIU010000231.1:0-20546 GCA_035492855.1 Dongiaceae bacterium | reverse complement strand
AACGCGTAGGGCCGGAAAGTTTCCTGATACCCCTCCTGCGCGTTGTGGAAAATGGCGCGGTACAACCCCAGGTCGCCGGCCTTGGGCGAATCAATCAGCGCCGCCGAGTCGTTGGCGCTCATCTGGAACGCCACCCGCATTTCAAATTCGCCCAGCGCCTTGCGGCTCAGGAACCGGCTCACGTTGTTGCCGCTGTCGCATGTGGCCACCACGTGCATCCCCAGGCTGGCACCTTCGCAAACGAGGTTGTTGAACACCGTCGCGGGTTTGACCGCCGGCTTGGCGTCATCCGTGGAATAACTGAAATCCTCCTCGTACCGTAGCGCCTTGAACCGTTGCAGCCCGAGAATGAGCACAAAAGTAGCCGGCGCCTTGGCCGCGTACTCCGGGTCGTTGCGTGATTCCAATTCCGTGGCCAGCCCGCCCATCAATTCATCGAGGGAAACGTCGCGCGCCAGCGTCACCTCGTGAGGCAGGCTGCGGACCACCTGTTCCAGGAAGGCGCGCTCGGGCGAACCGGGCGCGGTGGAATCGAACAACACGAAGCGCACCGTGCCGCGCGGATATTGCGCCGCGAGGGCGATGAGCCCCGTGGCCAGCAACGCCAACGCCGCCTCGTCGCGCTGCCCCACGATGAGCAGATGGTTCCCGCTTTGCCGGCGGAAGACCGCTTCGGTGGGGCCCTTGATGGAATTGGGCGCGCCCAACCACAGCCGCGCCGCGCCCGGCGGTTTGGCCGGACGGGTCTCCAGACACTGCCGCAACAGGCGGTTTTCCCGCACATCGGCGGGGGCATTGCCTTCGAATACAATCGGCGCCGGCATGGTCCGCGCCGCCTGCTGCGCGCGTTCCTGCACCTGATCCAAATAACCTTCACGCTCCTCGTCCGGCAGCCAGACAATCTGAAACGGGCTGTTGCCCTCGATGGCCCCGGCCGCATCGTTGTAGATGGCCTCGCCCGGACGCGACAGCAAGCGCGGCGCGGGATTGTTCTCGTCCATGATGAGATACGCGTCGGCTTCATTACACTGGAGCGCGATGCGCACCACCATTTGGCCCAGCGTGGTGCGGGCGAGCGTGTACGCCCCACCGAGCGTTTGCGAACCAAGCAACACATGGATACCAAAGGCGCGGCCCTGCCGGACAATGCGGTCCAGCAACAGCGCCGCCCCCTGCGCCACCCGGTCGTCCTCCACAAAAAATTCCTGGAACTCGTCAATGATCAGCAGCGTGCGCGGAATTTTTTCCGTGCCGCCCGCCTTCTTGTAACCGGCCACGTCCTGCACCCCCAACTGGCGAAACCAGTCGCCGCGGCGCCGGAGTTCGTCATCAATGCGTTGCAGCACGCTCAGGCCGAACTCGCGGTCGCTCTCGATGGCCACCACGCGGGCGTGCGGCAGTTGATGCGTGGCGTAGCACTTGAACTCCACGCCTTTCTTGAAGTCCACCAGATAAAACTCCACCTGTTCGGGACTGCACCACAACGCCAGGTTGGTGATGAGCACATGGAACAGCGTGGATTTGCCGGAACCGGTCTTGCCGGCCAGCAGCGCATGTTGGCGCGTACCCTTGCCGAGCGCGAGATATTGCAGTTTGGTGGCGCCGGTGCGGCCGATGGGCACGCGCAACTCGTTGGTGGTGTCCAGCGACCAGATTTCGTCCGGGCCGGGCACAATTTCCGCAAACGGCATTTCCACCCGGTTGGAATCCACGCTGGCCTGGCCGATCTGTTGCAACAGTTCCGTGGCCACTTCCGGGGTGGGCGGGGCTTCCAAGTGCAAGGTCGTGCCGGGAAAACTCTGGTCCGCCACCGTGAACTGGCCGTTTTGATGCCGGAGCACCAGACTGTTCTTGCGCATCTCCGCGGGCACAAATTCCAGCGGGGCCGCCCGCCGCTGGTCCCAATGCACCAGGGTGTACACGCCGCAGCGCGCGCCGCTGGCGGCGATGCTGATCAGCCGCTTGGCGGCGATGTCCGAAAAATTCACCGGGAAATCCGCCACCACCAGGAAATGATATTTCTCCGCGATCCGGCCCGCCTGTTCGTTGTACTCGGCAATGGTTTCGTATTCATTGCGCAGGTACATCTGGGTGACCTTCTCAATGTGTTCGTTGAGATTGGCGAGCTGTTGTTCAATCTGCGCGGGCTGCGTCCAGATGCGGCTGTTAATGAGCCGCTCCTCAAAATCCGCCAGGTGCATCAGTCCGGCAAAATCCTGGCCCAACTCCACGGGGTCAATGATGGTGAAGCTCACGCGGCCCGGCGGCGCCGTGGCCAGCAGGCGGAGAATGATGCTGTTCAACGCGGCGATCACCTCGGCCCGCCCGGTGTCCTTGGTCTCGAACAGAATGGAACCGTTGTCGGGAATGCTGAGGCACAGCGGCAGCTCAAAGCGGGCGGCCCCGGGCAGGGCAAGCTGCCGGTCCTTGGGCAGGGCGCCGGCCAGCCCGGCCACGTCCACCGCCATCCGGCCAAACTGGGCGGCGTGCGAAAAAGTTGCGGGCGGCGTCCATTTCTTTCCGGCAAAAGATGGCCAGGGCGGAAATAGCTCTGCCGCCGTACCGCTGACGGCATTAATCTGGTCGTATAAATTCCGGGTGCGCTCCGTCCAATCCGCCACCAGTTGCTGCCAGTGCTCGGTTTCCTCGGCGGCGAGTTTGTTTTTTTTCTCCGCGTGCGCGGCGTTCAATTCCTGTTGCCGGGTGGCGGCCGTGGCCTTCAGGGTGGCCGTCTGCCGGGCATATTCGCCATCCAGCCGACCGACCCGCGAAGCGTGGCGGCTTTCGTTGCGGCCCATGATCCGGCCGGATTGCTCGTCAATCTTGCGGCCCCAGGCAATGCGCTGTTTGGCGGCGGTGTCGGCGGCGCCCTGCCATTGGGCATTCAGTTCCCCAGTGCGCTGGGCGTGCATCGCGTGAATGTGTTCCAAGTTCGCCTTATGCCGGACGGCGGCAGTTTCGGCAACGGCATCGTAGCCCCGCCGGGCGCGTTCCAAGGCGCTCGCGAGTTGCGCCGCCGCCGGGGCGGCCTGCTTTTGCCCCAGGAAATACAAACCCACCACCACCGCCCAGGCGCCGGCCGCGATGCCGGCGGCCTGCGGATAAGTCAGCCTTCCATGAAAGGCCGGCACCAACAGCACGGCGGCACCCGCGAGCACCGGCAGCAATAACCACAGGGGCAAAAACCGGAATGCTTGCGCCAGGGCCACCCGCCGGAATTCTCCGAGCCGGTCTTCCGCCTGCTGCAACCCGGCTTCGAGCGGCTTCAACAATGCTTCCGGGGCCGGGGGCGGGACAGCCCCGGTCTCAGGCGGGTGTTGCAGCAGTTGCCGGAACTTGCCATACGCGCCCGCGGCGCTTCGGGCCCGTTGTTCCAAAACTGCCAGGGCCTCGCCCCGCACGGTCAGCTCGCGGGTGAATTCGGCCGCCTCCGTTTCGGCCTGTTGCAACGCCGCATCCCGGTCGCGGTCGGCCTGGAGGATGTTGCGCTGGACGGCAAATTTCTGCCGGCTCCATTCCTCCTCGATGGATGTGTTGTGGTGCTCGCGGCTGTTCTTGCGGGCGCGCTCAATGCGGGCGGTGCGCCGTTCGTACTCCAGTTCCAGGTTGTCGCGCGCCACCTGAAAGTTTACTTCGGCCGTGCTGGTTTCCGTGGCGGTCTGGGTGGCAAGCGCGGCATTTTCCGCTTCATACTGCCGGGCCAGTTTGCCGGCGCGGGCCTTGAAATCCGCACGCAAGGTTTCCTCCCGTGTGGCAAATTCGCGCACGGTGTCGCGCAATTGTCCCAGCAATTCCAGCGTCCGGTTCGCGCCGAGATGACTATTCACATTCCCCCCTTATTTTGGCCATGATCTTGGCAAGCTCCTCGGTATTGGTCACCGCCGCGTTGACACTGGTTTGCAATTCATTCATGAACTTCTGTTCAAATTCCTGGCTCTTGGCATCACGCCAGTGCTCCTTGGTTTGGTGCCAGCTCGCCAGCAGCGCCTTGGTCAGCGCCGCCAACTGCCCGCGTCCCGCCTGGACACTCATGTGTCACCTCCCGGGGTGGTGGAAGCCGCCGCGGCCTCGCCCGGCGGCGTTTCGGCCGGGGCTGCCGGAGCGGTCGGGGCCGCGCCCGTCGGCTTCATCTCAGCATACTCGCCCAGGGTCTTGATGGCCTGGGTCAGAAAGGCCACGGCCGCGCGCATGTCGTTGCTCAACACCCCGCGCACCCGGTCCAGTTCCTTGGCGAGCGGCGCCACCCGGTTGTCATACTCGCGGCTGTAGCGTTTGATGACGGCCAGCTTGGCCTCGGCCTCGGCCAGCGCGTGCCGCGCCTTCTGCAGCGCCATTTGCTCCACGCGGGTGTCGGTTTGGATGGTGGACATGCGGGCGCTGAAGAGTTCCTGCTGGCGGCGGTCCAGTTCGGCCGTGCGCCGGCGGAGCTGTTCGGCCCAATGGGCGCGGCGGTCATGGTCCAGCCACCGCCGGGTGCTGGCGACCTCGTCCTCAATCTCACCCACGGCCCGGGAAGCCCGCTCCAGATACACGATCAGCGTGCTGCGGAATTCCTCCAGCGCTTCCAGCGAAGTGATCTTGGCGCGATCCGGCATGCGGTCAGCGTTGGGCGAGGTATTCCTCGATGCGTTGCGCCTTCTTCAGGAGGAACGGGGCGTGATGCTGGGATACCTCCACAAATTTGCGCAACGCCTTGAGGGTCTGCTTGAACTCATCGGCAAACTTGGCGTGCTCCTGGTCCTGCCAGGTGTCGCTCAAAGTATTGAAGCGCGCCTGCAGCGACCCCATCCGCTCCATCAGGTCCGCATTGAACCGTTT
The DNA here is from genome assembly GCA_035492855.1 of Dongiaceae bacterium. Classification (GTDB taxonomy): domain Bacteria; phylum Verrucomicrobiota; class Verrucomicrobiia; order Limisphaerales; family JAFMIX01; genus JAFMIX01. The sequence goes on along the minus strand of DATJIU010000231.1, from coordinate 15,728 downwards.
TAATTCCTCCGCGAAACGCCGCACCTCGGCGGGATCCATGATTGCTTGCGGCATGTGTAACCTTTCGTTGTTGAACGCCTTTGTTCGGCCGCGCCGGTCATTTTCCTTCCGCCAACCGGCGCGCCAGGAATCTTTTAGACGTTAGTGCGTTGATTCCGGTTTGTCCATAGCGGCCCCTCTATTGTCCCGTTCCCGGATTTCTCCCTCCCGGTTCCGGAACTCCTCCGCCCAAGGAGGCTTGACCCCTTTGGCCAACCAGTATTAACTATTCTACCATGAACAGTATCACAAATTTATCCGCCAAACAATTGCGCCGGGCCGCAAAGCTGAAAGAAAAGATTGCCGCCCTCGAAAACGAACTGACCAAGGTGCTCGGGGGGAGCGCCGCCACCACCAGCTCGCGGACGTGGAAAATGAGCCCCGCGGCCAAGGCCAAAATCTCGGCCAAACTGAAAGCCGCCTGGGCCCGCCGCAAAGCCAAGGGCGCCAAGTAATCTACCGCTGCTTCCTGCCGGATCCGGACGTTAACCCGTTCGCATCCGGCAGGTGGTTTTTAAGGGGACGACGTTCATGCCTTTCGGTTGCGCCATGTCGTTCCGCCGCCCTTTGCGGTGGCTCTTTCCCCGGCCCTTGACGGAAGTGCCCCGGCACCTGGAAATAGGTGCCCGGACGGTGCCGCTGATTTTCGCCACCAACCGCCGGGCGCGCCGCTATATCCTCCGGTTGCGCCGGGATAACTCGGCCCGGGTCACCATTCCCCGCGGCGGCAATCTCCGGACGGCGCATGAATTCGTCCAACGCCAGATTCCCTGGCTGGAACGGCAGCTCGAGCAACGGCGGCACCAATCCGCCGAAGTGACCGTCTGGAAAGCGGGTACTCCGGTATGGTTTCGCGGTGAGCCGGTGCCGTTGGAGATTCTTCCTGACGGAAATCGTCTCCAAATTCGCCTGGGCCGGCAGAACTTTGTCGTGGGCACAACGACAACAGATTTGCGCCTCGCGGTGGAAGCGCAGCTGCGCCAGTTGGCCGCCGCGGAATTGCCCGGGCGCGTGCGGGAACTGGCGCAACCCCATGATTTGCGCGTGGGCCGCGTCACCGTGCGCAATCAGCGGACGCGGTGGGGTTCGTGTTCGCGTCACGGCAACATTTCCCTGAACTGGCGGCTGCTGCAGGTGCCGGAATCCGTCCGGGACTACGTGATCCTGCACGAGCTGGCGCATCTGCGGCAGCCCAATCATTCGCCCCGGTTCTGGCGCGAGGTGGCCCGGCTCTGTCCCGATTTCGCCGCCGCCGAACGGTGGCTCAAGCAGCATCGGGTCCTGATGCCGGCGTGATGGCCCCGCCGGTTGCGCGAATCCCCCATTCCCCCTATACTGCCCGCATGAAAACGCCGGGGAGCCGCAGGCACAGGACGGATCGGTGATGGACAAAACATCGTTTCAAATCCAAGCTCGGCAAGCGCTATGCAATTGAAATTGATTGGGCCCCACCCGTTCGCCAAGGACGAACAGGGCCGCCAAGTCACCCGGATCGGCACCCTGTTTCCGCGCGAGGGGGCATTGTACACGCTGTCGCCCGCCATCCATGCCTGGCAGCGCTCGGGCTTCATCGAGCACCTCAATTCCGAACGCGCCCAGCAGGGCCTGCTGCCCCTGTCCCCCAAGGAAGAGGAGGACATTTCGTCGCATTCGGTGGACCTGATTTTTGAAACAGACCACATCCTCATCCGCCCCAGCCCGGAACGCATGGACCTGGCCTGCGCCGCCGACGAATTGCTGCAAACCCTGGTTTCCAAGCGGCAGGTGCGGTTTCTCTCCGTGGCGGACAACCGGGTGCGCGAAGCCATCAAACGCCGGGGCGAATGCTGGCGGCTGAGTTCCATGCCCAAAACGCGCGAGGCGAAAAAGCAGCTCATTTTCAGCTCCAAGGTGGGCATTCACGGCCTGCCCATTTATTTTTACAACCGCCTTACCGGCACCCGCTGGCTCACCTGCTCGGAATTTGAAAATCTCGGCCAATTGGACGACGCGCAACTGGCCTATCATCTCCAGGAAATCGCGGACTACACTGTCCGCCGCAACCGCCTGGGCCGGCCGGAAATGGATTTTTTCGCCGCGGACATCCGCAGCTTCAACAGCCGGGAATTCGCCGGCGTGGTGTACGAGCGCCTGAGTCCGGCGGAACTGCGGACCAAATATGAGGCCTTGCAACAGCACTTTGTTTCCGCCGTGCACGAAGCCTTCCGCAAGGACGACTGTCAGAACCGCGCCTGGTGCGAGCGCATGCTCGCCACACTGTTCCTGGAAGGCAACGAGGTGCAGACCGAACAGATTCTCAGCGGCCTGAGCCCCGAATTTTTTCTCCAGGTCGAGTGGCTGCCGGGCGGCCGATTTGAGGAGGACGAATTTTTGTTCGACCCCATTTTTGACGAGGCGGCGCGGCATCCGGAGGACCAGGCCCTGCAAAAGCTTTTTGATTCCCGGGCCAAGGGCATCATCTTCAATTTCATCCGGGAATATGGCGACATTGAATATGTCAACGTGGGCCGCATTCCCGAGTCACTTTCCCTGGACCGCCCCCAACGGCTGGGCCGGCGCGGCGTTTACCTGGCGGAAATGAAGCTGCGCAGCCGCACCAACCCGGTAAAGCGGTTCATGCGCTGGCAAAAATGGGGCGTCTGGGAACATCTCGACGGCGGCAAGGAATTGTTGCAGGCCATCGAGGAAAGCGATGAGTACACCGATTTCTGGCAGGACCGCCGCCTGGGATGCCGCCAGTTGGGCATGAACCTCCCCAGTTGGGTGGTGATGCGCCGGCTCAGCGAGGTGTATGAGGGCGTCAACGAGCGGTACCGCGGTCGCGTGATCCGCAGCACCTATTTCGAGCGCCTGTACCTCGAAGGCATGGCGACCGACAAACTGCCCATGGAAAAATACGCCAACCCCGCCTATGCCCTGAAACTGGCCGAGTTGCTGGGCAAGGTTGCCGCGCCCAGCCTCATCGTGGGCCGCGCCCTGGAAGAGGGCAAACGTCCTGTCTTCGACGACGGTGACGAAGTGGTGCGCGAGGATGAAAATGGGCTGCCCGTGGAAATTTTGATCGGCGACCATAGCGGCGCCTTCGGCGAATACAAATTGCCGCTGACAAATTTTGCCGCCCATTTCGCCCGCCCCATCAATACCCGCGACAAACTGGTGCCCAATCCCCAGGCCTTTGCCAACGCCTACTTCGCCGCCTTCCGGGAGCAGTTCCTCCATGTGCAGGGCGATTACCGCAAACGGCGGCGCGCCTTCGACACCCTCTTCCGCCACGCCAAGTACGACACCGGCGGCAGCTTTGCCTACCGCTGGGAATGCGTACTGCGCCGCCTCGACCAGACCGATGTGGAAGAACTCATTGCCGCCATCCGCAAGCTGGTGTGGGTGTTCAGCCTCGGAAAATAATTCTTCGTTCCCTCCCAAAAACTGCCGATAAGTTTAGCAAGAGATCCTGGGCTCATGAACAAGCGCGCCATCATCAAAAAAATCATCGCCCGGCTGGCGGATGAGTTTTCCGCCTTCTGCCGCGCCGCCGAGGCTTCCCGGGCCGAGGCCACCCACGAGCAAAGCAAAGCCGAAAGCAAATACGACACCCGCGGCCTCGAAGCCTCCTACCTCGCCCGCGGCCAGTCCCGTCAGGTACAGGAATTGGAAACGGCCATTGCGGAGTTTGAAAAGCTGCCGCCCCGCAGCTTTGCCCCGGGTGAGCCGATTGATCTGGGCGCCCTCGTGGAACTGGAAACCAACGGGGAAAGCTACATCTATTTCATCGGGCCCCGCGCGGGCGGCACGGAAGTGGAGCATCTCAAGCAGGAAGTGCTGGTCATCACCCCGCAATCGCCGCTGGGCAGCCAGCTTCTGGGCAAAAAACAGGGCGACCGGTTGCAACTGGCCCTGGCCGGCGCGCAAAACCAGTATCACGTCCGCTCGGTTTCCTGAGCCGAACGTCTCGCGATCAATTCAACCGGCTCGGCGGCTCCATTATTACGCCCAGCCCGACCAAACGCTTCACTCGCTCTGTTTCTGGTTGTTTTTGTCCCGGAGCCAATTCTTGCCATTGACACCAAATAAAAACAGAGCACGTTTTCGTTCCGGTGCAGTCATTATCAATTCCCAAACCCAAGGCAACCCTTTGAAGAAAAGCACTACTTGGATCCTGATCTGCTTCTGTCTCATCGGGGGTATCGCGCTTGGTTTGATTTGGGTGGCCGGTGGATTGGCGGGAAAGCCGACGGTGCCAACATCTACCCCCAACGGCACCGTCCGGGTTTTTCCGGTAAATGAGGCTCACGCCCTTGGCGCGATCAGCAACGCATTCCAACTCGCTCACTATCATGAAATGATGCTTTGCGATGCAATTGGCTCAGATTACCTTGAGGAAAATTGGCACCCGACAAATGGCCTGGTGTTGCTGCCCACCTTCGAAAACTTAGGTTCTGTACCCACAGCAGGCCTTTTGGGCAGCCGGAAATTGGAGTATTCGGCTGTTTTTTATATTACAACCCATCCGCTCGACACCAACACTACGAGGGTTCAGGTACAAACGATTTCTCCCCGAATTTACGATGGTCTAACTATCGGACATTCCGGAATCGTCCCAAAAGCTGTGCGGACAACTCCCGTTCGTAGAGAAGAAGAAAATGTCTTAAATGCAATTGAGGCACAATTTGCCCCTTCGAACGAACGAGTCCCTACCCACTAGCAACGGATGAGCCTTTAGCCGTACCTGGCGGGCTATTTGCATTCGGGTGCTCCAGTCCTCGCACTCAGATGACAGGCGGTTTTCATTTACACGCCAAACCAATCTCTCCGTTCTCTTGTCTCCTGTGAGGCCAATATACGGTGCGCATATGCCAAGTTCGCGCTATCGCAAGCTCGGCTAATGCGTGTATATCCCAATCGCGCAAAATAATTTTAGGAAATAACCCCGGCCCCAACCAGCCCGGAGGTTATTCCAGCAGCGCAAAGCAGCGCGGGTTTAATTTTGTAGCGGCCGGGCCGCAGTTTTTTGAGGACAACTGAATGATCACACTGGAATCGTTGGGCAACATCTTTCAAGGCATCGCCACCCTGTTTGAAGTGCATCCCAAACTGGCGTTCGCCCGGATCGGACTCATCTTTCTCGGTCTGGTGCTGATGTACCTGGGCCGCAAGGGCGTACTCGAACCGCTCATCATGATCCCCATGGGCCTTGGCATGGCCACGGTGAACGCGGCGGTGATGTATTTCGATCCCCTCACCCTGCATCACGGCATCGGCAACCTGTTTGTGGAACCCCAGGCCGGCGCCACGATTGACACGGTGAAAAACGCCGCCGACCTGATGACCATCCTGCAGATTGACTGGCTGCAACCCATCTACACGTTCACCTTCAGCAACGGCCTGATTGCCTGCTTCGTTTTCCTCGGCATCGGCTCGCTGCTCGACATGGGCTTCGTCCTGGCCCGCCCTTACACCAGCATGATCATCGCGCTGTTCGCGGAACTCGGTTCGTTTCTGACCATCCCGGTGGCCACCTATTTCGGATTTACCATGAAAGAAGCGGCCGCCATCTCCATCGTGGGCGGCGCCGACGGTCCGATGGTGCTGTTCACTTCACTGAAGCTGGCGCCGCATCTGTTCGTGCCGATTGCCGTCGTGGCCTATCTCTATCTGGGACTGACCTACGGCGGCTATCCCTATCTCATCCGGTTCATGGTGCCCCAGCGGTTGCGCAGCATCCCCATGTCGCCGCCCAAAGGGCAGAAGCAATACTCCGCATTTGAGAAGATGGCTGTGGCCACTATCATGTGCGTGCTGCTGTCCTTCCTGTTGCCGGTGGCCGCGCCGCTGATTTTCTGCCTGTTCCTAGGCATCGTGGTGCGCGAATCGGGCATCAAGCCTTTCCAGGACCTCATCAACGGCCCGATCCTTTATGGCTCCACCATGTTCCTCGGCCTGATGCTGGGCATTCTGTGCGACGCCAACACCATCATGGATCCCAAGGTGTTGCCGCTGCTCCTGCTCGGCTGCCTGGCGTTGCTGCTTTCGGGTATCGGCGGCCTGCTCGGAGGCTACTTCATGTACTTCGTATCTGGCGGCAAGGTGAATCCCGTGGTCGGCATCGCGGGGGTCAGTTGCGTACCCACCACGGCCAAGGTGGCGCAAAAGGTGGTGTCCAAGGACAACCCCGCGGCAGTCATCATGCCGGCGGCGCTGGGCGCCAACATCAGCGGCGTCATTACCACCGCCATCATCGCCGGCGTGTTCTGCAGCCTGTTCGAAAAACTAGTCAAATAATTTGGACTCTATGCAATCCCTTACTTCCGCCCTGGTCGCCTACGGCATCACCATCGTCTTCGCGATGGTCATTGCGGTGATCATCCAGCTCCTCGGCCGGGGCATCAAACTCCTGAAACTGGATGCCGATGAAGCCCCGGTGGACACCGCCGTGCCCTCCGCGAATTCCCTGAAGGAAGACGAGGCCATTGCCGTGGCCATCGCCGTGGCCCGCGCCAAACAGTCCTGACAGCGCCATAAACTTTTCAACCAACCCGCGACCAGATTCTCCAGCCAATGAAAAAAATCCACTTCATGCTCACCGCCTTCCGCGACGGCTTTCAATCCGTCTTCGGAGCGCGCGTTTTTTCCAAGGACTACCTGCCGTGCGTCGAATTCGCCGCCAATGAGTGTGGGATCTCCCACTTTGAAGCGGGCGGCGGCGCCATGTTCCAATCGCCGTTTTTCTATTCCAACGAAAACGCCTTCGACGTGATGGACGCCTTCCGCAAGGCGGCCGGCCCGCACGCCGACCTCCAGACGCTCGCCCGCGGCATCAGTGTCGTCGCGCTCAAGGCCCAGCCCAAGGAAGTCATCAAGCTGCATGCCGAAATGTTCAAGAGACACGGCATGACGACGATTCGTAATTTCGATGCGTTAAACGACGTGCAGAACCTCATCTGGTCCGGCCAGTGCATCACCAACGCCGGGCTCAAACACGAAGTGGTCGTCACCCTCATGGAATTGCCGCCCGGCTGCTCCGGCGCGCATGAGGTGGATTTCTACGAGCAGACCCTGCGCGGCATCCTGGATTCCGGCCTCCCTTACGCGTCTGTCTGCTTCAAGGACGCCTCCGGCACCTCCCGGCCGCAAAAGGTTTATGAAACCATCAAGATGGCCCGGCGCGTCCTCGGCGACAAGGTGAAGGTGGCGTTCCACTCGCACGAAACCGCCGGCACCTGCACCACCGCCTACCGGGCGGCCATTGACGCGGGCGTGGACCAGATCGACCTCGCGCTCGCCCCCTGCTCCGGCGGGACCAGTCAGCCCGACCTCATCACCATGTGGCACTGCCTCCGCGGCACCGATTACACCCTGGACATAGACATTCACAAAATCATCAAACTTGAACAGATGTTCAAGGATGCGATGAAAGATTACTTCATGCCGCCCGAGGCCACGGCCGTGGAGCCCTTGATTCCGTTCTTCCCCATGCCCGGCGGCGCGCTCACCGCCAACACCCAGATGCTGCGCGACAACAAGCTGATGGACAAATATCCCGAGGTCATCGCCGCCATGGGCGAGGCCGTGAAGAAAGGCGGCTTCGGCACTTCCGTCACGCCGGTCAGCCAGTTCTATTTTCAACAGGCCTTCAACAACGTCATGTTCGGCCCCTGGAAGAAAATCGCCGACGGCTACGGCAAGATGGTGCTCGGCTACTTCGGCAAGACCCCGGTGCCGCCGGATCCCGAGGTTGTCAAGATTGCGGCCGAGCAACTCAAGCTGCAGCCCACCACGGACCATCTGACCGCCATCGAAAAAGACACCAAACGCGGCCTGGCCGCCACCCGGGCGATTCTGGAAAAAGAGGGTTTGCCCGTCACCGACGAAAACCTGTTCATCGTGGCCTCGTGCGAGGAAAAAGGCGTGGCGTTCCTGCAAGGCAAGGGCACCATCGGCGTCCGCAAGAATGCACCCAAGACGGCAGCCCCCGCGGCGCCCGCGGCTCCGGCTCCGGCCACCAGTGGCCCGAAGGCCTACAATGTCGCCCTCTCCGGCCGCAATTACCGCGTGCTGCTCGACGGCAAGAACGCGCTGGTCAATGGCACGAGCTACACGGTGGACGTCACCGATGCTGCCGCCGAAGCTCCGGCCGCGGCCAAGCCCGTCAATGGCGTGGGCCAGCCGGTGGAAACCCAGTTGCCCGGCTTGGTGCTGCGCATAGAAAAATCCGTGGGCAGCCATGTAAAATCCGGCGATACCATCATGGTCATTGAATCCATGAAGATGGAAAACGCCATCGCCGCGTCCGTGGAAGGCGCCATCACCGAGATCAAGGTCAAGCAGGGCGACCACGTGCAGGCCGGCCAGGTGCTCGCCATCATTGGTTAGACCAACGGTTCGCGGCAGCGCCGCAAATTTCCCGAGGCTGTGGCAACGCAGCCTCGTTTTTAGTTTTTAAAGGGTTTTAAACAGATCGTGCGGCCCCCGATGGGAGCAGATTTAAGACTGTTAAGGGAATTTCCGCATAAAAGAATTTCGCCGTTGCCGTTCCCGGCCAAACCGGCTACGAGTCTGCTATGACGCTTTACCGGCTTACCGAATTTGCGGAGCTCGACTCCACCAACCGGTATGCCGCCGCCAACCTGGCCCGGCTCGCGCATGGCGACGTCATCCAGGCCGCCATCCAGACCGCCGGGCGGGGCCGGTGGCAACGCTCCTGGGTCTCGCATCTGCCGGGCAACCTCTGCCTCTCCCTCGTGCTCAAGCCGCAGGCCCGGCCCGTGGCCGAACTGCCGCTGGTAAATGTTTCGCAATGGCTCGCGCTGTGTGCCTGCCGCGTGCTGGCCGCCCGCGGCGTGACCGCCACGTTGAAATGGCCCAACGACATTCTGGTGCACCATTGCAAAATCGCCGGCATCCTGGCCGAAACCGTGGTCATGGGCGGTGATTTCCTGGGGCTGGTGCTCGGCATCGGCATCAATCTGAATCTGGATGCCGCCACGCTGGCCACCATTGACCAGCCCGCCACCGCCTTGAACCTGGAACTGGGCCGGCGCGTGGACGTGGCCGGCATCCGGGATGCCTTGCTCACCGAATTTTTCAACGGCTACGATGCCTTCCTGAAAACCGGATTTGCCGGAATCCGCGCGGAATACCTGGCCCTTTGTCCGTTCCTGGGCCGGGAAGTGGAAGTGCGCCGCGCGGAAGGCTCGCTCCGGGGCGTGGCACGCGACATCACCGCCGCCGGGGAACTGGAACTTCGCACCGCCCCCGGCACCGTTGAAACCGTCAGCCTGGGCGAGATGTTCGTCGCCGCGACGTAACCGCTATCGCGCCAGCGCACCGAGCCGGCGCAATTGCAGCACTGGCGCGCTCGCCGCGCGTGACCGGGCCAGGTCCACTTCAAATTCGGCCACCCAGTCGTTGTGCTCTTCCGGATCCACCAGCATCTGCTGCACGCGCCAGGTTTTCTTGTCCTCGGCGGGCGCCACGTAAGTATGCCGCGCATTGCGGGCATTGGGGTCCAAGCAAATTCGCCCGTGGTCGATGTAATAGGCCGTCAACGCCTCCTGCAACCGCGCGGGCGTCCACGGCTGCCCCTCGGCATCGGTCGCAATATCCAGCCCGGCAAGGGCCGCTTCCAGATCGTCCACCACCAAACCGCGCAGGAAGGTGAAAATGCGATTGCGAATCGCCGCGGTAAATGCCCGCGTGTCGCGGGTAACATCCTGCAACGCTTCCTCCGCGCCTGGCGGCCGCACTTCCCGGGTCTCGGCACGCTGAAAGTCGGGATTCCGCAATTTTTCCCATTCGTCCAGCAGACTCGAATCAATTTGCCGGATCATGGTGCCGAGATAGAGTTCCATTTCGCGGACGGCATCGTTCTTGACGCCGTCCGGCACGGTCTGCGCGAGCACCTTGTAAACACTGTTCAGATGACGCAGCAGCAAGCCCTCGGCACGCTGCAATTCGTAGTCGCGGATGTAATCCGAGAAGGAGCGGAAGGATTCAAACATCTCCCGCGCGATGGACTTGGGCCGGATATTTTCCTGGCCCACCCAGGGATGCTTGTCGGCGAAGGCGTTGAAGGTGTCGTACACAAACTCACGGTTGGGCTTAGGATATTCCAGCTTTTCCAATTCCTCCATGCGCTGGTCGTACTCCAATCCCTCCATTTTCATCTCGGCCATTTTCTGGTCCTTCACGCGGTCAAGCTGCTTGCGCAAAATGATCTCCGGATTTTCCAAAATGGACTCCACCAGTGTCAGCAGCACCAGCGCATAATCCGGCGCCTGCGGATCCAGCAAGGGAATGGTGTCGAGCAGATAGAGCGACAACACCTGGTCCATCGAAAAATCATCCTGCAGTTCGATGTTTACGCGCAACTTGCGCCCGCTCGCCCTTCCCTGGTTTCCTTCCGTTCCGGAGCCGCCCGGACTGGGAGTTGCTCGAACCGCGTTATCCCCGCCAGAAACCGGCGCTACCTGTTCCCTCTCCTGGGGGAGAGGGTCAGGGTGAGGGCGATCTCCGGACTGGCCGCCCTGCGGCGGGATGAATTCCACAATCTTGCGGTCCAGCAGCGAGCGAAACAACTGCCAGGCGCGCCGCGTGTGGGCCGCTTTCTGGCGCGGGCTGTCGTGGCAATCGCGAATCAGCTGGCGCATGGCCACACAGCCGTCTCCATCGCGGCTGAGCACATTCAGCAACATCCCGTGCGAAATCTGAAACCGCGAGGCCAGCCGTTCCGGGGGAGCGCTGATGAGGCGGAGGAAGGTGTTCTTGTCCCAATTGACAAAATTCTTTTCCGGCGGCTGGCGTTTGACGGTTTTCTTGCCGTCGCGCGCGGATTTCTCCGCGAGCCGGAGATTTTCGATGACATGCTCCGGCGCCTGCACCACCACCCAGCCGCGGTCGTCGAAGCCCTTGCGCCCGGCCCGGCCGCCAATCTGGTGAAAATCGCGGGCAGTGAGAATGCCGGTCTTCTGGCCGTCGAACTTGCACAGCCGGGTAAATAACACCGTGCGGATGGGCACATTGATGCCCACCCCGAGCGTGTCCGTGCCGCAAATGACCTTGAGCAATCCCTTTTGCGCGAGCTGTTCCACCAGCACGCGGTACTTCGGCAGCAACCCGGCATGGTGCAACCCGATGCCGTGGCGCAACCATTTTTTGATGTCCGGGCCGTACGGACTGCTGAACTTGAAACCTTCAATGGCGCTGGCGAGTGCGGCCTTTTCTTCGCGGGAAGAAACGTTGAGGCTCGTAAAATCCTGCGCGCTTTGCGCCGCCTCCAGTTGCGTGAAATGCACCACGTACACCGGCGCCTTGCCGTCGGCCACGAGCGATTCCAGCGTCTTGGCCAGCGGCAGCTCGGAGTAGGCGTATTCCAGCGGCACCGGGCGCTCGACCGAGGCCACGGTGGCCGTGGGCCGGCCGTTGTGCCGGGTCAGCTCTTCCTCAAAAAATGCGGTTTCGCCCAGCGTGGCGGACATGAGCAAAAACCGGGTTTGCGGCAGGGTGAGCAGCGGCACCTGCCAGGCCACGCCGCGCTCGCGGTCGGCGTAATAATGAAATTCGTCCATGACGACGTCATGCACCGCGGCGGCCGGGCCTTCGCGCAACGCGATGTTCGCCAGGATTTCCGCCGTGCAGCACAGGATAGGCGCATCGCGGTTCACCGAGGCATCGCCAGTGCTCAGCCCCACGTTGTCCGGGCCGAACTCGCGGCACAGCGCCATGAATTTCTCGTTCACCAGCGCCTTGATGGGACAGGTATAAACCGAGCGCCGGCCGCGGGCGACGGACAAGAAATGCAGCGCCGCCGCCACGAGCGATTTGCCCGAGCCGGTGGGGGTGTTCAGGATGACGTTTTTACCCTCGTACAATTCCAGAATCGCCGCCTCTTGCGCGGGGTACAGTTGCAAATTGCGGCGCGCGGCATATTCGAGAAACCGGTCCAGCAATACATTGCTGTCCGGTTTTTCGTGGCGCGGAATCAAATCATAAAGGGTGTTCGACACGGCGCCTGACGTTACGCGGAACCCGCACGGGTGAGAAGCCCGATTCGCCCGGAACCAGAAATTTGCCCGGACTCCACTTCGTCCTCGTCCCCGTTTCTCCGCTCCACGCATGATTGACGCGCCGGGGCGATTTCAGCACCATGCGCGCATGTCGCCGCGGCCTGCCCTGGATTCCAACGATGACATCGAACCCTGCCTTTCGGTGGTGATGCCGGTTTATAATGAAGCCACCACCGTGGCCCTCATCATCTCCACCGTGCTCGCCCAGCGGCCGGTGCAGGAACTCATTGTTGTGGACGACGGCTCCACCGACGGCACGCCGAAGGTACTCCAGGAACTGGCCGCGACCGACGGGCGCATCCGGCTGTTTCTGCAACCGGTGAACCAGGGCAAGGGCGCCGCCCTGCGCACCGGGTTGCAACAGGCCACCGCGCCGTTTGTCATCATCCAGGACGCCGATCTGGAATACGACCCCGCCGAATATCACATCCTGCTCGCGCCGATGGTGACGGGCAAGGCAGACGTGGTATTTGGAAGCCGGCTTAAGGGCGCGCACGCACAGCGCGTATTGTATTACTGGCATTGCGTGGGCAACCACCTGCTGACGGCGGCCTCCAACATGGCCACCAACATCAACCTCACCGACATGGAAAGCTGCTACAAGCTGTTCCGCCGGGACATTGTCCAGAAGATCACCATCTGCGAAAACCGGTTCGGCTTTGAACCGGAAATTACCGCCAAGGTGGCCCGCATGGGCGTGCGGATTTACGAGGTTTCCATTTCCTACTATGGCCGCACCTACGCCGAAGGCAAAAAAATCGGCTGGAAAGACGGCGTCCGCGCCCTGTGGTGCATCCTCAAGTACAACTTCTTCAGCCGATAAGCCGCCGGAACTCCGGTAGCACTTGACCTCCGCTCGCGGCCGGTCATCATTGCAGGATGAAAGCTTTACTGAGTTTGCTGCTCTGCTTCGGTCTGCCCCTGATCGTACAAGCCGCCGACGCTCCCGCCACCCCCGGCAATCTGGAATCCTTCCAGGTGCGGAACGTGCAATTTGACCGCCTGCTCCGCCCGGAAGATGCCAACAGCGCCACCGGCACCCGCATCGTCCTCTACTCCGCCCAGCCGTGGAAATGCATGACGTGGAAATTTCATCCTGCCGGCACGAACCTGTTCCAACTGGAAAACCATTTCACCGGCAAGACGTTTGCGGGCAAGGATGCGAGCGCCGCGGCGCCCGTGGCCCAGGTGCCGTTCAAGGGCGCGAATAGCAATCCACCCAAATGGGAATTTATTAAGCTGACGGATGGGAATTATCGCATCGCCGAACCCGATTCGGGCAGGGTGCTGACCGCGGTGAAACCGGCAGGCGAGTCCACCGTCCGCATTGAACTCACTCCCTGGCAGGACACCGCCGCGCAAAAGTGGGAACTGCTCAAGACCGACCCCAGCAAGCTCACGATGTAGCGTCCGGCAGCGTCACTACTGGGCCACCACGGTAAGGGTGATGCGATCCTGATAGGTGCCGGCAGTGACGCCATCGAAATTCCCGATGGTGACCGTAATCGGATACCGGTTGCCATCCGGGCTGGCCGGGATGCCCGCGGGCAAGGCCGCCTGGCCGGTTTGCGCCAGGTTCACCGCAGCACCCGCCGCAATGGCCGTGTAGGGAATCTGGTCCCCCGACGTGGCCGGAACCCGTTTCAGATAGCCGCTGTTGTCCGAGCTAAAATACACGGTGCAGTTGTTGTTTTGTTTGACGAGCACATCACAGTTCTTGGTCTGGCCGGCCGAAAGCGTGCCGAAATCCAGCGTCAAATTGGGACTGCTGCTGTTGAACGCGCCACCGGTGGGCACGATGGAGATGGCGGCATCGGCGGCGACCGTCACCTTCAGCGTGATAGTGCGCGAATCGTACGGCGAGCCGGTGCTGTTGTAGGCGGGATAGATCCGGACGCTTACGGTGTCGGTATAAGTTCCCGGCGGTACCACCTGTCCGGGCGGAACGTAGAATACAAAACTCAACGGAATCGTCTGCGCCTTGTTGGCCGACTGGCCACTCAGGACTTCATTGGCCGTGGCGGTGGTGGGCGCCTTCCACTGATAATTCATGGCGCTGGTGGTGAACAACTGATAATTCAGGTCATAACTGCCGGAACGCAGTTTGCGCGTGTAGGTGCCGGTGTTCCCCGACGGCCCGGCGGTGACCGCGTAAGCGGTCCGGCCGGTGCCACTTTTGCTGATGGTGAAATTGACCGTGTTGGGGTACGCGGTGCTGGAGAAACAGGCATAACTGCCGCCACCCCCGGTCCACGTGACATCGCCCAACTGCAACGAGAAATCCACCGCCGCCCGGGCTGCCCCACCGCCGCCCAGCCACAGCGCCAGCAATAAGAGTCCTGACCAAAAGGTCGCCATCGGGTAAGGTTTGGTTTTCATGGTTTTTGCGGGACATGCAGGTCGCCCAGACTCACCATGCGCTCTTTGGTGGCAGCAATGGTGAAGCCAAACTGGGTTTCCGGATAGTCCGAAATCTTTACCGTGTATTTGCCCGGCACCAGGCCGCTGAAGTACGCGATGCCCGCGCGGTCGCTGACCGCCTCGCTGGTGGTGCCGTCCGGCGCGGTGACGCTCCACACCTGCAAGGCCGCCGGCTGGCCGTCCGGCCACAGCAGCCGCGCCGTGGCATCCGTCGTGGCCGCATGGCCCACCCGGATGACCGTGCCGCTGCGATACGTGGGATGCATCACAAAGTCGCCTTCCTGCGGGTCAAACTCGGCATCCGGTTGCAACGGCTCCACCGCCACATGCTGCGGGTAGTAGGAACTGATTTCCGGCAACACTGCCGGGCCGAACCAGTCTTCCTTGCCTTCATAAATCCGGCCCAACGGTTGCGTGCCCACGCCACCTTCGTCCGTCAGGCTGCCGGCGCTGTGCACCAGGGCAAAGGAATCCAGCACCGGTCGCGAAACGCCGAACTCGCCGTCGGCATAGACGAGCGCGGTGCCCCAGCGCAGGCTGGTGGCGCTGTCGCCCGAGGTCAGGGTGTTCTGGCTCAACAACAATTCCGCGCGCCGGCCCCAATATTGCACGTTGCCGTAAATGTCCTCATGCTCCGGCTCGGTTTGCACTCCCAGCGTGGCGCCGACGGATTCCACATTGTTCGGCGGGGTGTACTGCCACTCCGTGCGGCTGGCATGCGTGGCGGTATCATAGCTGGCATACAAGGTTTGCCGGCGTTCGAGATCAAAACGCAACGTGAAAAACGCCGTCCATTCCTGGCCCCGCGCGCTGCCCGAATTGCGGTTGAGGCTCACGTCGGCGTTGACGCGGCCGCCATGATATCCGGCCACCAGATTATAGCTGGCCAGTTGGGTGTCGTGCCCCGCGAGCTGATGCGAATAGCCAATGCCCGCCGACCAATGCTCATTTAACCGTTGCGAGTAGCGCGCCTGGAAATTCCACGTATCCGAGTGCGCCAGCGCCGTCGCCCCCACCAGCGGCGGCGTGTACAGCGGACTTTGGTGCGACACGGACACGTTGAACACCCCGTCGGCAAAGCGGCTGCCCGGCACGGGATAAAAATGATATTGCAGTTGCTGGGCCGTGCCGTTGCCGATATGGCGGTCGCGGGAAAACGCCAGGTCCAGGTTGAACGTGCCGCCCAGCGTGCTGAAGCTCGCCTCC
>DATJIU010000230.1:0-12799 GCA_035492855.1 Dongiaceae bacterium | reverse complement strand
TGGTGCGTGCTGCCTGTGTGTGGTGAGGTTGGTTTCTTCATACAAAACACAGCTTCAACCCGCAGCACCACCAAACGCCATCTGAATCGTTCCGGCCCGGGAGAGGACTTTTACCTGACGCGTCACAGAATATTATCAAGTTCGTCCGACCAGCCCCGCGTTGTGTTTTTCAAAAAAACAGCGCACGTTGCTCTCCCTCTCCCGGGGGTTGGGGTGAGGGCGGGCAACAAAGCCAACTCAAGTCGGCCACAAACTTGCAAAACTCCGCTGGACTTTTTTCCGATGGCGGTGCATCACGTGAAGCCGTGACGGTCGAAACCTCCGCCCCCTTTCTGCGACTTTTTTTGGCTGTGGCGCTACCCGACGCGATCCGCGCGGAATTGCGCCGGGCTCAAAGCCAGTTGCGTCGTGACGCGCCGCCGGGGGCCTGGCGCTGGACGCGCCCGGAGCAATTCCATGTGACAGTGAAATTTCTCGGCGATATTCCTCCGGAACAGCTCGGCTGGCTGGAAGCCGCAGTGACCGTGGTTTGCGCCGGCTTTCCGGCCCTGACCCTGACGGCGCAAGGCATCGGCTATTTTCCCAGCCCGGCCAAACCCCGGGTCATTTGGGCGGGCGCGACGGATGCCGGGAATCAACTGGCCGAGCTGCACCGGCAGTTGGATACGGCATTGCGCCCGCTCAATCCGGCGGCCCCACCGGAAAAATTTCGCGGCCACATCACCTTGGGCCGGATCAAGCCCGGCTTTCATGGCCGATGGGAAAAGATGCGCGAACGTGCCAGCCGTTTGCAGGAGCAACATTTTGGCACCTGGCATGCAACCGCCGTAGACCTGATGCGCAGTGAACTCACCGCGGAAGGCACCCGGCACATCCTGGTGCACCGGCATCCGGTGCATATTGATTGAGGGGTGCGCCCGTCTCCGGCAGTTGACTCACTGCTAGCCGGAATGCTTTTTGGCCTGCAGGAAGCGGCTCACCGTTTCCCGGTCGGCCTCCCACAATTCCAGCGCGTAGCTTTGTGCGAAAGGGCAAGGTCCCAACGCGGCGTCAAACCCGGCGGCATCACGGGCCAATACGGCGGCAAGCAACTTGGCGGTCGCATCGGCCACCTTCGCCGCGCCGGCAGCACCGGCAATGACCGCAGTTTTCCCCAACCGCCCGCGAATCCAACCAGCGGGCAGTGCCGCCACACCCCGATCCGGGTGGCGTACCAGCCACAGCAGCCGGGCCAGCGCCGCCCGCAAATGTGTCACTCCGCCACCGAACGGTCCGAGCGCTTGCCAATCGGCTTCGGGCTCCAGGGTGACGGCCAGTTCCAGCCGGGCATCCACTGCACGCCAGACCAGATGGCGCGGAGGCGGGGTCCACACTCCGGCCCGGTTGAAGCGCGGCTTCAAAGCCAGGAGCAACTCGGCTTCCCGCGCCAGGGCAGCCGCTTCATCCGCGCATTCCTGCAATTCTATGTGGTGCACCGCCCGCAACAGGCGCAGGTGGCGCCGGGGCAGGCGCTCCGGGTTGGCCACCCGGTAATGGCCCAGCCGTTGGCGCAAATTGCGGGCCTTGCCCACGTAAAGCACGGTTTCCCCGGCGTCGCGCATCAAATACACGCCGGGGCGGCGCGGCAACTGCCGGAAAAAAGCGTTCCCCAGCCGCTCCACCAAAGGGCGCGGGTCGGGAAACATCAATAACTGGGCCATAACTCCGGTACGTGTATCAGGGGCGGCGGACAACCGCGGTCCTACCCAGTCATTATGCGTTTAATAACGGCCGGGGACAAGGTCGTCCAAACGGCTCAGCTACGATAAAATCCTCCCCGGTAAAAATAGCCTCCCACCAGATACTGCGGTTTGTATCATTCCGAACGAACCGGTAATATCAATCTGATCTGAACCCATGAAACCGCTTCCCTTTGATCCGCGAAAAGTTTGCCAAGGCTATTTGACCCGCGCCCTGCCCTTGCTGGCCGGATTGCTCCTGGGCAATGCCGCGGTGGCCCGCGCCGCCGCCTTTGCCAGTCTGGACGACTATAACGTGGTATGGACTTCGCCCAGCGAAAACGCAGCCGGCGCCATGCCCATTGGCAACGGAGAGGTGGGGCTCAATGTATGGGTGGAGCCGGACGGCGACCTGCGCTTTTACGTGGCGCGCACCGATGCCTGGAGCGAATGTTGCCGGTTGCTAAAGCTCGGCCGGGTGCGGGTGCATCTGTCCCCGAATCCTTTCACTCCGGGCCAGTCGTTCCGCCAGGAATTGAAATTGCGCGACGGCCAAATTGTCATCCAGGCCGGGGATGTTTCATTGTGCTTGTTTGTGGATGCTGCTGCGCCGGTGGTTTATGTGACCGGGCAGAGTGATACGCCACGAACCATCACCGCCACCTGGGAAACGTGGCGCACGGAAAAGCATGTCCTGGTCGGCGAGGAACTCAATTCCAGTTGGACCATGCTCAATGCCCCGACAAATGTCACCGTGTGGGAAAGCCCCGATGTGGTAACCAATTCGCCGGGTGATGCCGTGCTGGCATGGCATCGCAATGCCTACAGTGTGGTGCCGCTGACCCTTGAGCATCAGGGGCTGGAAGCGCTGGCCGGGCTGGCGCAGGACCCGTTGGCACAACGCACGTTTGGGGCGCGGATGAGCGGCCGGGGTTTTAAGGCTACCGCGCCCAATGCGCTGGAAACGCCGCGCACGGTAAAATCCTTTGCGCTGACGATTGCCACGCAGAGCGCGCAAACACCGACGTTCGCCGCGTGGGAAAGCCAGTTGCCCCAACCGGCCAAGCCGGCCGCGGAGCTACGGCGCACCGCCAAATGGTGGCATCAGTTTTGGGACCGCAGTTGGATTTTTGTGCAGGCGGATTCCCCGGCCACGACCAATACCCCCGCGCTGACGGCGGGGACGCAAATTACCCGCGCGTATATTTTACAGCGCTGGATGACCGCCTGCGCCGGGCGCGGCAATTATCCCCTCAAATTCAACGGCTCGATTTTCACGGTGGACCCCAAATTTGCCGGCGGCCCGGATTACAATCCGGATTGGCGGCGCTGGGGTGATTCGTTCTGGTGGCAGAACACGCGCATTCCCTATTTCCCGATGATTGCGCGCGGCGATTTTGACGAGTTGCGCCCGTTGTTCCGGATGTACGAAGCGGCGGTGCCGCTGGCTGAAGCCCGGGCCAGGGCTTATTACGGGGCCGCGGGTGTTTATTTCCCCGAGACCATGACGATCTTTGGCACGTACGCGAACGGGGATTATGGTTGGGACCGCACGGGCCATGTGCCCAGCGAAATTCTTTCGCCGTGGTGGCAATACGCCTGGCAGCAGGGGCTGGAACTGACCGCGCTGATGCTGGATTATTACGAATACACGAACGACAAAACATTTCTGACCAACGACCTCGTGCCGATGGCCAATGAGGTGTTGCGCTATTACGACACGCGGTTTCATCGCGATGCGGACGGCAAGCTGGTGCTCACGCCGACGCAGGCGGTGGAGACGTACTGGTATCACGTCACGAACGACACGCCCAGCGTGGCGGGGTTGACGGATGTTTGCGCGCGCCTGCTGCGGTTACCCGCCGCGCCCGCCGACCGGGAATTCTGGCAACGCATGCAGGCCGCCACGCCGCCGCTGCCGGTGAAAGATGGCCACATCAGGCCCGCGGCGGAATTTGACCCGCAGCGCAGCAACGTGGAAAACCCCGAATTCTATGCGCTGTGGCCCTTCCGGCTTTACGGCGTGGGCCGGCCCAATACGGACGTGGCCGTGAATACGTTTCGCGACCGGATTGAAAAGGCGTCGGTGGGCTGGCAATACGACGGCCAGTGCGCCGCCATTGCCGGGCTGGCCGATACCGCGGGCGAATTGCTGCTGGCCAAAGCTGGTAATTCCAATCCCCACTTCCGTTTCCCCGCCATGTGGGGCCCCAACTACGACTGGCTGCCGGACCAGGATCACGGCAACAACCTGATGCTTACCTTGCAGGACCTGGTGCTCCAAGCCGATGGCGATCAGGTTTATGTGCTCCCCGCATGGCCGGAAAAATGGGACGTAAGTTTCAAGCTGCACGCACCCAAAAACACTATCATCGCAGGCAGCTACCGCGCTGGCAAATTGGTGGAATTAAAAGTTTCACCAGAATCCCGGCGCAAGGATGTGCGTCTGATGATTGGCGAAGCAACCGACCACAAATAAGCCGGTGGCGCCGAGTCAGAACTGCCGTTGGCGTCTATGGCTTATTGCGAAACTGCATCCGGCCAGGCGGATTTGAGCGGGTAAATGACGAGCGATTTGAGGGTCACTTCGCCGCCTTCCGCCCGGACCGACAGGCCTTCCTCCGCAGGCAACACATAGCGCGTGGAGGATATTTCACCGGCGTTCACGTAGGTTTCAATGGAGGCGCGGTCCAGTAAGAACTCCACCGATTGCACCGGGCTGGGCACCGCGACGGTGCGATTGCCGGACCGGAGGGAATTCGGCGCGAGCGTTACCGTGTTGCCGCGGAAACGGAAGGTGAGTTTCGCGCCTTCAGGAATGGCCATTTGCGCCCGAATATGAAACAGCTCGCCCGCCGGTTCCAGCGGCAGGGTTTCATTGACCCGCAACGTCCGGTTGGTCCACGCATCCTCGCCATTATGCAAAAGCGCGATCTCCGCGATGGGCTCGCGGAACAAGCGTAAGCCGTCCGTCGTGGTGTGTAATGTCAGCTCGCAGGGAAAGCTGATTTGCTGGTTGAAGGGCATGTCCGGGAAATTGGAGCCGCGCATCCAGGCGGTCTGAATCCTCCGGCCATCGCCGGTGTCGGTGTTGTGCCAGCTTTGGGTGGCGTAAAAATTCGGCCCCACATCGCACGGCCGGCGCCCGGTTTCCTCCTTGAACTCGGTGCCGTCGAATGTGCCGATGGAATAATTGCCGTTACCCTGGATCAACACCCATTTCACATGGGCGCGGTCGCCATCCACGGGCAGTTCAAAGAAATCCGGACACTCAAAGCTGTCCTTGATGGGATGATGCTCATCCTGCCAGGCCAGCAGGTTGGTGGAAGTGAGAATGTGATACTGGCTGTCGCCATACAACATCATCACCCAGTGCCGGGTCGGCTCGTACCAGAACACCTGGGGATCGCGCTCAGGATGTTCCAACACGGGATTGTGCGCATAATATTTCCAGGTGCGCCCGTGGTCCAGGCTGTAGGCGATGCACTGGTTGCGGTTGTCCCAGCGCGGGAAAAACGCCACCATCGCCGGATGTGCCGGGTCCGGCGCCAGCCCCGAGGTATTGGCATAATCCACCACGCACGTGCCGGATTGCGACCCGGTGCCGGCCTGCTCTTCCCAGAAGGCCGGCGGCAGTTCGGTCCAATGCACGAGGTCGCGACTCACCGCATGAATCCAGCATTTGGCCCAGCGCTGGGCGAACAGATGGTACTCGCCGTCGTAATAAATGAGCCCGTTCAGGTCGTTGATCCAGCCTTCCTGTTGCATGCCGGGATTCAGGCGGTCCATGGTCCATTGCCGCGCCGTAAAATGAAACTGCGGCCGCAACGCCTCGTGATACAACGGTCCTACTGAGACCGGCAACCGCTCCGGCGCATCCGTCTGCACGAAGCCCGCCACGTTGACGTGCCCCCAATCGCCGCTGGCAGTGTCCACCACCTGAAGCTGCGCCATTTGCCCCTGCCAGGCGCTCACGTCCCAACTGGTGGACACCAACCGGTCACTACGCCAGCCGGTGGCGCGTTTGACTACTTTGCCCGCGATCAAAAGGTCCACACAGGTGTCGCGCTCGTAATCACCGCCACCAATGCGAAAGGCGATATATTTGCGCTCCAGCTTGAATTCGGGCGAAGTCAGCGTGCCGGTCGGGCCGTCCCCTTCCTTCTCGCTGCTAACGACCACATTGCCGGCGGCATTTTCAATTTCTAATTTAGGCAACCAGTCGCCGGTTGCCGGGCCCGGGTTGAACGCCGTGCCGGTCGCCTTCCAATCGCCGTAGGAATTCGCAGACAAATTACCGATGGCCACATCCGCCGTCTGGCCCCTGGCGGTCCCACCTAGTTGCACCGTCAATACCGTCAAGCCGATTCCGCAAATGTTTCGCCAACGTTGGTTCATAATCAAAGCTCCTTCGGTTCAAAGTTCGCCGCCAAAACTCGCCGCAGTACGCGTTTTAAAATCGGGCAAGGCGCTGACCGCATGGGCTCCCGCCTGATACCAAAAAGCCACGCTGGTATAATCATCCGCGTCGTGGCTCGTAGGCTGGCCGTTATCATGTTGATTTTGGATTTCCACCTGGAGCGTCTTTTGAAAACGCACCGGATTGGCCACGTACCAGCGATACATCCGGTTCACGCCGTTCTGGTTCATGACATGACCACAATACGGGGAGGAAAACGTGCGCCAATGCGGGTCTTCCCAGCACGAACCATATTCGTCCTCAGTGCCCGGCGTGTGCCCGTGGGTTTCACCATCCAGGTGAAAGATGGTATCGCCTTCACCAAACCAGACGTTGGGATTGCGGGAGCTCACCTGCAAAATGCTGCCCACGTATTGGCCCCGCCCGCGCACGTCGAGCAATGCGTGCAGCCCGTTGGTTACCGGATTGCTCCGGCGCCACTCACAGTGCAACCGGCTGGATTCTTTGGCGTAGGCCACGTCGGTTTCGAAATCAATCCCATACGCCACCTTCTGCGTGTAATCACGGTCGCCATCGTTGGCCAGCACCACCCGGGCCCGCGTGCCAAACGGCATCGGCAGATAGCACATGAAACAGGCGTGATTGATTTGCATAACGGCCGAGGCGTAGTCCACAGAGCGCCCGCCCACCGCCCCAAAAAAATCCGCAAGCGGCACGGCCACGCTGGGAAATTTGGCATCGTCCCAATAAATCTTCAGCACCAGGCCCGGATACCAATTTCCCCGCGTGTCGTCGGTAATGTAAAAATAGGTGATTTTTCCGGGCCCCGGCACATCCGCCAGTACCACTTCGCCGTTTTTGGGAATGGCCATATCCCGGAAATCCATCCGGTCGTGCGACACGCCGCCGGTGATCCGGTACAGGTCTGCCACGCCCTGGGCTACCCCCGGCGTTGGCAGCAACATTGTCAGGCTCGCAACTAACCCGAGCCAGCTTGAAACCGCAGATTTCATATCGAATAGTTCACCTGGCTTGGCCGGCCGGATTGACCGGCGTTTCAATGAGGATTTGCGCCGGCGAGATTTCCAAAATCAAGTCGGCGCCATACGTGATAGCGTTCATGAACGGAAGCAACAATTCCAACACATCCGGTTGCTGAAAATGTTCCGGCTTGGTCTCGGGATGCGGATAGTAGATGAATCCCGCAACAGCGGCCCCACCAGTCCCCTGCGCCCGCACGTCAAAGAACGAAAACGTTTCCGCCGGCGCGGTAGGATGCCACTGCACCTGCGGGAAGGTGTAGCGGGGTTGCCGCACACGGAATTGTAACGGGGCGATACTGACGTTCACCGTCCCGGGATACAGGTGCCGCAGGTCGAGGCCGCGTTGCTGAAAATGTGGCAACTGCATGCGCACCGTGCCGCCGGGAAAACGGGGATCCCCATTGCGTCCTGAAGCCACCTGATGTCCGGGCACCACCCGGGCGTGAATTTTCTGAAGTTCCATTTGCTTGCGATCCATCTGCGGCCCGGGCTCAATGCCGGAGCTGTTGTTGCATGTCTTCCAGCGCCACCCGTTTGGTTTCGGGAAACCAGAGGGCCACCACAATGATCTGGACCACCATCATCACGGCAAAAAAAGCAAATGGCAAACCCGCATTCGGCTGCCCCGCGTCCCGGGCCACCACGGGAAACGTCCATGAAACCAGCATAGCCATGAACCAGTGGGTGAAACTGCCCAGCGTCTGGCCCTTGCCCCGGACCGCGTTGGGAAATACTTCGCTGATGTACACCCAGATCACCGCGCCCTGGCCGAAGGCGTGGCAGATGACAAATCCCACCAGCAGCCAGACCAGCCAGCCGTGATGCGTCGGGCCGTTGAAGACCCAAGCCACCA
Source organism: Dongiaceae bacterium (assembly GCA_035492855.1). Classification (GTDB taxonomy): domain Bacteria; phylum Verrucomicrobiota; class Verrucomicrobiia; order Limisphaerales; family JAFMIX01; genus JAFMIX01. Next base: position 4,765 of record DATJIU010000230.1, on the reverse strand, counting down.
GTCCCATGCACACTCCGGTGCCGACCGCGCCCCAAAGCAGCAATGGTTTGCGCCCCGCGCGGTCAATGATGGCCATGCCCACCAGGGTAGCCACCAAGTTGGCAACTCCCAGAATCACCGCCTGCAAGTCGCCGGAAACTTTGGTAAATCCGGCCATGGTGAAAATGGGATTCAGGTAGTACCACAGGGCGTTGATGCCATCGAGCTGGTTGAACATGGCGACGGCCCAGGCCAGGAATATCGGCTTGGCCAGCGACCGCACAAACAAGGGCGCCACGGCGCCCCCGGCTTCCTCGCGCAAGGAATCCTGAATCACCGCAAGCTGGGCGGGGACATCCGCCACGCCGATGGCCTGCAACACCGTGGTGGCCTCGCCTGCGTTGCCCCGCATCATCAGCCAGCGAGGACTCCGGGGAATGAAGAACAGCAGGACAAAGAATGCCAGCGCCGGCACCGCCTGGATGCCCAGCTTCCAGCGCCATTCCGTTGGCCCAAAATTCAAGCGGCCCAGACAATAATTGGAGAACAACGCAATCAGGCAGCCCAGCACAATGTTAAATTGGAAGAACGCCACCAACCGCCCCCGCCAGGCGGCGGGCGCAATTTCCGCCAGATACATCGGGCCCAAAACGGACGTGGCGCCCACGGCGATGCCGCCCAGCAGCCGGAAACCCACCAGCGGCCAGAAGCTCCAGGCCAGACCACACCCCAAGGCGCACAGCAGATAAAAGAAACCGGCAATTTTCAGGGAATCGCGGCGGCCCCACCAATCACCCGGCTTGGCGGCGGCCAGCGAGCCGATGACCGCTCCAATCAACGCCGAGGCGGTCATGAACCCCTGCTGAAAACCATCCAGTTGGAACAGGTCCTTGAGTTGTTGCTGACAGCCCGAGATGACCACTGTATCAAAACCAAACAGCAACCCGCCCAAGGCGGCCACGGCGGTGGCGCCCAGCAATGCGGGAGTAATTCGGGTGGGAATGCCGGTGGCGACAGCTTCACCCGATGTCCGATTGACGGATGTGTTCATGTGATGCCCTCAATGTTCGTCGCGCCGCCCGGGATAACAATCCGGCATTTGACATCTGCCAATAAAGTTGTCAACTTTGGCCATCAATGCAGCCATGACAACTTGGCCATGAATCCACCCCCCAAACATCAGGCCATTTCCCGCCAGCTCGCTGCGGAAATCATCGCCGGCAAATACCGGCAGACCGGCCGGCTGCCGAGCGAGAACCGGCTGGTACAGCGCTTCCAGGTGTCACGGCCCACCATTGGCCGGGCGTTGCGGGACTTGCAGGAGCAGGAACTTATTGAACGCCGTCGCGGCTCCGGCACCTACCTCCGCACGGGCAAGACTCGCGGCATGTTTGCGCATCCGGTGGCCCAGTTGGGGATGATTGTGCCGAGCCTGCGTCATACCGAAATTTTTGAATCCATTTGCGGCGAAATTGCCAGTCTGGCGCGGGTCAATGATTACGGCATTTCCTGGGGCGGCAGCGCGGCACCGGTGAGCGAGGCCACCATGACTGTCGCCGAGGCGGAGGAATTATGCTCCCGGTTCGCCGCGCATGGGGTGGCCGGAGTTTTTTTTGTGCCGTTCGAACATCAGGCGGACCGGGAATCCGTCAACCGCCGCATCACCGAGTTTCTCCGCCAAGCCGGCATCCCTGTGGTGCTGCTGGACCGCGACCTCGGCCCGTTCCCCACCCGCAGCGAATATGATTTGGTGGGGGTGGACAATTTCTCCGGCGGTTACCAACTGGCGGATCATCTCATCCGGCTGGGCGCGCGGCGGCTGGCATATGTGATGCGCCCGCTGACCGCATCCACGGTAGATGCCCGGGTGGCTGGCGCCCGCATTGCCCTCCTCGCCCACGGCCTGGAAGTGCCCCGCTCCTTTGTGTTGGCCGGTGACCCCACAGACCTCTCGTTTGTGCGCTCGTTTGCCCGGGCCCGGCAGTTGGATGCCGTGCTCTGCACCAGTGACCATCTCGCCGCCCAACTGTTGCAAAACCTCTCCCGCCTCGGCATCCGGGTGCCGCAGGATTTGCGGCTGGTGGGATTCGACGACGTGCGCTTTGCCAGCCTGCTTACCATTCCCCTGACCACCATGGAGCAGCCCTGCCGGGACATCGCCGTCACGGCTTTCAACGCGCTACGGGAGCGCATCAAAAACCCGTCGCTGCCGCCGCGCACCCTGATGTTATCGCCCCGGCTGGTCGTGCGGGAAACGTGTGGGGCTTATTTGAAGTCGCGCTGACCCGGCCGCGAACTGACGCATAAGCTTCTCCGCACTGGACACCTGGGCAACTATGGTCCATGGTTGCTGAACTAAAGTTCCAAAATTCGAAGCAACCCAGCCGTCATGAACGAGCCCCCGCCCATTCCCCCGGAAGTGCCTGCGGAAAATTCGGTCCCGGCGATGTCGCTGGCCGGCCGGTTGGCCAATGTTTTCGCCGTTCCCGGTGAGGTCTTCGAATCGCTGAAAGCCAGCCCGCCCTCCGTGGCCAACTGGCTCGTGCCAACCCTGATCCTGTCAGTGATGCTGGCCCTGACCACGTGGGTGATCAACCTCCAGCCCGCTGTCCGCGAGCAGAACCTGGAATTGCAGGACCGGATGTTCAAAAAAATGGTCGAGCACGGCCGGATGACCCAGGAACAGGCGGACCAAGCCAGCAAGAGGGCTGAAACGGGCAACCCCGTGGCGCAAATTTTCCAGGTGGTCGGCGGACTGTTTGGCGGAGTGGTTGCCACCTTGTGGTCGGGTTTTTTTATCTGGCTCGGCGGTGCGGTCATTATGCGCGGCCGTTATCCCTTTTTGCGGGCGTTGGAGGTGGCCGGGCTGGCCGGCATGCTTGCGGTTTTGGGCGCCCTGGTGCGCGCCCTGCTGGTCATGGTCACCGGCAACCTTTACGCCGGGGCGACCCCGGCGATGTTCATCAAAGACGTTGACCCCTTCAATACGTGGCATGCCGCCTTAATGGCCTTGAACCTGTTTACCGTGTGGCAGCTTGGGGTGCAGAGCATCGGTATTGCCAAGCTGGCCGGGGTTTCATTGGGCAAGGCCGCGGCGTGGATGTTTGGCAGCACGGCGATCGTCATGATCGCGCTGTTTGCGGTTGGGGCCGTCGTGCGGAAACTGATGGGCTTCGGCTGAGAAACATCTTCGCATGAAGTCGTTAATTCCCCATCCGGCCCAAACACCGGAATTTTATCGAAACAATTTCCCGGCAAGTGTGTCTTAACCTAGGCAACTCATGGCAAAATCAAAGAAACGCAGAAAATTTATCATATTCACCATCATCCTCCTGGGGCTTTTGGCCCTGGGTGCGGTGGCCATTTTTAAAAAACGTGAGCCCGTAATCACGGTCCAGACCGAAAAGGTCATCCGCACCAACCTCACCGAAACGGTGGTGGCCAACGGCAAAATCCAGCCGGTCACGCAGGTGCATATCAGCCCCGAGGTCAGCGGCGAGATCATCGAACTGGCCGTGAAGGAAGGCCAGCACGTGAACAAGGGCGACCTGCTCCTGAAAATTAAGCCGGACTTCTATCTGGCCGCATTGAACCAGGCCAAGGCCAGTTATGAGTCTTCTCTCGCCGGCAAGGTCCAGGCCGAGGCCACCCTGACCAAGGCCGAGGCGGATTTCAAACGCAACGACGAATTGTTCCGGCGGGACCTGATTTCCGAGTCGGATTACGTGGGATACACAACCGCGCGTGACATTGCCGCGGCCCAGGTGAGCAGCGCCACCCACCAGGTGGAAAGCTCCAAGGCCCAGGTGGCCAGCGCCCAGGATTCGCTCGACAAGACCACCATCGTGGCCCCGCTCACGGGCACGGTGAGCAAACTGAATTCCCAATTGGGCGAACGCGTGCTCGGCACAGTGCAAAACGCCGGCACCGACATCATGACCATTGCCAACCTCCATGAAATGGAGGCCCGCGTGGATGTGGGCGAACAGGACGTCACCGCCATCAAGCCCGGCCAAAATGTGCGCCTGGAGGTGGACGCCTTCGAGGACCGGAACTTCAAGGGCACGGTCACGGATGTGGCCAATTCCTCGGAGGGATTGAATTCCGCCACGAGCTCGAGTTCCAGTTCCCAGGAGGCCACCAAATTCCAGGTCCGGATCCGGTTCCAGGAAAATGAGAATTTTAGGCCGGGCATGTCGGTGACCGCGGAAATTGAAACGCAGTCGCGCACGAACGTTCTGGCCGTACCCTATGCCAGCGTTACCGCCCGCGCACCCAAGGAAAAAGAAAAGGCGAAGGCGACCGGAGTGGATACCAACACGGTAGCCGCCACCAGCGGCACCAACGCCGCCCCGACGGCCAAGGATTCCGGCAAAGCCGCCGGCGACAAAAAGAAAACCATTGATGTGGTTTTCGTGGTGGAGGGCGACCACGTGAAGATGGTGCCGGTGAAGACGGGCATCAGCGACGCCACGCATTGGGAAATTGTGGACGGATTGAAGGAGGGCGAGGAAATTGTCTCAGGCGGCTCCCGGGCCATCAGCCGGGAACTGGAAGACGGCAAGAAGATCAAAAAAGGTCCCGCCGGGGGCGACTCCAAATCCCAGCCGTGAGCCTCATCCGCCTGAATAAAATCTCCCGCCGCTACCAGATGGGCGGGGAAACCATTCACGCCCTGCGCGAAATCACCCTGGATATTCAGCGCGGCGAATACGTGGCCATCATGGGGCCTTCCGGCTCGGGCAAATCCACGCTCATGAACCTGATCGGCTGCCTGGATACGCCG
>DATJIU010000229.1:0-7912 GCA_035492855.1 Dongiaceae bacterium | reverse complement strand
GCCCGGAAACGGTTTGGCAATGTGCAGGCGGTGCGGGAGGAATGCCGCGAGACCCGCGGGGCGAATCTGGGCGAAACACTGCTGCAAGACGTCCGTTTCGGACTGCGGATGTTGCGGAAGAACCCCGGCTTTACCTCGATTGCGGTACTGACCCTTGCACTTGGCATTGGGGCTAATACGACCCTCTTCTCGCTCGTGAACGGGGTATTGCTCAAACCACTGCCTTATCCCGGTTCAGGCCGGCTGGTGGCGTTATTTAACAACGAACGGGAACAGGGCCAGGACTATGTCGGCCTGACCGCGCCAGCCTTCGTGGACTGGCGCGCGCAGAGCGCATCCTTCGAAGACGTTGCTGCGTATCAACCCGGGGGCTTTGATCTCACCGGCAATGGGGAACCCGCCCGGGTCTTTGGGGTTCGGGCTTCCGCGAGTTTTTTCCCGTTGCTGGGAGTTCAGCCGATGTTGGGGCGAAACTTCACTTCGCAAGAGGACGTTGAGGGAAAGAAGCAGGTGGTGATTCTGGGAAACCGCCTGTGGCGCGAGCGGTTCAATGGCTCTCGGGATATTCTGGGGAAAGGCATCACCCTGGATGGCAACGTTTATTCCATTATTGGGGTTTTGCCCCGGGAGTTTCACTTTGGCCCGGCCGATGCCGACCTTTGGGTGCCAATGGGGTTTGAATCGTGGGAGCTGGAAAACCGCGGCGGGCATAATTATCAAGCCATTGGAAAGCTCAAGCCGGGGGTGCCGCTGGAACAGGCGCGGGCCGAAATGGCGACAATCACCCATCGGCTTGGGCAACAGTATGAGCCGGACCGGGGGTGGGGCGTCACGCTGCTGCCGCTGCGTGACCAGCTTGTGGGGGACTGCAAACGGCCTTTATATATCATGTCCGGCGCGGTGGGTTTCGTGCTGCTGATCGCGTGCAGCAATGTTGCGAACCTGCTGCTGGCGCGGGCCTTCAAACGCGCCCGCGAGTTTGCCATCCGCGGCGCGCTGGGTGCGGGGCGCCCGGCCATCATCCGCCAACTGGTTTTGGAAAGCTTGGTGCTCGCCGCCGCCGGCGCGGTGGCCGGCTGGTTTCTGGCTCAATTCAGCCTGGCGCTCGTGCTCAAACTGGGAACCCTGGGCCTTCCGCGCTTGGAAAGTGTGCGGCTGGATGGTGCGGTGGCGGTCTTCTCAGCGTTCATAACCCTGCTCACCGGTCTGGCCTTCGGCCTGGTGCCGGCCTGGTTCGCCTCCCGCATCAGCCTGAATGACGCGCTTAACGATTCCGCCCGCGGTTCCACCGGCGGCCGGGGCTCCCGGCTGCGAAATGGTTTTGTGGCGGCGCAGTTTGCGTTCGCCCTGGTGTTGTTGATCAGCGCGGGGTTGCTGGGGCGCAGTTTTGCCAGCATCCGTGCCAGTGACCCGGGCTACCGGCCGGACCACATCCTCACCGCTTCCGTTTTTATGCCCGACTCGCGCTTTCCCGGGAACAGCTTTAGTGAGCGGGAGCCGTACCGGAAAGCTTTCCTCGCACAATTGGTTGAACGCGCCGCCGCGTTGCCGGGAGTCGAATCCGCTGCGGTCGTCATGGGGCTGCCATTGACGGCGGTTGGGGGGCAGATGCAGGTGCAAATACCGGGCCGACCGGAGCTGAAACCGGCGGCACCCCGGCCAGCCGGCTATTCACAGGTGAGTCCCAATTACTTTCAGACGATGGGAATTCGTTTGTTGCAGGGCCGGAGCTTTGACAGACACGACACCGGGGCTGCCCCGTTTGTCGCCATCGTGAACGAATCGTTCTTGCGGACCTTCTTCCCGAACGGAGCCGCCCTGGGGCAGCACCTTCGGGTAATGGACGGCTACCGCGACCGGCCCACCGAGATTGTCGGCATCATTCAGGACACCCGGCAACGGAGTCTTACGGCGCCGCCGGAGCCGGAGATGTATTTCCCCATTGAGCAACGCTGCTGGTTCACCGGTCAGCTCGTACTGCGAACCCAGGGCGATCCGGTGGCGGTAATTCCGGCTTTGACCAAGGCTGTGACAGGTTTGGACGCGCGGCAACCGCTTTATGATGTCCGCACGCTGACCTCATTGATGGCGGATTCCTATTCGCGGCAACGCCTGCAAATGATCCTGCTGGCAGTGTTTGCGGCGGTGGGTTTGACGCTGGCGCTCGTCGGGGTCTATGGCGTGATGGCCAGTGTGGTGGCGCAACGCCGCCGCGAGATTGGAGTGCGTCTGGCGCTGGGGGCGCAACGGCATCAAGTGCTGCTGATGGTGAGTTGGCAGGCGATGAAGCCGTGTCTGGCCGGAATCATGATTGGATTGGTGGCGGCGTTGGCCCTCACGCGGCTTTTGCGCAGCCTTTTGTTTGAAGTCACGCCCACCGACCAGATGACCTTTGTGATGGTGCCCCTATTGCTAATTATCGCCGCCTTCGCCGGAGGCTGGCTCCCGGCGCAACGGGCCGCCAACACCGACCCCATGCAGGCACTGCGCTACGAGTGAAATTCAATTGAGCCCCCAAAACAACCTGTCATGAACCTCTTCAAACCAACCTGGACCAAACTCCTCTCAGTCTGGCAACGGCGGGGAGTGCGGCACGAAATTGACGCCGAGCTGCAATTCCACCTGGAGCAGCGCATCGCGGAGAACATTGCCGCCGGGATGACAGCGGAGGCGGCGGCGCGCGATGCCCGGCGCCGGTTTGGCAATGTGCAGGCGGTGCGGGAGGAATGCCGCGAAGAGGGGAACGCGAATTTTGGCGAGACCTTCTGGCAGGACCTCCGCTACGCGACCCGGATCTTGAAGAAGAGTCCCGGCTTCACCCTGGTGGCGGCATTGACGCTCGCCTTGGGCATTGGGGCCACGACCGCCATTTTCAGCGTCGTCTATGGCGTGCTGCTGCATCCGTATCCGTATGGCCATCCGGAGGGCATTTGGGCCCCGGGCGTGAACAGCTCCAAGAACCAGCAGGTCATGCGGCCGTACAATCGGGCGGAGCGGGAGGCGATGGCGCAACTCCCGGCGGTGGCGCAGATCATGGCGACGATGCCGGGCCATGTCCTGTTGACCGGCGAGTACGCCCCGGATGCGATCACCGCCGTCCAGCTCACGGCCAGCGCGTTTGATTTTATGCAGGTGGCGCCCCTGGTGGGCCGGTGCTTCGGGCCCTCCGATTTCCACAATGGCCAGCCGGAACCGGTGGCTGTTATCAGCTACAAACTGTGGCAGCGGTTGTTTGCCGGCAAGCCTGAGGCCATCGGGCGCACCCTGCGCCTGGAGGGTCAGGACTACACGGTGATTGGGGTGATGCCTCCGCGCTTCGGCTGGTGGACATCGGATGGCTTGTGGCTGCCGGCGAAGAATCTGCCGGACGAGCCCGGCCGCATGTTTCCCATCGTGCGGCTGAAGCCGGGAATCACGGCGGCGGTCGCCCGGGAACAATTCCAGGTGTTGCAGCATCAACTGGCAAAGGCTTACCCGGACGATTTTCCCAAGGAATCGTTTGATTCCTCGCTGACCAATTACCTGGACATGACGACGGCCAGCGGCGAGATGCAGGGGGCGCTGCATCTGCTGTTTGCGGCGGTGCTGTTGCTGTTGCTCATTGCGTGTGCCAACGTGGCCAACCTGCAACTGGCGCGGGCCACGGCGCGGGCGCGGGAGATGGCCATCCGCCTTTCCATCGGCGCGGGGCGGGGCCGCATTTTGCGGCAGTTGCTGACGGAGAGCGTGCTGCTGTCGTTGGTGGGCGGAGTGCTGGGTTTGGTTTTTGCCCTGGGCATCACGCGGCTGATGGTGCTGTTGATGCCGGATTATTACGTGCCGAACGAGGCGCGGATCCAGGTCAACGGACCGGTGCTCTGGTTTTGTGTGGCAGTCTCGGTGGCGACGGGCGTGGTCTTCGGATTGATGCCGGCCTGGCAGTCGTCCCGGCCCGACTTGACGGATGCCCTGAAGGCTGACCAGCAGAGCATGGGGTTGCGGCGCGGGGGCCGGTTGCGGGCCATCCTGGTGGTGGGCGAAGTGGCGGCGGCGGTGGTGTTGCTGGTGAGCGCGGGGCTGACCATCCGGAGCTTTGTGGCCCTGGTGCGGGTGGATCCCGGGTTTCGGCCGGAGCGCACCATCACGATGTACTTCACCCTGCCACCGGCGCGATACAAAACGCTGGAGCAACGGAATCAATTCCTGCAAGCGTTGCTTGAACGGGTCCAGCGTCTGCCCGGGGTGCAGGCGGCCGAGGCGGGAAACAGCGGCCTGCCAAACGTCGGCCCGGACTCCACGGTGACCATCAACGGCCAGCCGGTTGCCGATACCAAAACCGTCGCGCTCTGTCCCACGAGTGCGGACTATTTGAAAACCTTCGGGGTGCGCTTGCTGCGCGGCCGGATGTACGAGGAGCGTGAGGTGTTGCGCCAGGACCGTTACGTGGTCATCAACGAAGCGGCGGCGAAACTCTGGCCGGCCGGTCAGGAGCCCATCGGCAGCCATATCCAACTGGGGTTGTTCGCCAAATTGCCCGGACTGGTACTGCTGCCCACCAATGCCACGGCGGAATTGACGGTGATCGGGATCTTTGCCAACACCCGGAACCAGGGGTTGACCCAGCAAACGCAACCGGCGGTTTTGGTGCCCTACACGCTGGTAACTCCGCCGGATCGGACGCTGGCCGTCCGCACGTTTAACGACCCGCGGGACATCATGAACTCCGTCCGTTCGGTGGCCCGGGATTTGGATGCCGAGGTGCCGTTGCTGGGCGTGCAAACGGTCCAGGAGGCATTATGGGACGAAGCCCGGCAGCCGCGGTTCATCATGACGCTGTTCAGCGTGTTCGCCGCCGTGGGTTTGGGGCTGGCGACCCTGGGGATTTACAGCGTGCTGTCCTACCTGGTGGCGCGGCGGACGCGGGAAATCGGGGTGCGCATGGCCTTGGGCGCGCAGCGGACCGACGTGCTGGGGCTGATATTTCGGGATGGCGGCCGGTTGGTGGGATTGGGGTTGGGCCTGGGCGTGCTGGCCAGTTTTGGCGTGACCCGATTTCTCGCCAGTCACCTCAACCTGTTTCAAACCACGGCCACCGACCCGGTCGCATTTATGGGTGTGGTGCTGGTGTTGGGGCTGACCGCCGCGGTGGCGTGCCTGTTGCCAGCACTGCGCGCGGCACGGGTGCAGCCAATGACGGCGTTGCGCCACGATTAGTTAACTCGGACTATGTTTATGACCATGGAATCATCCACTGCACTTAGCTCTCCGGGAGAAGCCGGAGTACTTATTCCAATGATCCAGTTGCGCGACGTTGAGAAGTGTTATCAAACCCGGGCGGGATTCACCTACGTGCTGCGGCAGATCAATTTGACCATCGCCGCCGGGGAATTCATCACCATCATGGGCCCCAGCGGCGCGGGGAAATCCACCTTGCTGGGCATCCTCGGCCTGTACGACGACGGTTGGGCGGGGGAGTATCATCTGCTGGACATGCCGGTGCACCGGTTGTCGGGCAAGGACCGGCAACTGTTGAACAAGCGCCATGTGGGTTTTGTGTTTCAGCAATTTCATTTGCTGGATGATTTGACGGTGGCGGAGAACCTGGACATCCCGCTGTCGTATCGCAACCTGCCCAAGTCCGAGCGTCAGGCCTTGGTGGCCGATGTGCTGGACCGCTTCAACATGGTGGGGAAGAAAGACCTGTATCCCGGCCAGCTTTCCGGCGGCCAGCAACAACTGGTGGCCATCGCCCGCGCCATTATCACCAAGCCGAAGTTGATCCTGGCGGATGAGCCCACCGGCAACCTGCACACGGATCAGGGCCGCGAAATCATGGAATTGTTTAAAAAGCTTAATCAGGAAGGCGTAACGGTCATTCAAGTGACTCATAATCAACAATGGGCGGCATACGGGGACCGCATCATCCGCCTGAAGGACGGCTGGATGGAGATTTAACACTGTTAAAGCTTTTACTGTGAAATTGCTCCGAAACATTTGGGCGCAGCTCCGGGCGGTCGGTCAGCGGGGCGGGGCCAAGCGGGACATTGACGAGGAACTGCTCTTTCACCTGGAGCAGCAGATGGCGGAGAACCTGGCCGCCGGTATGTCGCCCGGGTGAATCCGATGGAAGCCCCTGCAATGTGAATGAAACAAAATGAGCGAGCTGTTGGTGTTAACCCTATGAAACCAATAAATAAAGTTATCATTCTTGGCTCCGTCATTTTGAGCGTTTTGATTACCACCGGCTGCGGACATCACACCCGTACCCGGATTTCCACGTCATCCCCCGAACGCCAGCTGGTGGCCACCTTTGATGAACATGCCACTTTCAAAGATGGAGGCGACCGCGCCATTATCACCTTTGACGGCCATGAGTTGGAGGTGCAGAAACAATGGCTGCTTCTGGATGCCGGCAAGCTCAAAGCCGGGATTCCCTCCGGAACCAAAAAGGTTGAAATCCAAGTCCAGCACGGAATTCTCAGCATGTCTGCCGATGGCCATAACGTGATCAAAACCCCGATTTAAAATATTGCCCATGAAATCACCCCTGCCTTTAATCCAATTGGAGAACATCGAGAAGGTGTTCCTGACCGAGGAGATTGAAACCCACGCGCTGTCGGGCATTTCCTTTGCCATCCATCACGGCGATTATGTATCCATCTCCGGCCCGTCGGGCTGCGGCAAGTCCACGCTGCTCTCGATTCTCGGGCTGCTGGATTCGCCCTCTGGCGGCACATACGAATTGCGGGGCGAGCCCGTGGCCAACCTGAATTACGCGCAACGGGCGAAGGTGCGAAACCGCGAAATTGGTTTCATTTTCCAGAGCTTCAATCTCATCGGCGACTTGAACGTGTGGGAAAATGTGGAGCTGCCCTTAACCTACCGGGGGCTCACCAAGGAGGAACGCAAGGAGCGGGTAGAGGAGGCGCTGACCAAGGTGGGCATGATGCCGCGGGCCAAGCATTATCCCGCCCAGCTTTCCGGCGGCCAGCAGCAGCGCGTGGCCGTGGCCCGGGCGCTCGGCGGCCGGCCCTCCATTTTGCTGGCCGACGAACCCACGGGCAACCTCGACTCCAAAAATGGCGATGCGGTGATGCAACTGCTGGCCGAGTTGCATGCCGAAGGCGCAACCATCTGCTTGGTCACCCACGATGAACGGTTTGCCCGTGATGCCCGGCGCACCATCCGGCTCTTTGATGGGCAATTGGTGGCCGAAGAAACCGCTCCGACCGTCCCGAACTGATTTACATGGACAAGCCTGTTTCAATCGAAGTGCAGCACCGACGCAAACGCCGGCGGTGGATGTGGGGCGGCGGTGGCCTGGCCTTGTTGGGCGTGGTGACGGTCGGCCTGGCGCAGCTCAAGCCCGCCGCGCCGCTCGTGGCCAAGTCGGCCGTGTGGCTGGATACCGTGAAGCGGGGTGAGATGCTGCGGCAGGTGCGCGGCGCCGGCACTCTGGTGCCGGAGGACATCCGCTGGATTTCCGCGGTCAATGCCGGCCGCGTGGAGCGTATTGCGGTGCTGCCGGGCACCGCGGTGAAGGCGGATACCATCCTGGTGGTACTGAGCAATCCGGAGCTGGAGCAGGCGGCGTTCGAGGCGGAATCGCAGGTCAAGGGCGCTAAGGCGGAACTGACCAATCTGCGGGTGCAGCTGGAATCGCAACAGCTCACTCAACGGGCGGCCGTGGCCACGGCTGAGGCCAATTATACCAGCGCCAAACTGGATTACGATGCCAACGCCGAGCTGGGGGCCAGTGGATTGGTGGCCAGCCTGACAGTGAAACAGTCCCGCACCAAGGCCGAACAATTGGCCACCTTGCTCGAAATTGAAAAGGACCGTTTGAAAATGGGCACCAATGCCGCCATGGCCCAGGTTACCTCGCAACAGGAGAAAATTGCGCAGTTGGAAGCCGGGTACGAGTTGAAGCACC
>DATJIU010000228.1:0-44754 GCA_035492855.1 Dongiaceae bacterium | reverse complement strand
CGCATCGGCGGTATTTGCAAGGGCGCGGGGATGATCCAGCCGGGCATGTCGGCCACCGGCGCGCGGCCCGCCGCCATGCCCTTGCACGCCACGATGCTGGGGTTCATTACCACGGACGCCGCTGTGGCGCCGCAGGTGCTTCAGGCTGCGCTGCGGGAGGCGGTGGCCCACAGCTTCAACCGCATCACCGTGGATGGCGACATGAGTACCAACGATACCGTGCTCGTGCTGGCCAATGGACTGGCGGGCAACAAAAAATTTGGGCCGAAGAGCGCCGAGTTCAAAACCTTCCAGGCCGCGCTCACCCACATCTGCCTCACGTTGGCACAAATGATTGTGCGTGACGGCGAAGGCGTGACCCGGTTCGTGACCGTGCGGGTAAATGGCGCCAAGGATTATGCCGCCGCCGATGCCGTGGCGCGGGCCGTGGCCAACAGCGCACTGGTCAAAACGAGCTGGTTTGGCGGCGACCCGAACTGGGGCCGCATTATTGACGCCATCGGCTACAGCCCGGCTACGGTGGTGGAGGAGAAAATTGACATCGGCTACAGCGCGCCCGGCTCCAAGAAAATTCTCTGGAGTCTCAAGCGGGGTCAGCCCACGAAGGCCACCTTCAAGGCATTATGCGCCGCCGTGGCCGCCAAGGAATTCGACCTCCACATCAACCTGAACCTGGGCCGGACCGGCGCGGTAATGTACACCACTGACCTGACCGAGGAATACGTGGACTTCAACAAAGGCGATGTGAGCGACCCCACGACCCTCGGAGGTTAAGTTCCCGTAGGGAGCACGAACTACGAGTTATTTCGCCGGCAGCACGTGGATCTTGATGTTGCGGAACGAGACTTCGTTGCCATGTTCCTGCAACAGAATGTGGCCGTCGGCCCACTCGCCAAAATGCGGGATGTTCTTGTATTTGCTGCGCGCCACCAGTTCGCGGTAGGCGGAGTCGCCGCGATGATACTCCAGCACTTTTTCGCCGTTGAGCCAGTGTTCCACAAGGTCGCCTTTCACCACGATTAGGGCGGAGTTCCATTCGCCCACCGGATTTACCTTCTTGTCCTTGGCCGCCGGGATGAGGTCGTACAGCGAGGCCACGGTGCGGTCGCCGTCCTGGCCGAGCTTGGCGTCGGGATGCCGGGCGTCGTCGAGAATCTGATATTCCAGGCCGATGGCGGAACCGGTCTCGGCCTTGGCGCCCGTGCCGGTGATGGGATCGAGGTTGGGCTGGACGAAATACTTGATGCCGCTGTTGGCGCCCGGAGTGATTTTGAAATCCACTTTCAATTCAAACTGCGAATAGCGCTCGCGGGTGATGATGTCACCCGGCCCGGCGCCTTCCGCGCCGCCCGTGCCCTCCACGGTGAGCACTCCATCCTTGATGACCCAGCCCTTGGTGGGGAAGGAGTCGGAATGGGCGTCGCGCCAGCCGGCGCTGGTCTGGCCATCCCACAGCAATTGCCAGCCGGCGGCCTTTTCTTCGGGGCTCAGAGTATTGGGCGGGGTGTCCGCAGCGAACGTAGTGGTAGCGGTCAGGGTGAAGAGTACCAGACAGGAATAAAGATGCAGGCGCATAGTTTGGGTAATTGATTGGTTCGACAGAGGCCGGGCCAACCTATTCAAAGAAAGCCGCCGCCCGCAATACTTTTATCATCACCGGCAATTTTTTCCGGCGGCGAAACCGGGAATGAAATTCACAAAATCCCGCTTTGCGTGACGCCCGGCCTTTGGTAGGAACCGCCATGCAAGATTTGATTTTCAAGGCGGATGTGCTCCTCGAAGCGCTGCCGTACATCCAGCGGTTTCGCAGCCAGACGTTTGTGGTGAAGTACGGCGGCAGCTTCATGGATTCACCGGATGCCGAGGTGCGCAATGGCGTGGCGCGGGACATCGTGTTTTTGGAGGCGGTGGGCATCAACCCCGTGGTGGTGCACGGCGGCGGCAAAGCCATCACCCGCGCCATGGAAGCCGCCGGCCTCAAGGCCAATTTCATCCAGGGCATGCGCGTGACGGACGAGGCCACCGTGGCCGTGGTGGACCGCGTGCTCTCGCGCGAAATCAACCCGGAAATCGTCAAGACCATCGAGGCCCTCGGCGGCAAGGCGCGCGGTTTCTGCGGCGCGGACATTTTCAAGTGCCGCAAGCTCTGGCTTGACGACAAGGAAAACCCCGGCAAAAAGTTGGACATCGGCTACGTGGGCGAAGTCATTAGTGTAAACACCGACCCCTTGCGCGAATGCATCCGCCGCAGCATCACGCCGGTGATCAGCCCGGTGGCGCTCGGCGAGGACGGCAAGATTTACAACTGCAACGCCGACGTGGCGGCGGCGCAGGCGGCCATCGCCCTCAAGGCGCGGCGGCTCGTGTTCATGAGTGATGTGCCCGGACTCATGCGCGACCCCAAGGATCCGGCCACCGTCATTCCTCATTTGCAAATCGCCGAGGTGCCCGGCCTCAAAGCCGCCGGCATCGTGGACAAAGGCATGATTCCCAAGGTGGACAGCGCCGTGGCCGCCATCAAATCCGGCGTGGACAAGGTCTCTTTTGTGGATGGCCGGGCCGACCACTCCATCCTGCTGGAAATTTTCACCGACAAGGGAGTGGGGACGGAAGTGGTGCTGTAAGCCGGGTCACAGCCCTACGCCGGTGGTAACGTCCACCGGCACGGTCTCCGTTTTCAAATCCGTCCAGCACGTGGCGACAATTTTGACCTTGTCCACTTTTTGCTTCAGCGAATAATTCCATGTCACACTTATTAGCGAGCCGGTGCTAAAGGAACTGTTGCCGGAGCGATCGGCTTCAATGGAATTTCCCTTTTCGTCGAAAAATTCCAGCTTGGCCACGCTGGACAGATCCTGGTTGGCGCGCAGACTCACTTCCATCCCGTTGCCTGAGAATCCGCCGGCTGCCAGCCCGGTGCTCGAAACGGTCAGAGCCAGTTTTCCCAGTTGGAATTGGGTTCCCGGCTTGAGTTCAACATTCTCCGCGGTGAGTGTGGCGGTTTGCGCAGCGGTTTGCACCATCAGTTTGCCGGTGAGGTGCAGCCGGAGGGCTCCCGGGGTTGGGGCCTCGGAGGCGCTTGCCTCCACCAGCTTGGTCGCAGACGAATCGTCATCGGAAAATGAGGACATCATTTGGAAGCCATTTTGGAAGAAATGATCTTCCGAATGGCCCGCGAGCAGGTTTTTACCCTGGTCATCCGTGAAGGCCGTCAGGCTTGAACCTTCCTGGTCCATGCTCACAATCTTTCCCTGCGGCGCCGTGATCAGCAGGGCCACGGTAGTGCCCGGGGACCAACTGAAGGCGCGCAAGTTGTCCTTCTGGTTCGGGGCCACCACCCGGAGGCCAGCGACCGCTACCTTCCAACCGGGGTCATCGGCGGCGTGCAAGGAGGGGAGTAACAATAACAGGGCCAGGCTTCCGGCTACGGCAAAAGATTTCATGACCCTGTGTTACCCGGCGGCTGGTGGGGCGTCCAGCGCAAACCGGTTCCGGTGCCGCCTGCAAAATTTTGCAACATTCCGCTTTTTTCTGCGCCGCCACGTGTTAAAGATTCTGGCGCTTGAAGAAAGAATGACATGAAAGACATTGTGCCCGCTCCGCCCGCCATCGTCCGCAACGATGCGGTGGCCATCCAGGACCTTTACCGCCAAAACGTGGTGCCCAGCTACGGTCGTTTCGAACTCGTGCTGAGCCACGGTTCCGGCAGCCACCTTTTTGACGTGGCGGGCAAGCGCTATTTGGACCTCGGCAGCGGCATTGCCGTGTGCTCGCTGGGCCACGCCCATCCGGCCATTACCGAGGCGCTGACGGAGCAGTCGCGCAAGCTCATCCACGTCTCCAACCTGTATTTCACCGAACCCCAGGGCCGGCTCGCCGCGGAAATCGTGAGCCGCCTGGGCGCGGGCAAGGTCTTTTTCAGCAACAGCGGCGCCGAAGCCAACGAGGGCCTGTTCAAGACCGCGCGGAAGTTCGGCCATGAGGAAGGCCGGTTTGAAATTCTCACGGCCATCAATTCCTTCCACGGCCGCACGATGGCGGGCATTGCCGCCACCGGTCAGGACAAGGTGAAGAAGGGGTTTGAGCCCATCATGCCGGGCTTCCGGCACATTCCCTTCAACGACCTCGTGGCAGCGCGGGCTGCCATTTCGCCGGCCACGGTGGCCATCCTCATCGAAGGCGTGCAGGGCGAGGGTGGGGTAACACCCGCCACGGCGGAGTATTTGCTGGGCCTGCGCGCCCTGTGCGACGAGAAAAAGCTGCTGCTGTTCATGGACGGCGTGCAGTGTGGCTATTTCCGGACCGGCCGCTTTCAAAGTTTTCAGCGTATCCTGGAAGGCGTTCCGGGCGGGGAGAAATTCCTGCCGGATGGCATCTCCATGGCCAAGTCGCTGGGCGGCGGATTTCCCATCGGCGCCTTCTGGTTGCGGGCGCCGTACCAGGACTTGCTCGGACCGGGCACGCACGCCTCCACCTTTGGCGGCACGCCGCTGGCCTGTGCAGTGGCCTTGAAAATTTTGGAAGTCGTGCAGCGGGAAAAGCTGGATGAAAACGCCCGGCAACTTGGCGCCTGGATGCAAGGGGAGCTGACGCGGCTGGCGCGGGAATATCCGCAGGTCATCACCAACGTGCGGGGCCTGGGCTTTATTCTCGGGTTTGAACTCGCGCCCAACATTGCCAAACTCCCTGGCGAACCTGCCAAGCCGCAGTCCATCCGATTCGTGAATATGTTACACGCCGCCGGGCTGTTGACCGTGCCGGCCGGCCTACAGGTCATCCGCCTGTTGCCGGCGCTCAATCTGACCCAGGCCGACGCGGCGGAGGGAATTGCCATCATCGAATCGGTGGTAAAACAACTCGCGTAAGCACCACTCCGCTACAACAGGAAGTGTCTGCTCCATGAATGCAGTGGCGCTAAAACATCTGGCGGCGGTGGATCCGGTAATGTGCGAGCTCATCCGGCGGGTGGGGCCATGCAAACTCAAGCCACAGCCGTGGCGGTCGCCGTTTCAATCGCTGGTGCAGGCAGTGGCGCATCAGCAGCTCAATGGCACGGCGGCCAACACCATTCTGACCCGCTTCAAGAAACTGTTTCCGCACCGCCGGTTTCCCCGGCCGGAAGACCTGGCTGCAGTGACGGACGAGCAGATTCGCGCCTGTGGCTTTTCCTTTGCCAAAATCGCGGCCATCCGCGACATCGCCGTCAAAGTGCTGGACGGCACCATTCCCGCCACACGGGATATCGCCCGGTTGGGCGACGAGGAAATCATCACCCGCCTGACCGCCGCGCGCGGGGTGGGGCGGTGGACGGTGGAAATGCTGCTGATTTTCCAGCTCGGCCGGCTGGATGTGCTGCCGGTGGACGATTTTGGGGTGCGCAATGGTTTTCGCATTGCTTATAAGAAGCGGCAGCAACCCAAGCCCAAGATGCTGGCAGCCTTCGGCAAGCGCTGGGCCCCACATCGCACCACGGCGGCGTGGTATTTATGGGGCGCCGCCGATATGGCGAAAATTGTGGTTTGACCGTTATGGACTGGTGCGATGTCGTCCGGTTGGTGACGGGCCGGATCCGGAGGGCTGTCCCGCCACCGCGAATTTTTTAAGGTGGAGATGA
Source organism: Dongiaceae bacterium (assembly GCA_035492855.1). GTDB lineage: Bacteria > Verrucomicrobiota > Verrucomicrobiia > Limisphaerales > JAFMIX01 > JAFMIX01. The sequence continues at coordinate 39,140 of DATJIU010000228.1, read as the reverse complement.
AATTGGAAGTGACGGACCCGCTGGCTTTGGTTATTAAATTACCTTTGACGCAAACCCCGAAGTAATTTGAAGCGTGAAACATTTGTTGAGCATTGAGCAGATGACGCGGGCGGACCTGGAGGCGATTCTCGCCGCCGCCGCGCCGGTGAAGGCGCAACGTGGGCACGAGCCCGCCCAGCCGCTGGCCGGCCAGACGTGGGCGCTGATTTTTTCCAAGTCCTCCACGCGCACGCGGGTCTCGTTTGAGGTGGGCATCAGCGAACTGGGCGGGCGGCCGATGTTTTTGAGCGCGGCGGACATCCAGTTGGGCCGCGGCGAGCCCATCAAAGACACGGCGCGGGTGCTGGGCCGCATGATTCACGGGGCGGTCATCCGCACCTTCGGCCAGAGTGACGTGGCGGAATTCGCTGCATACTCCGGCATCCCCACCATCAATGCGCTGACCGACGAGGAGCATCCCTGCCAGATCATCACCGACATTTTCACCTACCAGGAACAGCGTGGCAGCATTGCCGGCAAGGTGGTGGCCTTTGCCGGCGACGGTGCGTGCAACGTGGCGCAGTCGTGGATTTTTGCGGCGGCGAAACTCGGTTTTGAATTGCGCATTGCCGCGCCCCGGGCCTTCCAGCCCACGCCGGAACTGCTGCGCCGTGCCGGCGGCAAAATTATTTGCACCGAAGACATCCGGGCTGCGGCCCGGGGCGCGGATTTGCTCTATACGGATGTCTGGGTTTCCATGGGCAAGGAAGCGGAGGCGGCGGAGCGATTGCAGGCGCTGGCGGGCTATCAAATCAATGGCGACCTTGTGAAGCTGGCCCGGCCCGACGCGCTGGTGATGCATTGCCTGCCGGCGTATCGTGGCAAGGAAATTGACGAAGCCACCTTTGAGGCCAACGCTGCCACCATCTTCACCGAAGCTGAAAACCGTCTCCACGTGCAGAAAGCCATTATTCAGTGGCTCGTGCAAAAGTAGGGCCGGCATCCTGCCGGTCCGGTTGCGGAAGGCATTGCCGGTGACGTATTATTTTACCGACGCGGATATGTTGATGCGTGGGTGCAGGCGGGACGCCCGGCCTATTTTCCGTAAAGCCGCAGATATTTCAGGGCCACAGAAAGGCCCTTGGGCTCCGACGCTGCGATATGCACGGCCTCGCCGGTGATGGGATGCAAAAAGCGGACCGCTTCCACGTGGATCAGGGCGGTGTCGAGCAACGGCCGCTCGGTGCGACCGGGTTTTAACCGGAAGCCGGGCTTGAGCCGCGAGAGCAATAACGGATTGCCGCCATATAGCCCATCGCCCACCGGCGGCCAGCCGATATTTTGCAGGTGCACCCGCAGTTGGTGCGGGCGGCTGGTGGCCGGTTCGGCCTGCAACAGCGTGCAGTGGGCGAACCGTTCCCTTACGGTGAAAATGGTGCGGGCCTTCTTGCCCCGTTTGGCGTCCACATGCCATTTGCCGGGCGTAAGCGGATGCGGGGCGATTTTGGCCCCCACTTCAAAGCGTTCTTCCAAAGGTGCGCCGTGCGCCAGGATCAGACATTGCTGGAACGGCTTCTCATTCCCAAACTGATTGGCCAGCGCAATGAGTCCGGCCTTGGATTTGGCGAGGATTAGCACGCCGCTGGTTTCGGCATCCATCCGGTGGGCCTGACATAGATAGGTGAGCCCGCGCTCCGTAACCCAGGGCTTGCCGGTGGCGATGGCGTCGTGCAGCAACGGCATCAGTGCGGGAGCGTCGGGGTGTTCGCGGTCGGGAGAAAGCCGCAGGCCGGCGGGTTTGTCGAGGACGAGCAGGTGCGCGTCTTCAAACAGCACCGGGATTTCCCAGAACGTCCGGGGACTGGCCGAAGAAAGTTTGATGACGGTGTTCATGCCCGCAACTGATTCCGCAACGGCCCGGGACAATGGCTCCGTCCCCTATACACAACGCTCCGAGGGCCTCAGGGCTGGCCGTTATCGGGAGCGGTGCTCTGGTTGATGGGTGTGTCGCGCAAAGCCACAGAAGCTTCATGGCTGAACCAAGCGTTGAACGCCTCGTTTTGCCGGGTGCGACGCACCTGCGTCTCAAATGCGGGCAGGGTGGCTTGCATTTTGGTTTCGTCGGCCGGGATGCGGTTGAGCACATGCACCACCATGCCGCCGTCGCTGGTGAAAATCAGGCCGCTATGGGCGCCATTGGGCAGGGCGAACACCGTCTGCTGCAACCGGCCGAGGCTCACGTGCTCTTCCAGTTCCGGTACGGAGCGGGTGAGCAGGGAGAAGGGAGGAATCTTGGTGACGGCGCATTTATCGGCGGCGGCCACGGCGGCAAAGGTTTTGCCGGCGGCTACGCCGTTGGTGAGCGCCGTTTCAAACGCCGCGCCGGCCTGGCGGGCCATCTGGATGGCGGTCATCATCCGGTAATCCGCGGCGACCTTGTCCTTGATCTGGTCCAGCGGGGGGATTTCACTCGGGAGTTCCTTGTTGAGCGCGATAATGTAAATGCCGTCATCGGCCTTGATGGGGCCGCCTACGGGGTCGTCCGCCGTGAGTTTGAAGGCGGCGGTGGTGAAATCAAATGGCACGTCCAGTTCCACCGGCCCGGTGGTGTCGTCAAACGGCGAAGTGATGCCGACCCTCATTTTCTTGGCAGCGGCAAGCTGGGCGAGTTGCTCCGGCTTGACCGGATTGTTGGTGAGCAACTCATCGGCAAATTCCACGGCCTGGCTGCGGGCGGCGCGCAAGGCAATTTCCTGGTGAATTTCCGTGCGAATCTTCTGCAGAGCCACCTCCTTGGTCATGTTGGTGAAAACGGTGCTGCGTTGTTCGTAGGTGGCCTCAACGATGTCATTAAAATTGGTGATGCCCGCAATCTGGCGGTCGGCTTCGGCGGCAAAATCGCTGACGGGGAACTTCACATAGCTGACCTGACGGCGATCGCGGATGCGGTAATTGGCCAACTCGTTCGTATAAAACGTGGCGAGGGCGGCCGGCGTGACCGTTACGCTGGCGAGGTAGTTGCTGGCGTTGAAGAACACGGCCTCGGTGGCAATCTCCTCATTCTCACGGCGGTACAGCATGGCCGCTTCCTGCGGCGGGGTGAGTTCACCGCTCAGGCCAATGACGCCCGCCATTTCGCGGATGCCGATTTCATGTTTTAGAAATGATTTAAAATTCACCAGGGTCAACCGCCGGGGTTGGAGCAACTGTTTCTCAAATTCTGCTGGCGACATCGTGGCGCCATTGCGGTTGAGCGAGGCCAGGATTTGCGCCGCGAGGCGGCTCACTGCCGCTTCGCCCACGTGAATGTCCATGTCATGCATCCGTTTGATCAGGAAGAGGCGGAAATAGGTTTCCCGCTGCGGGTCAAAACCCGATTGCCGGGCATTGGGGTCTTGGTCTGCCCAAGCGCCGTGGTTGAAATAATAGAACAGCGCCACCTCTGCGGCGGCCGATTGATAGTCGGGCAAAGTGACGGTTTGCCCTTCGATGCTGCCAAGGTTGTATTTGCCGCCGCCGGCACCGCCATTCTTGGCGGCAGGATTAAAGGCGAAGACAAAGGCGACAACGGTGATAACGATGACTATCCCCCACACCAATTTTTGATGTCGCCGAATAAAATGAAATCCTAGCATAGGTCTATTGAAATTAAGGAGAGCAAGGTTATCTGGTGCCGGCACGGCGGGTCAAACGCAAAAACGGCGCTTTTCGCTGCCCGGGAAAGGGTGAAATCCAACTTTACAAGCTGCTCCGCCTTTGTAAGGCTGCTGTTATGCGAAAGTTGACCAAGTTTTTGCCCGTGGTACTGGGGCTGTTGCTGACGGGCTGTACCGCCACCCTCACCAACCTCTCCCCCGAATACCAGACCCGCCGCGCGGACGGTTTGTATCCGGTGGCCGTGTCGCTAAACACCCGGCAAGCCAGCGTGCGCTGGGACTCCATCAAGCCTTATGTTGTGGTGGGAAACAACTTTTATCCCATGCAGCCGATGCCGCTGATGACCAACCGTTGGGAAACCCTTATCCCCGTTCCCGCCGACACCAGCATCATTCATTACTGCTACAAGTTTGACTGGCAGTACAACGCCATCCCCACCCCGCAGAATGACAGCATGAAATCGCCCATGCAGACCCTGCGGATTGTGACCCCGAAATAACCGCTGCGAGGCCCCGCCTCGTGGGAATGCAGCCTCACTCCACGCGCAACCGGTAGAACCGCGTGGCTCCGACGTAATCCACCGGCACCAGGGCCGGGGTGCCGTCCCCGATGATTTCGGCCATTGGGGTCCATAGATTATCCGTAGAAGGATCGCGGTATTCCACGTCGTAGCCCACGCCGTTTTGGGTGGGAAAGGTCAGTTCCAGGTTTCCCGCGCCATCCGTTTGCAACTGGAGTTGCGGCCGGTCCGGCGCCAGCGGCACATAGGTGTAGCCCAGCGCCTGGATGCCGGAAACGATGGCCTGCAGGTTGGTGATGTCGTAATAGCCGTGGAAGTAGGCATTGGCCCAGCCGTCGCGTACGGCCAGGTTTTGTTTGGCGGCGCGCAGCAGGTCTTCCGGCAGGTGGGCGGGAAAATCCGCCCACGGTTCCGGCGAAAAGTTACCAATGTTTTCCGGCACAATCCGCCGGCCATAAATGTCCTTCTGGATCACATACGGGAAGAACTGTCCGGCGTAATGGCCGTTGGTAGAGTTGTAGTCATCGGCGAAATACAGGCTGCGTTCCATGAACAGTGGAAAATGTTTGGCCAGCACCTGGTAATCCAGTGCTGAAGCGCTGTAATGCGGGGTTTCCCACGCCACCCACGGCAGACAGGCGTCGGTCAGTTCCTGTTGCGCGTGTTTAATGCGCTTGGTAACCCAGCTCTTGGAATCCTCTGGCACCGGCTGAAAGAGGTTCACTTTATAAGGATGGTTGGGGTCAGACGGATCAAATGTTTCCCGGAAAAATTCAAAGTCATCCGCCGTGGCGCCGTCATACGGATTCGGTGTGGCGTCATACTGATGCGTGTAACCGTGAATGATGATCTGGCCGCCGTTGGTCACCGCGTACGCCAGGCTGTCGCGGAAAGCCGCCGCATCAGGGTCGCTCGCATCGGAAATTCGATGTTCCTCCGGGATGCCAAAATCGTAGAAGCCCAGCGGGTCCGTGTAGACCGGAATGACCGCCAGCGCGAAGGGAATCTGCTGTGAATGCAAATAATCCGCCGCGGTCCGCACGTCTTCCGGATAATAAATCTCCATCGTCACATCCTCCAGGCGGATGATGGCGCGATGCCGTTCGGCATGGTCAATGCCCAGAATATCGTGCAGCAAATCCGCAAACGCCACGTAGCGGTCGCCTTCGCTGATGTAGTCGAACGGGATGTCGGCCAGGTACCAGAAATTGTCGCTGTGCAACGCGTAGGGGAGGGACACCGCGGTGCCGTCCTCATTGGTGCGCCACGCGGTCATCGGCTCGTCCACGCGGTCCGGGGCCAGGTTGGTCACCCAGCCGAGCTCCGGGTCGAGCTGGTTTTTGCTGAAGGTCACACCTTTGTACAGAATGTTGCTGTAACCCGAGGTGTCCAGGTCCACAAACCGGAGTCCAAATCTTTCATCGAACGGCTGGGGATACTCTGCGCTGCCGCTGAGCTGCCACAGATTGTATTTGAGCCAGCATACCGGCTGCGCGGTGGTAAGCACATCATTGAGAAACGCCGGCGGGAGCGGATCGTACCAAACGCTGTCCGGGTTGAACGATTCGCGGTAGGCCGTGCCGAAATAGAACGTGGCCACGGCATTGTCCATTTGGCCCGCCTTGTATTCATCCACCGGCTCATTGATGTAATCCAGCTCAAAGTGCCCGAGCAAGTTGTCGAGCATTTTGGCGTAGATGTTGCCCAGCCAGCCGTAGGGACCGGAATCATCGTAGAGGACGAGTACCTTGGGCGGTGGCACCGGCACGGCGGCGCGGAGGCTGCCGCAAACCAGCAGCCCCAGCACTACAGTTCCGAAAAACTGCGTCAGTTTTCGCATAGTCGAACGGGTTTCCCGCCTGCACTCCCTTTGCTTAGACTAGCTTATGCCGGTTGGGATGCAATCCCAACTGTGCCGGGAAAAGCCCCATTGCGCTCCCGGGAAATCCCCGGCAACCGCCCGCCCACCCCGGGGCCGGTTCGGGACGCAAAAGAACCTTGCCTGAGCCGGGCCAACCCTGTAACGCTTCGCCTCAAGAATTGCCGGTATCCGGCCGGCTGCGGCTTGCAGCCCGGCCACCCCCGGCCCTGTTATGAAGCCATTGGAAGATTGCCGGGTATTGGTCACAGGCGGCGCCGGGTTCATCGGCAGCGCCTTGGTTTGGGAACTTAACCGGCGCGGTTGTGCCCGCGTGGTTGTCGCCGATTTCCTGGGGCAGACCGAAAAATGGCGCAACCTGACCCCCTTGCGTTTTGAAGATTACCTGGAGGCGGACGACCTCCGGCCCCGGCTGCAAGCCGGCGCGCTTGGCGAGTTCGATCTTGTGCTGCACCTCGGCGCCTGCTCCGCCACCACCGAACGCGACGCCGCCTATCTCATTCGCAACAACTTTGAATTCACCAAGGACCTCGCCGCCTGGGCGCTGCTGCAGGACACCCGGTTTGTCTACGCCTCCTCCGCCGCCACCTACGGCGATGGCGCTGCCGGCATGGAGGATGCGGCGGAGTTCCTGGACCGCTTCCGGCCGCTCAATGCGTACGGTTATTCCAAACAGATTTTTGACCAGTACGCCCACGCGCGGGGGTGGCTGCCGCGCCTGGTGGGGCTGAAATATTTCAACATCTTCGGGCCCAACGAAGATCACAAAGCCGACATGCGCAGCGTTGTTCACAAGAGCTACGCCCAGGTGCTGGAAAGCGGTGTCATCCGCCTCTTTAAAAGCCACCGGCCCGATTACCAGGACGGCGAACAAAAACGCGACTTCCTCTACGTCAAGGATGCCGTGGCCATGACCCTGCACCTCGCCACCAGCGAATCCGCCGGCGGCCTGTACAACATCGGGTCCGGGGAGGCGCACACGTGGAACGAGCTGGCCCAGGCCATCTTCGCCGCATTGGATCGCCCCGCGAGCATCGAATACATTGAAATGCCCGCCTCCTTGCGCGAGAAATACCAATACTACACCCGGGCCAATATCGGCAAACTGCGCGCCACCGGCTATGCTGCGCCCGTCACTCCGCTGGCCGCTGCCGTGAAGGATTATGTAACCGGCTACCTGGCGGGCGACTGCCGCCTGGGCGACGAACCCGCGAAAAAGTGAGCGGGCCAGGCAATTTCGCCGGGCTCAAAAAACCATTGAGCTAATCGCCCCGGGCGCATACCCTGTCAGGCACGGATTGGATTGCGCGCGTAGCTCAATTGGATAGAGTGTCGGCCTCCGAAGCCGAAGGTTGTGGGTTCGACCCCCGCCGCGCGCACCATCCCGCATAAAATAGTCCCCCCGCCTTTTTTGCTCCTGTTGTCGCGCCAGTCCGGTTTTCTGAGAAAACCCGGGTGGGTACTCTGAAGACGATTATTGCGCAAATTGGTCTCCTTCCGAACCCTCACCTATATAGGTGATTGTTCCGCTTCGGACTTGGCACTATCTTCTCAAAACGCCCCGTGCAGCCGTGTGCTGTTGTTGTTTCCCGACGGGAAAAAGGCAAGGGCAAGACTGCGGATGAGACTGAACTTATTTGGATTTGTGCGAGCACCAATCTTTATCATCGCGGCGGGGCTGTTCAGTTGCTTCGGGGCCGCCGCCGCCCTGACCGTCTCCACGGAAAATCAAACCGGGCCGGTGCCGTTTACTCCTTCCTGGACCGCACCCGCCGGAAGCCTGATTGCGGGGCTGGCCCCCGCCAGCGTGGCCGGTGATTTCAACCAGGAACCCCAGGCCGGCGACCGGGAGGTCAGCGGGCTCACCGCTGGCGGCGACCTCACCATCCAGTCCAGCAACACCACGTGCAGTCCCAATTATGTAACGGGCGGTAACGCCGGCGGCACGGAGCTGATCTACAGCCTTCCTGCCGCGACCAATGGCTATGACCTGACCAACATCACCGTGCTGGGCGGCTGGCAGGACAACGGACGTGACCAGCAGGCCTACACGGTTTCCTACGCCACGGTGGCGGCCCCGGGTTTTTTCATTCCTCTTGCCACGGTGGATTACAATCCGTCAGTGGCTGGCGGGGTCGCCTCGGCGACGCGGGTGATTTTGAACGACCCGGCGGGCAATCCCATTGGCACCAACGCGGCCCTGGTCCGGTTTGATTTCAGTGCGCCCGCCTCGGAGAACGGCTACACCGGTTATGGCGCCATCACCATCGGCGGCCGCGCGGCGAGGAACGCGATTTCACCTCCGGCCATCATTCCCGGCTTGGCCCAGAGCGTGTTTCCCGCCAGCGCATCCGCCGGTGCAGATGCCGCCCTGGTGTTCAATGAAATCATGTATCACCCGGCCACCAACGAGGCGGCTTCCGAATGGATTGAATTTTACAACCAACTGGCGGTGGACCTGGACATCTCGGGCTGGAGCGTGTCGGGCGACATTGATTATGTCTTTCCCGCCGGTACGCGGGTAGCCGGTGGCGGCTACATACTGCTGGCGCGGGATCCGGCGTATATGATGGCGGTGACCGGCCTGGCCTCCAATGTGTTCGGTCCTTTCACCAGCCCGCTCAACAACCAGGGCGGCACCTTGAACCTGTACAACAACGCCGGGCGGCTGATGGACAGCGTGAGCTTTGGTACCGAGGGCGACTGGCCCATCACGCCGGACGGTGCCGGACCGTCGCTGGCCAAACGGGATCCTGATTGGGCGAGCGCGCCGGCGGCAAACTGGCAGGCCAGCACGCAAAGCGGCGGCACGCCGGGTGCGGAAAATTTCCCTGCGCCGGTGGCGCCGGTCACCGTGGCGTTCAATGAAGTTTCCGGAACCACGAACAGCGCCTTTTGGGTGGAGTTGATGAATTACGGCAGCAATGCGGTGCCGCTCGGCAATTGTATCCTGCATCACGATGGTGCGACCAACACCGATTACCTGTTTCCGCCGGGCGTGACGGTTAATGCCGGGGCGTTTCTGGTTTTGTCCAACAGTACGCTTGGGTTCATCGCCCCGGCGTCGGGCGAGAAGCTGTTCCTGTTCGCGCCGGACCGGACGAATGTTTATGCCGGTTACGTGCTCAAGAAAACTACGCGCGCCCGTTATCCGGACGGCACCGGCACGCTGCTGTTTCCCAACGTGGCCACGCCGGGCGCAAGCAACAGCTTTGCGTTTCACTCCGAACTCGTCATCAATGAGATCATGTACAAGCACCAGGCATTTCCCGCGGCGAGTACCAATGTGCCGCCGCAGGATAATTCCGAAGAATGGGTGGAGCTTTACAATCGCAGCACCAACGCGGTGAACCTCGCGGGCTGGGAGCTCTCTGGTGGCATCAGTTACGCTTTTACGACGGGAAAGATTCTCACGCCCGGGGCGTATCTGGTGGTGGCCCAGGATCCGACGGCATTGCAGACGGCCCATCCCGCGGCGGACATCGTGGGCGGGTTCAGCGGCCACTTGGGCGGTGAGGATGTGATTGAACTCAAAGACCCGCGCGGCAACGTGGCCAACCAGGTGCATTACTATGATGGTGGCCGCTGGCCCGAATACCCGGACGGCGGAGGCAGCAGTCTGGAATTGCGCGACCCCAACGCCGACAATTCCCGGGCTGAAGTGTGGGCCGCTAGCCGGGAGCAGGACCGGTCGCAATGGCAGACCTACACCTACCGGATGACCGCCCAGGCCAGTACCACCGGTGCGCCGGATGGCCAATGGTCGGATTTTGTCATGGGCCTGTTGAGTGTCGGGGAATGCTGGGTGGATGACCTCAGCGTGATCCAGTCCCCGTCAAACAACCCGGTGCAATTGATCGCCAATGGGGATTTTGAAAACGGCCTGAGCGGCTGGCGGGTGCTCGGCAACCACCGGTTGAGCGCGGTGGAATTGGATCCCGACAACCCGGGCAACCACGTGTTGCATATTGTGGCCAGCGGACCGCAGGAGCACATGCACAACCACATTGAGCGGACACTCAATCAAAGTGTGGTCAACGGGCAGGAATACGAAATCTCCTTCCGCGCCCGCTGGATTGCCGGCAACAATCTGCTCAACACCCGGCTGTATTTTGATCGCGTGGCACGTACCACGGCGTTGACGGTGCCGCAGGTAAATGGCACGCCGGGCGCAGTGAACTCCTGTTACACCAACAATATCGGCCCAACCTTTTCCGGCTTCCAGCACCAGCCCGTGGTACCGGCATCCGGGCAGGCAGTTTCCGTTTATGTGCAGGCCCAGGATCCGCAGGGGGTGACCAACTGCACCGTGTGGTGGGCGGTGAATGGCGGCGCGTGGTCAAGTGCGGCCATGACCCTGACCAATGGGATGTATGCGGCCACCATTCCCGGCCAGCCTGCCGGCAGCCTGGTGCAATTCTATGTGAGCGGTCAGGACGGGTGGGGCGCAGTTTCCACGTATCCGGCCCGGGGCGCGGCTTCGGGGGCGTTTTATCGCGTGGATGATGGTGCGGCGGCCGGGGCCGGGTTGCATACCTTCCGCATCTTGATGTCGCCGGCCAATGTGGCGTTGCAAAACGCGACCACCAATTTGATGAGCAATGAAAACCTGCCCTGCACCATCATTTACGATGAGCGGCAGGCTTATTACGATGCATTGGTGCGGTTAAAGAGCAGCGAACGCGGCCGGGTAGAAGCCGCGCGCATTGGGTTTCACGTGGAGTTCCATCCGGACGACCTGTTCCGCGGCGTGCATCCGGTGCTTTTAATGGACCGTTCGGCCGGCGGCTCGCGTCCGCCTGATGAGGAAATTCTCATTAAACATATGCTGGGGCATGCCGGCATTCCCATGATCAATTCCGACCTTTGCCGCGTTATCGCGCCGGTGGGCAATGAATCAGGCACGGCGATTCTTTCGCCCCGGTATGAAGACCGGTTTGTGGCCACAGCCTATACGAATGGCAATGATGGGACGCTGTTCGAGTATGAGCTGACCTATTATCCGCTCACGGCCGATACCAACGGTTACAAACTGCCCGCGCCGGACAATGTGCAGGGCGTGGATATTTCCGACTTGGGCGATGATAAGGAGCGGTATCGCTACAATTTTATCATCAAGAACCATCGCAACGCGGATGATTACACCACGTTCATCCACTTCGCGAAGCAGTGGAACCTGAATGACGCCGCATTAGATACCCAGACCCGCGCCACCATGGATGTGGACGAGTGGTTGCGCGCCTATGCACTCATCAGCCTGAGCGGAGTGTCAGACATGTACACGTTTGGGAACGAGCATAACTGGATGTTCTATGTGCGTCCCGGGGACCGCCGGCTGCTGTATTTTCCCTGGGATATGGACTTCTCCTTCACCCAGTCTCCCGCCGCGCCACTGGTGGGCAACGACAACTTTGCCAAAGTAGTGAGCCTGCCCGGCAATCTGCGCCGGTTCTACGCGCATCTGCTCGATCTCGTTAACACCACCTACAACGCCACCTACATGAACCCTTGGGTGAGCTATTACGGGGGCAAGGCGGGCCAGAATTATTCTGGCGATCTTTCATATATCACCCAGCGCGCCAATTACGCCCTCAGCACCATCACCAACGCCGACGGCAATGTGGCTTTTAGCGTGGACGGGCCCAACTCCTTTTCAGCCAGCAGCAACCTCGTGACCCTCACTGGCACCGCGCCGGTCGCCGTCACCACCATTCTGATCAACGGTGTGACCTATCCGGTAACGTGGACTTCCCTAACTACATGGATGGTGTCAGTGCCCGTTTCCAGCGCGATCACCGTGCTAAGTGTGCAGGCGTTGGACCTGCATGGGAATCCCGTCAAAACCATTGCGCGGACTGTTTATTACTCCGGTTCGGTGGCGGATCCGCAAGCCTCAGTGGCTATTAATGAAATCATGTTCGCGCCGGCAGCGACCAATGCCGGGTACGTCGAATTGATAAATACCGCCACGAATTTTAGCTTCGACCTGGGCGGCTGGCGTCTCAACGGATTGGGTTACACATTTCCGGCGGGCAGCGTGCTTCCGGCGAACAGTTACCTGGTATTGGCCAAAGACCGGCTCGCCTTTGCCGCTGCTTATGGTGAAGACGTTCCGGTGTTCGATGAGTTTGGTGGCAACCTGGATCGGAATGGCGAGACGCTTACCCTGTTCATGCCGGATGCGGCCGATACCAACCAGGAAGTGGTGGTGGACCGGGTGCGTTACGAAACCAACGCGCCGTGGCCGGCGGCATCTGCCGGGGCGTCGCTCCAGCTCATGGATGCCGCTCGCGACAACAGCCGCGCCGGCAATTGGGCGGTGCAAAATCCCAACGTGCCGCCGGCCCCGCACTGGGTTCGCGTCGTGGCCACAGGAGTCCCGCAGCCCACTTCTGGATCCCGACCGCTGTATCTGTATCTGCAATCCGCCGGGGATATTTATATTGATGATGTCAGCGTAGTGGCCGGGACAGTGCCCGAGTCCGGCGCAAACTTGGTCGCCAACAGTGGCTTTGAAAATGCGCTGACATCATGGACCATTGGCTCTGACGGCAACAACAGCGCTTCGGTCAGTTCCGCCAACTCTGCGCATTCCGGCAGTAGCAGCCTGCATTTGATTGCGTCCTCCGGCGGCACCACGAAAAACTCGGCCATCTGGCAGGATTTCTCCGGCAGCCTCACTGTCGGCGCCACCTACACGCTCAGTTTTTGGTATTTGCAGAGCACCAATGGCGGCCCGCTGACCTTCCGCTTTTCCGGCAGTGGCATCAGCATCACCGTGGACCCCGCGCCGGAAATGGCCACCGCCGCCATTGCCACGCCCGGCGTGGCTAACTCGGTCGCCGCCGCGCTGCCCGCTTTTCCGCCGGTCTGGTTGAATGAAGTCCAGCCGGTCAACGTGGCGGGGCCTACCAACAACACGGGCAGTCGCAGCCCGTGGGTGGAATTGTACAACCCGGATACGAATGTGCTCAGTCTCGGCGGACTTTATCTGTCTCCCACCGACACCAACCTGGCGGCTTGGGCGTTTCCCTCCAATGTGGTGGTGTCCGGCAATGGGTTCCTGGTGGTCTGGTGTGATGGCCAGACAAACCAGTCCACCGCCACGGCGCCGCATACGAGTTTTGTCCTGCCGCCCACCGCCGGGGGCATCCGGATTTCCCGGCTGCTCAATGGCAATGTTCCCCAGGTGGTGGATTACCTGAATTACGCGAACCTGCCCGCCAACTGGAGCTATGGTGACTATCCCGACGGCCAACCGTTTTACCGGCAGTCCATGTTCGTGAGCACCGCGGGCGTCACCAATAGTGCCGCCGGCGTGCCGCTCAGCGTGCGCATCAACGAGTGGATGGCCAGCAACACCCACACCCTGGCCGATCCCGTAGGCGGCAAGTTCGAGGACTGGTTTGAGCTGTACAACTATGGCTCCAACACGGTGGACTTGGGGGGCTATTACCTGACGGACGATACTAGCGACAAGACGAAGTTTCAGATTCCCGATACCCATCAATACCTGGTTCCCCCGCAAGGATTTTTCCTGGTCTGGGCGGACGGGCTTGACGCCTCCAACTCCATCAACCGGGCCGAATTGCATGTGAGCTTCAAACTCAGTGCCAGCGGGGAGGAGATTGGTTTGTTCGGCACGGGCGGTTCCCAGATTGATGCGGTGGCCTTTGGCGCGCAGACTTCGGATGTTTCGGAAGGTCGGTTCCCCGACGGCGCCCTCAATATCTTTCCCATGTCCCTGACCACGCCGGGAACCAACAACATCATTCCCAACACGGCGCCCGTCCTGGCAGCCATCACTGATAAATATGTTCACGTTGGACAGACCGTGCAATTCACCGCCACGGCGAGCGATGCCGAAAGTGCAACCCAGACGCTGACCTACAGTCTCGGCAATGCCCCGGCCGGAGCCGGCATCAACTCCGCCACCGGTGAGTTTTCCTGGACTACCCCCAATGCCCCCGTGCCCAGCACCAATATCATTGGAGTACAGGTGATGGACAACGGCGTGCCGCCTTTGAGCGATACCAAATCTTTTACGGTGTATGTGTCCGGCCCGCCGCAACTGGCCGCGGTCTCCCTGGCTGGCGGGCAGACCATGCAGATTTCTTTCGGCACGCTGACCGGGCAAAATTATCAGGTGCAGTACAAGGGCCATTTGTCTGACCCGGTCTGGCAATCCTTGGTGGTTGTTCCGGGGACCGGCGCATCCGTCGTGGTGCATGACGACCTGAGCGCCAGTGCGGCGCGCTTTTACCGCGTGCTGGTGCTGCCGTAATTTTGAGTGGGCAAAAGTCTTGCCGTCGGCGCACTGCGGGTTAGGCTTTTCCCCTATGAGTTGCCTGCCGCGCACTGTCGCCACCTGCCTGATGTGGTCCACCCTGGTACTCGCCCGGAACGGTTTCGCCCAGTTGCCTGCCGTGCCCACGCCCCGGGAACCCGTAACGAACGTCTATCACGGCGTCACCGTGGTAGATGATTACCAGTGGCTCGAAGCCGCCACCAATCCCGCCGTGGGCGCCTGGACCCGCGCGCAAAACGAGCGCACCCGCGCCTACTTTGACGGGCTCAACTTCCACGACGGCGTGGCGGAGGAACTGGAGCAGTTGCTGGCCGATGAATCCGCCAGTTACGCGGTGGCGTTCCGGCGCGGCGACATCATTTTTGCCCTGCGCAACAAACCGCCGGCCCAGCAGCCGGTGCTGGTGCGCCTGAACTCCGTGTTCCGGCCGGCGCTGTGGAAAACGGTTTTCGATCCCAACGCCTGGAACACCAATGGCACCACGGCCATGGACTGGTTTGTGCCTTCGCCAGATGGCCGGCTTGTGGCCGTCAGTTTGTCGGAAAACGGCAGCGAGGCCGGCACCTTGCATATTTTTGAAACCGCCACCGGCCGACCTTTGCCGGACATTATTCCCGGCGTGCAATTTCCCACCGGCGGCGGCAGTGCCGCTTGGAATGCCGATGGCACGGGCATCTTCTACACCCGGTATCCGCATGCCGGGGAGCGCCCGGAGGCGGACCTGAATTTTTATCAGCAGGTCTGGTTTCACCGGCTCGGCCAGCCGGTCGGCGCCGATACCTACGAAATCGGTCGGGACTTTCCGCGTATTGCCGAGACGGAACTGGAATCCAGCCAGGACGGCCAATGGCTGCTGGCCACGGTGGCCAATGGCGATGGCGGCGACTTCGCGCATTACCTGCGCAATGCTGCCGGCGAATGGCGGCAACTGACGCATTTTGAAGATGGCGTGAAGCAAATCAAATTCGGCCCGGATGGCGCGCTCTACCTGCGGTCGCTGCAAAACGCGCCGCACGGAAAAATTCTGCGCCTGCCGTTGGGGGACTGGGACCTGAGCCAGGCCCGGGTGGTGGTGCCGGCGGGTGAGGGCGTCATCCAGGATTTTGAACCGGCGGCACACGGGCTATACGTCAACGAACTCCTGGGCGGTCCGTCGCGGTTGCGCTTTTACCGGCAGGATAATCCCGAACCGCTGGAGGTGCCCGTGCCGCCGGTTTCCACGGTGAGCGGCCTGCATTGCTGGCATGAGGATGATTTGTTGTTCGCCAACTCCGGCTATCTTACGCCCACCGCCTGGTTCGAATGGACTCCCGGTGACCCGGCCCCGCGGGCCACGGCGTTGCACACCATCTCGCCCGCCAGCTTTGATGACATTGAAGTGGTGCGGGAGTTTGCCACCTCCAAGGATGGCACCAAAATTCCCCTCAATATCCTCCGCAAAAAAGGACTCAAATTCGATGGCAACAACCCGACCATCCTTTATGGGTATGGCGGCTACGGCATCAATATGACGCCGCATTTCAACCCGACGTTGCGCGTATGGTTTGATGCCGGGGGCGTGTATGCCATCGCCAACCTCCGGGGTGGCAGCGAGTATGGCGAGGAATGGCACCAGGCCGGCAACCTCACGCACAAGCAGAATGTCTTTGATGATTTCATCGCCTGCGCCGAATATCTCATTGCCCAAAAATACACCCAACCGGCGCGGCTGGCGGCCATGGGCGAGAGCAACGGCGGCCTATTGATGGGAGCCTTCCTGACGCAACGGCCCGACCTCGCGCGCGCCGTGGTTTCGCGCGTGGGCATCTATGACATGTTGCGCGTTGAGCTGGACCCCAATGGTTCGTTCAACGTGACGGAATTCGGCAGCGTGAAAGACCCGGCGCAGTTTCAGGCGCTCTATGCCTACTCGCCGTATCATCATGTCCGGGCGGGCACGGCCTATCCCGCCGTGCTATTTCCGTGCGGGGAAAATGACGGGCGCGTGAATCCGGCGCACTCGCGCAAGATGACTGCGGCGTTGCAAGCCGCCACGAGTTCGGATCATCCCATCCTGCTGCGCATGACCGCCACCGCCGGTCACGGCATGGGCTCCTCGCTGCACGACCGGGTCACCGAACAGGCTGACATCTACAGCTTCCTGGTTCATGAATTGGGCGTGGACCCCACGCCCTGGACGTTCAAATAACCGCGCCGGTCAAAACCGCAGGAACTGGAGCACCGGCTGGCTGCTGTTGCCGCCGGCCAGCTCCACGCCAAAGGCTGTGTTGCTGAAGAGGCTGAACTCATTGTTGATCATCAACAGCAGCAGATGGCCGTCCCGGTCGTAGGCTGCGGTGCCGGGGCCGGGATAATAACTTTTCTCCACCGCCACATTGGACTCGCTACTGGTCTGCTTGCTGGCATAGCTGCGGCGGCCCGCATTGTTCGTCACATTCACCGGCGGCGTCCAGCCGTTGCCGGTGCTGGTGGAAATATAAGTTTCGCCTGAGCCGCGCTCGCCGGTGTCGTTCATCTCCATGATGACCACCATGCGTCCGCCCGGTCCTTGGCAGGCTTGCAGGCCATCCACCGTGCCCTTCGGCCCGCTGGCGGCGCGGATGACCGTGGGTTCGTCGTCCGTGCCGATCAGGTAATCCCGAATGCTGGGTTGCTCGCCGGCGAGATACATGGTGATGACGTGCCGGCGCCCGGCGGCATCCACCAACAGGGTGGGGATGTCGCGCCAGGCATGGAATGAAAGCTCCGGTAATCCCAGCATGGGCCCGGTTTTGCCATTCTCCACCAGTTCATACCAGGACTTGTTTCGCAACGAATCATCGCGAGTCCGGCTGACGGCGGCCACGAAATGCGGCGCGCCGGTGGAATCCACATAGCCGTTCAGCGTGTCAAACCCGTCGCAACTCGCACTGTAGGCGCCGCCGTTCTGGCCGGAGACGGGCGCCAGGAAAATCTCGCGCGGCGTGGGTGGCGTGGTGCCATCCAGAGTGGCTTGGAACACCAGGCCATTGCCAATGCCCGGGAGATGTTGGTGAAACGTGCCGCTGATCCGGGTGAGTTCCGGATGCCATTTGTCGGGCCGGGCGTTCCAGACCACCTGGGCGCGGCCGGCGGCATCCGTTACGCCAAAAAAGGACATCGAACCGTCGTCCTGGGTCTCCGGTGAACCGGGCGGGTGCACGGGAAAGATTTTGCTCCAGCGGCCATTTTCCAGGACCCGGCACATCAGGTTGTAGCACATGGCGCCGGCCCAGGGATCCATGCCGGCCGGAAAGGTCTCCTTCAGGGCGCTCCGCCAGACCACGTACACGCGGTTGCGGCCATCCACCATCAAGGTGCAATGGCCGGCCCGGATGCCCGCGAGATCTTCCGAAAGATTTTTGGCGGCGGTCCAGGTTTTGCCGCCGTCGGAACTCGAGCGGTAATATACCGCGTAGGCATAAGTTGTGCGATGTTGTTCCACAAAGGCCACGTGAATGACCCCATCCGGACCCACGGCCAAGCACGGGCTGCCGATATCCATGTCATGTTGGGAGAGCTTGATGCCATTCACCGGTTTGCCGTTTTTCTGGGTGACGGTGTCCTTCACCACAATGGCCGATTTTGCCAGCGGCACATCTGGTACGGCGGTCGCGGCCTGGGCGGCAGCGGGAGCGGCAGGGGCCGCCGGCGGGGGTTCGGGTTGGGTCGTTGCTGGCGCGGGAGTATCAAAACCAGGCAGGCTGGGTGGCGGCGCGGCGGCGGTTTTGCCCACGAGTTTTGCCACCTCATCCGGCAGGAGGGAATTGGCCAGTTTCAAACTCAGCAGAAACTGGCTGGCCTGCGCTCCATACTGCTTCCAGCTTTCCTCACTGGTGGTTTGAAACGCCGCCAGGTTGAACTGCGCGCCGCTATGCCCGGCGATATACAAATGGAACGTATGCAGCGCGCTGGTCTCCGCACGCAGGCTGCGCGTGAGCACGTCAAACCCTTCCGTGGCTTTGCCCGGCTTGGCCCCGGTATCCGCCTCGATTTTGACGGTGTCTTTGGCCTTTTGGTCTGCCGCCACCGCAGTGTCGAACTGTTGGGCAAAATCGGCCCCGGCCGGCGCATCCGCAAACAGGGTGAGGGTACAAAAATCCCCGGCCGGCTCGTCCACGGCAAAGACCAGATTGCCGTTCTGCTCCGTGCGTTTCCAGATTTTGGGATCGGGTGTTTTGAACAACCAGTTGCCGAATTGCGCGTCGGGTTTCGGTTTGTCCGGTGCGGGTTGGGCGAAGGACGTCAGGGAGAAACCCAGCAGCGCGGCGCAAGCCACGGCGGCCAATTTACGCGATGTCATAGGGATGGACTGACTGATCGGAGGATGACTCCAAATCCCAGACGTTCCGGGGTCCAAAATCGGGATACACCTCGTTTCGATCAGGTTCAGTGGCCGCAGATTAAACAGGGCACCGCGGGGCAATCAAGCCTAACTGCTTTGGTGCAGCAGCAAAGATTATCCGGGAATCCCCCGCTACAAGGTGCGCCGGAAGAGCAGGGTGGCGGCGGTCATGGCCAGCAGGGTGAAGACCACGAGAAACAGCAGGTCCGGGCCGATGGCTGCCAGCCCGGTGTTTTTCAGGACCAGATTTTTAAAGCCGTGCACCGCGTACGTGAACGGGTCTACCACCGTGATGGCCTTCATCCAGGGAGGGAAAGCCTGGGTGGGATATACCGCGCCGCTGGGGAAAAACAGGACCGTGTTCAGCATTCCGAAAATGGCGCGGGGCACCAGCGGGTCGCTTACCCGCACCATGATGAGGAACATCATGCTGATGAGCGCCAATGAGGTGGCCACCACCAGGAGAAACATCCGGGCCAGCCGCAGGGGATTGAACGGGTCGGGAATGCCGGCCAGCACGGAGCCCACGGTGATCAGCACCACGCCCGCGATGATGGCCTTGGCCGCGCCGGAAAACGTGAAGCCCAGGATGAGTTCCAGTTTGCGAATGGGCGTTACCAGATAACCCTCGTGCAAACCCCGCGCCTTGTCGTCAATGAAGATGATGCCGCCGCCGATCATGGCCGAAACGAAAATGGCCAGCACAATCGTGCCCGGGAGCAGGTATTGGATGTAAGGCACGTAAGGATAAATTTCCACCACGGACAGGCTGACGTCCGCCGTGCGCCGGGCCCGGACCGGGGGACCGTTATAGACGGGCAGCATGCCGTTGAGCGCGCCCTCCATGGCGGAGGCCGAAAACTGGTCGGTGTTGTCTTCAATGAGCGCAATGCGCGGGTTGGCCCCGGCGAGAATTTTGCGCGCAAATTGCGGGGGAATGTCGAGCACCCCGCCGATCTTGCCGTTGCGCAGGTCGCGCAACGCCGCGCCCTTGTCGGTGTAGGGAATGGGGGTGAAGGTTTTGGCGTTGGCGGCCACGGCTTGAAACATCTCCTGCAATTTCACCGCCGGCACGCTCTGGTCCTCATTGACCACTCCCAACTGGAGATGCTTCACCTTGCCTCCGAAGGCGTAGCCCAACACGAGCAGTTGCACCAACGGCATGATGATGGACACCACCACCAGCACCGGACTGCGCCGGAAGCGCCGGAGATCCCGTTCAATAATGGCCCAGATGCGGTGCATGGTTCAGTTGCGTTTCATGATGAACGGGCTGTCCGCCGCGTTCGGAGATTGCAGGGAGTCGCGCAGTTGATGCCCGGTGTAATGCACGAAAACGTCGTCCAGCGTGGTGCTTTGCACGGAGAGGGAGGTGACGGTCACCTGCGCAGCCCGCGCGGCTGCCAGCAACGCCTCCGTGGTGCGCAAGCCGTTGTTGGAGGAAAGCCGGAAGACATTTTCCTCGGCCTTCACTTCCGCCACTTCCGGCAATTGCTGCAAGGTCTCCAGCCATTGGGCCGGTACGGTGGCAAAGCTGACTTCCAGGATGTTTTTACCGGGAATGGAGGTTTTTAATTTCAATGGCGAATCCAGCGCGGCCAGCTTGCCATGGTCCACAATGGCGATGCGGTCGCACAACTTGTCGGCCTCGTCCATGTAATGCGTGGTGACCAGGATGGTCAGGTCGCGCTCGCGCTTGAGTCGCGTCAGCATGTCCCACACGGCCACGCGCGACACCGGATCCAGGCCGGTGGTGGGTTCGTCGAGGAAAAATATTTTGGGTTCATGCACCAGGCCGCGCGCAATTTCCAGCCGCCGCCGCATGCCGCCGGAAAACATTTTTACCGGCTTGTCCGCCCATTGTTCGAGGTCCACGTCGTGCAACAGTTGCCGGATGGTCTGTTGCCGCCGGACGCGGGGGATGCCGTAAAGCTTGGCGAAGATGCTCATATTTTCCCACGCGCTCAGATCCAGGTCGGAGGTCATGGCCTGCGGAATGACGCCGATGGCCTGGCGGACGCCGTTGGGGTCGCGGACCACGTCGCACCCGTTCACCCGCGCGATGCCGGAGGTGGGCGGCACCAGCGTGGTCAGCATGCGGATGAGGGTGGACTTGCCCGCACCGTTGGGGCCCAGCAGCCCGAACACCTCGCCGCGCTCGACCGAAAAGCTCAGGCTGTTTACGGCGATAAAATCGCCGAAACACTTGCAGAGGTTTTCAACTTCGATGGCTAGCATGGTGCGGGGGGATGGAGTGACAGAAATGGACGCCCTCAATGGGGCGGCGCCAAGGGCAGCAAGACATATGCGGTCAAACCCACTGCCAGGGCGCGGTCTTGATTATCGCACCGGATCCGGATGGCAAAGGTGCGGATGTCGCGCTTGGTCCGGCTCACATCGCGTTGTGTGGCGTAATCCGCATCCGCACTGCGATAAAACACCGTCCCTTCGCGCACGGCGCCGGAAGGCAGCCGCACGCGCAATTTGTCCCCCAAATGCACGCGATCAATGTAGGTTTCCTCCACATCGGCGCGGACCCAGAGATTGTCCGGGTCAATCAAAGTCACAATGGCCTGGCCCGGTGTGATTACTTCGCCGGTCAGGGCAGCGCGCACATCCACGAAGCCGTTGAGGGGGGCGCGAACCTCGGTATACCCGAGCTGGGTTTGTGCCTTGTCCTTCTGCGCGGTAACGGCGGCCACCTGATGGCGCGAGGCGGTCAGCGCGGCCTCGCGGGCGGCCACCTGGTCGGCGTTGGCTTTGGCCAGGGCCACGGCAGCCTGGGCGGCGACGGCCTGTTTTTCCAAGGCATCCACCGTGGCTTTGGCCGCATCATAAGTGGTGCGGGCCTGGTCAAACGCCTGTTGCGATTCGGTGCCACTCCGGTTCAAGGCGGTCTCGCGGTCATAGGTCAGCTTGGCATTTTCCAATTGCGCCTTGCCCTGCGCCACCTGGGCCTGGGCGGCGGCGTAATCGGCCTCGGCCTGCGCGGTTTGATGTTCCGTTTGCGCCTGCTGGAATTTCAAGTCTGCCTCGGCCTGGGCCACCTGCGCGGTGGAAACCAGCTCGGTGTTGGCGTAGTAGGAGACATCGGCCTGCTGGGTCTGGGGTTGCAGCACTGCCAGCAACTGGCCGTTGGTCACGGCGTCGCCTTCGCGCACCAGCACCTGTTGCAGCCGGCCGGAGATTTCGGCGCTGACATTGACTTCATCCGTGGTGACCATGCCGGTGAGCACGATCTCCCGGGGCGGGCGGGTGGCCACAAAATAAATCACGGCGGCAATTCCGGCCAGGATTGCCACGACCAGCAGGGTGGATTTTCTTTTTTTCACAAAACAACAGGGTGAGGGTGGACGAACAGGGCGTGGCGGATGAAATCCTGCACTTCCCGTTTGCGCCGTTTCAGGCTGGCCGGGCTGTGGGCATCGGTATGGCCGAGCAACTGCAGCACCGGCGCCGCGGAAAAATAAAACACAATGAGCGCGACGATGGACACCGCCGTGTGAAACGGGTCCGTGCGCCGGAATTCGCCGGAGCGCATGCCCCGTTCCAGCAGGGCCGCCATGGCCGCGCTGCGGGGCTGTACGTATTTCCGGATCAATTTCTTCGCGCGTGGCGCGTGAGACATCATGAACTGCTGAAACAGCGGTGCGGATTGCTGCTTGGCACTGATGAAATCAAAATGCAGGCTCACATACTCCAGCAGTACCGCACCCGCCGGGCCCGGGCGGCCCAGCAGTTCCAAAGCCCGCGCGTTAAAGGTACGGAAATGGTCTTCGACAATGGCTTCGTACAGGGCCTGCTTGTCCTTGAAATAATAATAGAGCAGGGCCTTGTTGACCCCGGCGGCCGCGGCGATGGCCTCCATGCGCGCGCCGGCCAGTCCCGCCGTGGCAAAGCTCCGTTCGGCCACGGCCAGGATGGAGGCCTTGGTTTCCGCGCTGCGCTGCGAACGGCTGCCGGAGGTTTTCATTTTAACTAACCGGATAGTTAATGAAAGTGGATGGCGGTGTCAAGCGCGCGGTCCCGGGAGCGGCGGGCAAAAAAGGTTGCAGGTTGGTGAATTCCGGTGGGGCCGGACTCCCGGGGCGGGCGCATATTGTTGTTGTCTTCCAGAATGTTGCGGGCAAATTTACGTACAATCATGCAAGGGAACATTCCAGCCCTGGGGTCCGGACTGCCATTGCATCGCGTTATTCTTTCCGGGACCGCCGCCGGGTTGCCGCAAGGAAGGCCTTCCCGGCAATGGTTTCCATGAAGACCCTTTTCCAGAAGGTCTTGCGTTGGCGACGCCATCGGGCCGGCAGGGGGATTTGGCTCGGGATCCTGGCGGGAATGGTGGCGAACTGCGAGGTGAGGGCGGCGGACCTGCTGACGCCGCAGGAAACCAGTTGGCTGGCGGCGCATCCGGTCATCCGCATCGCGCCCACGCCGGATTACCGGCCCATCGAATATTTTGATGCCACCGGGCATTACTCCGGCATCACTGCTGATTATTTCAAGCTGATCCAACAACGGCTGGGCTGCCGGTTTGAGGTGGTGCGGCTCACCCCGGCGCAATGGCAGCAGTTGGATCCGGTGGCCCGGGGCGCGGATGTGGTGACGGCATCCGCCGAGACACCCACCCGGCGGCAGTACTGGAGTTATACCGCCCCCTATCTCACCCTGCCCACGTATGTGATCACGCGCGAGAGCGCTCCCTATGGGCTGACCCCGGCCCGGCTGACGGGCGCGCGCGTGGCGGTGGTCAGCGGCTGGGCGGCGGAAGAATACCTGCGCACCAGTTATTCCAACCTGGTGCTCGTGCCGGTGCCGGATGCGCCGACGGGTTTGCAACAGGTTTCCTTTGGCGGGGTGAACGCCTTCGTTTCCGAACTCCCGGTGGCGACCACCGGGATGGAAGAGCGGGGCATCTCCAATTTGAAAATATCCGCCGAGGCCGGCTATACCTATCATCTGGGTATCTCGGTGCGGAAGGATTGGCCGGAACTGCGCGCCATTCTGGACAAAGCCCTGGCCACCATCACCCCGGAGGAGCGGCAGCAGATTTATGACCGGTGGATGCAGTTCCAAACGCCGGCGGAACGCCGCCGCGAACGCTGGGGTCAGTATTTTGGCTGGAGCGCCGGCGCGCTGGCGGCCCTGGTGATCGCCTTCCTGGTTTGGAACCGGCAGCTTACGGCCCGGGTTCGCGCCGCCACCCGGGAATTGCAGGGAGAACTGGCCCGGCGCACCCAGGTGGAGACGGAACTGCGGGCCTCGGAGGAGAAATTTGCCCGGGTCTTTAGGAGCAGCCCGCTCGCCATTTCCATTGCCGACCCGGCCGACGGCCGGTTTGTGGATGTCAATGATGCGTTCGTGCGCATGCATGGTTGCACCAGCCGGGATGAGGTTGTCGGGCATACCTCGGTGGAACTGGGCATCTGGTCCGGCCCGGAGGAACGGGAGGCGGTGTTCCGGCAATTGCATGAGCGGCGGCGGTTGCTCAACTTCAAACACACGTTCCGGCTGCGCTCCGGCCCGGAAGTCACCGGCCTGTATTCGTTTGAACTGATTGAGATTGGCGGCCGGGAATTCATCATTGCCCTGGTCAACGACATCACGGAGCGCACGGAGGTGGAGAATGCGTTGCAGGAAAGCGAAACCCGCCACCGGTTTCTGTTCGAGCACAATCCCATGCCGATGTTCATTTACGAACGCGGCACCTTGCGAATGCTGGCGGTGAATGAAGCTTTTACGCGCCACTACGGTTATTCCGAAGCCGAGGTGCTGGCCATGCACCTGACGGATTTGTACCCCGATGACCAGAAGCAGAAGATTGCCGACCTGGCGGCCTCGTTGCACGGCCACCGGTACGTGGGCGAATGGCGGCACCGGCGGCGCGACGGCTCGTACATCACCATTGTGGTTTCGTCCCACGACCTGGCCTATCGCGGCCGCGACGCGCGGGTGGCGGTAATGACCGACATCACCGAACGCAAACAGGTGGAGGAGGCCCTGCGCCAGAGCGAGGAACAGTTCCGGTTGATCATGGAAAATTTGGCGGACCTGGTGGCGGTGGTGGATTTGCAAGGCCGGCGGTTGTACAACAGCCCCTCTTACCGCCAGATTCTCGGGGAACCAGACCGGCTCTATGGCACGTCGTCCTTTGAGCAGATCCATCCGGATGACCGGGAACTGGTGCAACAGGCCTTCCAGGAAACCATCCGCACCGGAGTGGGGCAGCGGCTGGAGTACCGGTTGCTGGGCCATGACGGGCAGGAACGGTATATCGAATCCCAAGGCAGCGTGATCCGGGATAGCCACGGCGCGGTGTTCCAGGTGGTGGTGGTCTCGCGCGACGTGACCGACCGGCGCCGGGCCGAGGCGGCCATCCGCGAGTTGAACATCTCGCTGGAACGCCGCGTGGCCAAACGGACGGCCGAACTGGCTGTGGCCAAGGAACGGGCGGAATCGGCGGACCGGCTCAAGTCCGCATTTCTCGCCACCATGTCGCACGAACTGCGCACCCCGCTCAATTCCATCATCGGCTTTACCGGCATCATGCTGCAAGGGCTCGCCGGCTCGTTGAACGCCGAGCAGACCAAGCAATTGGGCATGGTGCAGGGCAGTGCGCGGCATCTGCTGGCCTTGATCAACGACGTGCTGGACATTTCCAAAATCGAGGCCGGCCAGTTGGAGATCCACGCGGCCCCCTTCGACCTGGCGGCTTCACTGCACAAGGTGGTGGGGCTGATTCAGCCGCTGGCCGACCGCAAACACCTGCAATTGCGCCTGGACCTGCCGCTGGTGCTGGACCCGGTGGTCAGCGACCGGGTGCGGGTGGAGCAGGTGCTGCTCAACCTGCTGAACAATGCCGTCAAATTTACCGAGCACGGCGAAGTCACCCTCACCGCCGAGGTGGTGGCCCGGTACAAATCCCGCCGGCTGCACCTGGAGCAACCCGCCGTGTGTCTGGCGGTGGCGGATACCGGCCCCGGCATCAAGCCGGAAGATCTGCCCAAACTGTTCCAGCCCTTCCGCCAGGTGGACACCGGACTGGCGCGGTCGCATGAGGGCACCGGGCTGGGGCTGGCCATTTGCCGGCGGTTGAGCATAATGCTGGGCGGGGAAATTTCCGTGAAAAGCACCTGGGGCCGGGGCAGTGTTTTCACCTTCGTCCTGCCGGTGACGCCGATACCACACCATGAAACCGACCGTACTGCTGATTGAGGATCACGAGCAGAACCGTTATCTCGCCACGTTCCTGCTGGAACGCCACGGCTATGCTGTGGTGGCGGCGGCGGATGGGCCCGCGGGGATTGAACTGGCCCGGACCGCGCCGCCGGCGCTCATCCTGCTCGACATCCAGTTGCCGCTCATGGATGGTTACGCCGTGGCCCGCGAATTGCGCAGCAATCCCGCGCTCCGCGACATTCCCATCATTGCCGTAACCTCCTACGCCATGGTGGGTGACCGCGAGAAATCCCTGGCCGCCGGTTGCAATGGCTACATTGAAAAGCCCATCAACCCCGACACCTTTGTCACGGAAATTGAACGGTTTTTGCCCCCGGAACAGAAAGGGATGCCCGCATGAAACGGATTCTGATTGTCGACGACCGCGAGGACAGCCGGTATTACCTCGACACCCTGCTGAAAAACAGCGGCTACGAGGTGATCGCCGCCGCCAACGGCGCCGAAGCGTTGCAGCAGGCCCGCCGCCAGCCGCCGCAGCTTATCGTTTCCGACCTCCTCATGCCGGTGATGGACGGCTTTTCCCTGCTGCGCGAATGGCGGGCGGACGCGCAACTGCAAGCCGTTCCCTTCATCGTTTACACCGCCACCTACACCGATCCCAAGGACGAGGAACTCGCCCTGGGTTTGGGGGCGGATGGCTTTATCCTCAAGCCTGCGGAACCGGAGGAACTGCTGGCGCGCGTCCGGGAGGTTTTGGAACGGCCGCGGGATGCCACCCGCGGCCGGCCGGCCCCCGTTCCCGGCATCCTCCGGCTGCCCGTGGCCATGCCCGAGGAGGAGGAGACCCGCGTTCTGCAACAGTACAACGAGGTGCTGATTCACAAGCTGGAGGATAAAATGCTCCAGGCAGACCAGGCCAACAAGCAACTGCAACGCGACATCGCCTCCCGCAAGGAAGTGGAGGGCCAGTTGCGCGAGAGCGAGCGGAAATACCGCGAACTCGTGGAACACGCCAACAGCATCATCCTGCGCTGGACCCGCGACGGCAAGATCACCTTCCTCAACGAATTCGGACTGCGCTTCTTTGGCTACACGGCGGCGGAAATCGTCGGCCAGTCGGCCATGGACACCATCGTGCCGGTCATCGAGAGCACCGGGCGCGACCT
This sequence comes from Dongiaceae bacterium, assembly GCA_035492855.1. Lineage (GTDB taxonomy): Bacteria > Verrucomicrobiota > Verrucomicrobiia > Limisphaerales > JAFMIX01 > JAFMIX01. The sequence goes on along the minus strand of DATJIU010000228.1, from coordinate 12,092 downwards.
GAAACAGCTCATGGAACGGGTCACCGCCGACCCCCGGTCATTCGAGCAAAACATCAATGAAAACCAGTGCCGCGACGGCCGGCGCGTCTGGATTGCCTGGACCAATAAAACCGTGCTCGACGAGCAGGGCGAGATCAAGGAGGTGCTGAGCATCGGCACCGACATCACCGAACGCAAGCAGTTGGAGGAACAATTCCGGCAGGCCCAGAAACTGGAGGCCATCGGCCATCTGGCCGGCGGCGTGGCGCATGATTTCAACAACATCCTCACCATCATCCAGGGCAACGCTTCGCTCCTGCTGGACGCCGCCGGGCTGTCGCTGAAGGACGTCGAGCTGGCCAAGCAAATCGTTGAGGCCGCCGAACGGGCCGCCGGCCTGACGCGCCAGTTGCTGCTCTTCAGCCGCAAGCAGGCCATGCGCCCCATGCTGCTGAACCTCAATGAAACCGTGGGCAACGTGACCAAGTTGCTGCAGCGCATGCTGGGGGAGGACATTGCCTTGCAATCCACCTACGCTCCGCAGCTGCCGCTGGTCCGGGCCGACACCGGCATGATGGAGCAGGTATTGCTCAACCTGGCGGTGAATGCGCGCGACGCCATGCCCGGCGGCGGCCGGTTGCAGGTGGCCACCTCCGTGGTGACCGTCAGCCCGGAACAGGCCCAGGCCAACTCCGCCCCCAATCCCGGCCAGTATGTCTGCCTCAGTGTCAGCGACACCGGCTGCGGCATTGCGCCGGAGCATCTGCCGCAGATTTTTGACCCCTTCTTCACCACCAAGGAAGTCGGCAAGGGCACCGGCCTCGGCCTGGCCATCGTTTACGGCATCGTGAAACAACACCAGGGCTGGGTGGATGTCTCCAGCCGGATGGGCGAGGGCACCACCTTCCAGATTTTTCTGCCCGCGGCCAAGGAAACCCAGGCCGGGCCCAAAGCCGCCCCCGCCAACGAGTGCGCCCCGCGTGGTACCGAGGTCATTCTCGTCGTGGAAGACGATCCGGCGGTGCGGCTCCTGGTGGTGAACCTGCTCCAACGTTGCGGCTACACCGTGCTGCTGGCGGCCACCGGCGTGGCGGCACTGGAAGTCTGGGCCAAACACAAGGCCCAGGTGCAGTTGCTGCTGACCGACATGATCATGCCCGACGGCATGACCGGCCGGGAACTGGCCCTGCGCCTGAAACAGGAACAGCCCGGGCTGAAGGTCATCTACACCAGCGGCTACAGCGCCGAAATCGTTGGCAAAGGCCACGCCTTGTTCGACGGCAACGACTTTTTGCAAAAACCCTTTTCGCCCCTGTTGCTGGCGCAGACCGTGCGCACCTGTCTGGACCGCGGCAAATAGCCGGTGCGGCAATCCCAGCGCGGCGGGTGCGTCGGGTTTCTGGCTCGCGCCCGGCGCAATTTGACACTCTTGGAGATTGCTGCCGCCGGGCTTTCGTTGGTATGAATGGCGGACACACTTATGAAGCCAGTCATCCCGCGGATTCTTACCTGGGCCGGAATGTTCACCACTGTCGCGGCGCTGCACGCCGTCAACCTCAAGGACGATCGCGCCAACGGCCAGCCGGTGGCGCTGTTGCCCACGCCGTGGACGGCCGAGGTGCAGGTCACCGCCGTGCCGTTGCCCGAGTATCCCCGCCCGCAAATGACCCGGCCCGACTGGCTGAATCTCAATGGCGCTTGGGATTACCTTGGCGGCCCCGCCTGTGCCAGTGTGACCAACGACTCCGTCGTGGCCCCGACTTTTCCCGCTGCGCCCGAACACATCAAGGTGCCGTTCCCGCCGGAATCGTTTTTGTCCGGCATCATGCGCAAGCAGGAGGTCAATATGTGGTGCCGGCGCCAGTTTGAAATTCCCCCGGCTTGGAAGGGGCAGCGCGTGCTGCTGCATTTTGGCGCGGTGGATTGCCGCACGGCAGTGCTGGTGAACGGCAAACTCATCGGCACGCATGAAGGCGCGTGGGACTCCTTTGAGTTCGACATCACCGACGCCCTCCAGCCCGGCCCGAATGAACTCGTCGTCGGCGCGTGGGATGCCAACGACGGCTCCCATTCCTGCGGCAAGGACTGTGTGACCCGCGGCGATTACACCTTCACCTCCGGCATCTGGCAGACCGTGTGGCTGGAGCCCGTGCCGCGCACCTACATCAAAAACCTCGTCCTCACGCCGGACGTGGCGCGCGGGGTGGTGAAAGTGCGGGCGGAAATTTCCGGCGGCGCCGGCCGCATCGCCGCCACGGTTTTGGGCGGAGGCAAAACCATCTCCCGCGCGCACGGGTCGGGCAACGTGGAGTTTGAGATTCCCGTGCCGCACGCGCATCTGTGGTCGCCGGACGATCCGTATCTTTACGATTTGAAAATCCGCCTCCAGGGCCGTTGGGGCCGCACCGAGGACGAGGTAACCAGCTACTTCGGCATGCGCTCCGTGGGCCTGGGGCTGGTGAACGGGCAATTGCGAACCCTGCTCAACGGCAAATTTGTGTTCCAGTTCGGTCCGCTGGATCAGGGCTACTGGCCCGATGGCATCCATACCGCGCCCACCGATGCCGCGCTCAAGTTTGATCTCACGACCATCAAGAGGCTCGGTTTTAACATGGTGCGCAAACACGCCAAGCTGGAACCGCAGCGCTGGTATTACTGGGCCGACAAACTCGGGCTGCTCGTCCTGCAGGACATGCCCTCCATGTGGTATCCCGAGGAAAACCCCGAAACCACCCGCGCCGAATTTGAGCGCGAATGGAAAATCATCATGGCGCAGCACCACAATTCCCCCGCCATCATCACCTGGATTCCCTTCAACGAAAACTGGGGTGCCTACGATGTGCCCCGCATTGCCGACTGGACCAAGCAACTGGATCCTTCCCGGCTGGTGGATGGTAACAGCGGTTATGATTATGCGCCCGATTACCGGCCCGCCCCGGGCGACCCCGGCAATGGCGATTTTGACGACCAGCACATCTACGTGGGCCCCGGCAAGCCGCCGCAGCCCAGCGCCACGCGGGCCGCAGCCCTGGGTGAATATGGCGGCGTGGGCCTGTTCGTGCCCGGCCACATGTGGCCCGGAGAAACCAACGCCTACGAGCTGGAACCCTCCGTGGCCGCGTTGACCACCCGCTATGAAAAACTCCAGACCCGGCTGAAAAAACTGGTCACGGACAAGGGACTGAGCGTGGCCATTTACACGCAGGTCTCCGACGTGGAACATGAGGTGAACGGTTTCCTCACCTACGACCGTCAGGTGGAGAAGATGGACTTTGCCCGCGTCCGCGCCGCCAACGAAGCCGTCATCCAGGCCGGGGCGGCGTTGAATTCGGAGAAGTAAATTCTAACGAATTAAATGGGGCTGGTGGCCGGAACATTGCCGGAGTGCGCCCGGCAACATTCCGGCAACCAGCAACAACGACTTCGGATTTTTTTCATGACAGGGGTGGGGTGATAAAAAATTGGACTGTATTGACCATCCAATATTTGGAAACAACCCCGTCGCCGCAATAGGCAGTTTGGCCTAATGCGCCTCGATTTCGAACGAAAAATTCCGTGGTCGCCCCGCCCTGACTCCAATCTTTTTCAAGGATTGAGAGCGGGCGAAACAAACTGGATTTCGCTGCCAACCGCATTCATTGACAAACGGGGATCACCTGCAAAGAATGCCTGGAATCTCACGAGCGAGTTTATCTACATTCTCGAAAACGCTTTGAGGTTCGCGAGTGCGGGTTGACGGTGCGAGCCGATGAAAATCTTCAGACATATTGCCGGTATTGTGCTGGGGGCTTTTGGCCTGGTGATCATGCTGGGGGCGGGTGTGCTTATCTTTGACGCTGTCCACCGGGTTTCATTGGGAATCGCCGTGCTAATTTTCGTGCTTTTGGGACTGCTGCCGTTCGCCGGCGCCTTCGTGTTGTTGCGATCCACTTTGGCCGCGCCCGGCAATTCGTGTCCGCAGTGCGGCGGCACGGAGCACGTGACCGCTGGGGTCTTGCGCCATGCTCGCAGCTGGTGGCTGTTTTATATTTTCGGATGGCTCTTTGCAGCTCTATGGAGAGCCAGCCGTAAGCAACAGGTTCGCTGTGTGCAATGTGACACCCGATATCTCACCGCCACGGCCGGCACCCGTATCGCTGGGACGCTGCTTTGGATGTTTCTGCTGATGATAGCGTTAATCGTGATAATTCAGCAGTTGGTGGAAGCTGAGACGAGCCTGGCGCCATAGTACGGGGTGCGCTTTGATCTGGCGGGGTGCATTTTGTGTTAAACAATGTAGCTATAGTCTTGAACACCCAGCAGACCGGGAGCACTTTGGGCACGGAGGTATGCGTGCCATGGCTGGCAGACCGGTACGGAGGATGCCCGGAGAAAGGGCGGAGCGGCGCGTTGCCGCCAGACGCCGACGGGCCGGCTCAGGCTTCCGGGCCGATGGGTTCGAGCAGTTCGTAATCCACCAGGGCGTACATGGGCTTGCCGTCCTTGCGGGGCAGGATGTGTTGATCCGGTCCGAGACGCAGGATGACGTGCGCTGGTTTCATGTCCAGCACGCGGAAACCGGCCACGGCAAGTTCGGCGGTGACGTAGTCGGTCATCTCGCGGAGGAAGGCGTCGCGGGCGGCGCCGGTGAGCTTCAGGTGGTCCGCCATCTGTACCGCGTCCAGGCCGTCAATCCAGCCGTAGATCACAATGTATTGCCGCCGGATGTCGAGCTGCGCCTGCGGATACCGGGCCAGTTTGTTGGCGATTTTGGATTCCAGGCGTCCCGTCTGCCAGAGCTGCAACAAATCCGGGGGTGCAAAGATGCCGAGGGGTTTTTTGGTGGGGATGATCCGTTTTTCGGCGCCCAAATGGACGGCCCGCAACTGGTTGAGCACGGCAAATTCTTCGAAAGGACTGTTGAAATCGGCGTTGATGAACTGTTCCAGGGTCACCGTGTCCACCGGCAGTTCCTCGCCCACGCGGTTGTAGCGCACCACGATGTCCAGCGAGAAGCCATCCACCGGCTTGGTGAGGGTGCGGTAAATCGTGCTGGTGCCGCGGAGGCGCTGGCGGTGGGCGCAGTACCATTCGGTGTCGCGCCAGTTTTCGGGGCGCAAATGTTCCGCGAAGGGCGCGCCGTAGCGGGTGAGGTACAGATCGCCGCCGTCCGGGGTGCGGGCCTGGAGATAATCCACCCCGAGGAGGTTGGTGGGCGTAAATTTCAGTTCGGGATAACTGGTTGCCTGCTGGGGTGGCGAAATTTCCGTGCGCATCTCGCACGGTACGCTGGCAGCATAAGGCAGTGTTGTCAAAAGCATTATCGTCCTTTGGTCGAGTTGGCGGGGCCATCCGCCCGGCGGCGGTTGGCAAAAGCCAAATTACCAAACGAACCCAAATTTTTGGAGGTGAACAAATTTTGCAAACAATTGGATTTCAATAGTATGTATTAATTTTTAGCAGCCAAATGATTTGGGTTCGTTTGGCTTCGTTAGGGGGGCTAAGTGCAGTTCGTGGCGACGCCACCCGGTTCCGGCAAAATCGCGTCCAAACCAACCCGGTTCCAACCCGGTTGCCGGTGCGCCTGGAAGTGGCCGGAGGCCGGGCGCCGCGTTCCCGGCTTGTCCGGCGGGGATTCTCTGCTACCTTTCGCGGCTCGACTGTGGACATCACAAAAGAAATCTCGAAGCGGCGCACGTTCGCCATCATCTCGCATCCGGACGCGGGCAAAACTACGCTCACCGAAAAGCTGCTGCTTTACGGCGGCGCGGTGCAGCTCGCCGGCTCCGTCACCGCGCGCAAGAACCAGCGCGCCACCACGTCCGACTGGATGGAGCTGGAAAAGAAGCGCGGCATTTCCATCAGCTCCACCGTGCTCCAGTTTGAATATGACGGCTTCCGCATCAACCTGCTCGACACCCCCGGGCACAAGGATTTCTCCGAGGACACCTACCGGGTGCTCACCGCGGTGGACTCCGTGATCATGGTGATTGACGCGGCGAAAGGCATCGAGCCGCAGACGCGCAAACTGTTCGAGGTTTGCCGGCAGCGCGGCGTGCCGATCTTCACCTTCATGAACAAGTGCGACCGGCCGATGAAGAACCCGCTGGAGCTGCTGGATGAGCTGGAGCGCGTGCTCGGCATCGGCGCGTTTCCGGTGAACTGGCCCATTGGCAACGGCCCGGATTTCCGGGGCGTGTATGACCGGCAGTCGCGGGTGATGCACCTGTTCGAACGGGTGGTGGGCGGGAAATATCGCGCCCCGGTTTCCGTGGGCGGCCTGCACGACCCGGCGGTGCGCGGCAAACTGGACGAGGTCACGTTTCTGAAAACCGTCGAGGAATTGGAGATGCTCGAGCACGCCGGCGAAATTTTTGATGATGCCGCCGTGCTCGCCGGCAAAAGCACGCCGGTGTTTTTCGGCAGCGGCGTGAATAATTTCGGCGTGCAACTGCTGCTCGACGGGTTTTTGAAACATTCGCCCGCCCCGAAATCACGCGTCATGGGCGGCATCGAGATCGCACCCGACAACCCCGCGTTCTCCGGCTTCATCTTCAAGATCCAGGCGAACATGGACCCCAAGCACCGCGACCGCATCGCCTTCATCCGCGTCTGCTCCGGCAAATTTGAGCGCGACATGGTCGTCCACCACTCGCGCTCCGAGAAAAAGGTCCGGCTCTCCAGTTCGCACAAGATTTTTGGCAACGACCGCGAGACGGTGGACGAGGCGTTTCCCGGCGACGTCATCGGCCTGGTGGGCCACGACAGCTTCGGTATTGGCGACACGCTCACCACCGACCCCAAAATCCTCTACAAGGAGATTCCGCGCTTTACGCCCGAAGCCTTCGCGCACCTGCACAATCCGAACACCGCCAAGTTCAAACAATTCCGCCAGGGCCTCGACCAGTTGTTGCAGGAAGGCGTCATCCAGGCGCTGTATCTGCGCCATTCGTCCATCAAAACGCCGCTGCTCGCCGCCGTCGGCCCGCTGCAATTTGAAGTCGTGCAATACCGGCTCGAAAGCGAGTACGGCGCGGAATCCCGGCTCGAAGCCGCGCCGTGGAATGTGGTGCGCTGGCTCCCGCCCGAAATCAAGGAGGAGGATTTGGATGCGCTGTCGCTGCCCACCGGCGCGCGGATTGCGTACGACCTCGGACAGAATCCGGTGGTGCTGTTTCCCAACGAATGGTCCGCCGGTTATTTCAGCGAAACCAACCGCGGCCTGGCACTCTCCGCGCTGCCCATCCAGACGGCACGGGAATAAATCGGCATGGCCACGCTCATCAACGCCAGCGACGTGTCCGTGCGCTACGACGCGCAGGTGTTGTTGGACACCGCCACGCTCGGCATTGCCGACGGTGACCGCATCGGGCTGGTGGGGCGCAACGGCTGCGGCAAGACCACCTTTCTGAAAGTGCTTGCCGGCATATTGCCGCCGGACTCGGGGACGATTTCGCAGCGACGCGACCTGGTGGTGAGCTATCTCTCGCAGGATTTCACGCTGGACCCGGCGCTGGATGTGCGCGGCAATGTGCGGGCTGGCGCCCGGCATGTGCTGGATTTGATTGCGGAATTTGAAGCCCTGCCCGCCGACTCCGCGCGCCATGAGGAACTCGAGCATCGCATCCAGACGCTGGAAGGCTGGACGCTGGATCACCGCATCGAGGCCGCGTTGTCGCACCTGAACTGTCCGCCCGGCGAACGCAGCGTGGCCACGCTGTCCGGCGGGGAAAAACGGCGCGTGGCGCTGGCGCGGGCGATTGTGTCGCGGCCGGATTTTCTCATCCTCGACGAGCCGACGAACCACCTTGATCCGGAATCCATTGAATGGGTGGCGCAATTTCTGGAGGACTTTTCCGGCACGTTCCTGGTGGTCACGCACGACCGCTATTTTCTCGACCGCGTGGTACGGCGCATCGTGGAATTGTGCGACGGCAAATTCTGGTCGCACGACGGTAACTACACCGATTACCTGCTCGACAAGGCCGAGCGCCAGGCCGGTGACGCCGTGGTGGAGCACAAGCGGCAGATGTTTCTCAAAAAGGAACTCGCCTGGGTGCGCACCGGGCCGCGCGCGCAGCGCACCAAACAGAAGGACCGCTTTGAGCGTTACTACGCCGTGGCTGCGCAGGAAGGTCCGGCGGTGGAAGAGGAAGTGGAACTGGTCATCCCGCCGCCGCCCCAGTTGGGCAACCGCACCGTGGAACTCACCAACCTGGTGGTGGAACTGGCGGGCCGCCGCTTGGTGGACGGGTTCAGCTTCAATTTTGAAAACGGCCGCCGCGTGGGCATCTGCGGTCGCAACGGCATGGGCAAAACCACCTTGTTGAAAGTCATCATCGGCGCGCTGGAACCGACTGCCGGCGTGGTGAAGATCGGCCAGCTCACGCGGTTCAATTACGTGGACCAGGGGCGGCTGCAACTCGACGAAGAGCACACGGTGCTGGACGAGGTGGCCGACGGCACCGAGTTCGTGCAATGGGGCGAGGCCAAGCTGTCGCTGCGCGCGTACCTCAAGCGGTTTCTCTTTGCCGACGACCGCATCAGCACGCAGGTGAAACATCTCAGCGGCGGCGAGCGCAGCCGGTTGCTGCTGGCGCGCATTCTCAAGAGCGGCGGCAATTTCCTCATCCTCGACGAACCCACCAACGATCTCGACCTGCCCACGTTGCGCGTGCTCGAGGAGGCATTGAATGCTTTTCCCGGAGTGGTGTGTGTGGTGAGTCATGACCGCTATTTTCTCAACCGCGTCTGCACCGACATCCTGGCGTTTGAAGGCGCCGGCAAAATCGCGCACAGCGTTGGCGACTACGATTATTACCTGGAGAAGAAACAGCGGCAGGCCGCCGCGGCGCCCCGACGCGAGGAATTCAAAGCTCCGTCCGGTGAGGCCAAACCCAACCTGGCCAAGCCGCGCAAACTCTCCTTCAAGGAAGCCCGTGAACTGGAGGGCATGGAAGCGCAGATTCTCGCTGCCGAGGAGGAGATTGCCCGCATTGAAGGCCTGTTCGCCGCGCCGGATTTTCATCGCACCCATGCCGCCCAGACCAACGAGCTCAAGGCGCAACTGGAGCAGGCCCGCGAAGCGCTCGCCCAACTCTACGCACGGTGGGAGGAATTGGAAGCCATCAAAGCGGCATCAGGCTGATCGGAATTCAACGTGGCCTCATTTATCCATATTGCCGACGCCAATAACCGGCGGCTGATTGAAAAGAACGGCATCAAGGCCGGGAGGAGTGGAGTGTATTGTACTCCGGTTATAAAAGACTTCTCAGTCACGCATCAATGGTCACGGGAACTCAAGCGTAAAGGCGTAAAGTCATTGTTGTGTTTTCAGTTTCGGATTCCTGACGAAGAACTGGTAACGGTGGGGATGTATAACGGCGACAAAATGTTGATGTCCGCCGCGGAGTCCGTGGCCACCATTGCCAGCCATACCGCGCCGCTGGGTTTGGAAGTGATTATCAAACGAAGAATCTTGCCCGCAGAGATTGCCCGGATTTATCCGGCGCCAAAAATTACCGGGTGGCGTTATTACCCGGGCGCCAAAGGGAAGAAACCCTTTTGCCACTGCCGCTATTGCAATCGCGGGGAAATCCGGGCGCAACGGCTGATTCGTGAAGATGAATAAGCAGGCCAGACGCTTTCCGTTTCCCGGTTCAGGCTCGCGAAATGGTTTTGACGCCGCGCCGGCTCCGGCCCATTGTTTGCCCATGTTGTCACTGTGCCGAATCACTTTGGGCGTCGCGGGCGCGGCGCTGTTGACCACCGGTTGCTGCACCATGTCATCCCGCTTGTCCTATCCTGTCACCGCCAAAACCAATGTCGTGGACAACTACCACGGCGTCACTGTCGTGGACCCGTACCGCTGGCTGGAGGATGACAATTCGCCCACCACCAAGGCCTGGGTGCAGGCGGAAAACCAGGTGACCTTTGCGTATCTTCACGCGCTCCCCGGGCGCACGGCCATCCAGGACCGGCTCACCAAGCTCTGGAACTATGAGCGCTACGGCGTGCCGTTCAAGCAGGGCGACCATTACTTTTATTCGCGCAATGACGGGCTGCAAAACCAGTCCGTGCTTTACACCGTGGACACGCTTGCCGCCACACCGCGCGTGTTGCTGGACCCGAACACCCTCTCCACCGACGGGACCGTGGCGCTCGCCGGCATGGCCCTGAGCGACGACGGGAATCTCATGGCTTATGGCCTCTCCGCCGCGGGCTCGGACTGGGAGGAATGGAAGGTGCGCGACGTTCGCACCGGTCAGGACCTGTCCGACCATTTGCAGTGGATCAAGTTCAGCGGTGCTTCCTGGCTCAAGGATGGCAGCGGTTTTTATTACAGCCGCTATGATGCGCCGAAGGCAGGTGACGCGCTCAAGGGCGTGAACAAATTCCAGAAGGTCTATCTTCACAAACTCGGGACGGACCAGGCAGCCGACACGCTGGTGTATGAACGCCAGGACCAGCCCGATTGGGGCTTTGGGGCCATGGTGACCGATGACGGGCATTATCTCATCATCACCGCCAGTTCCGGCACCGACCCGAAAAACCGCGTGCTCTACCAGGACCTCATGCAGCCCAATTCTCCCGTGGTGCCGCTGTTGATGGATTTCGACGCCTCCTACAATTTCGTGGACAACGACGGTTCGTTATTCTGGTTCGAGACCGACTTGGACGCCCCGCGGCACCGGGTCATTGCCATTGATGTCACCCATCCGGAGCGCAATAACTGGCGCGAAATCATTCCGCAGGCGGCGGAGACGTTGCAGGGCGTCAGCACCTTGAATAATCAGTTTGTGGCCCGTTACCTTGAGGATGCCCACAGCGTGGTGCGGACCTTTGCGCTCGATGGCACGCCGGGCCGGGAAATTCCGTTGCCAGGTCTGGGCACTGCCGGTGGCTTCGGCGGCAAACGCAGCGACACGGAAACGTTTTACAGCTTCACCAGCTTCACCGTGCCGGGGACGATTTATCGTTACGACATGCAATCCGGCGCGAGCACCGTGTTCCGCGAACCCAAGGTGGATTTCGATGCCTCAGCCTACGAAACCAAGCAGGTGTTTTATCACAGCAAGGATGGCACGCGCGTGCCGCTGTTCCTCGTGTACAAACGCGGCCTAAAACTTGATGGCCACAATCCCACGCTGCTCTACGGTTACGGCGGGTTCAACATCAGCATGACGCCCGGCTTCAGTGTCAGCCGCATCGCCTGGCTGGAAATGGGCGGCGTGTATGCCATGGCCAACCTGCGCGGCGGCGGCGAATACGGCGAGGAATGGCATCAGGCCGGCACCAAGCAACACAAGCAAAACGTCTTTGATGATTTTATCGCCGCGGCGGAGTGGCTCATCGCCAACCACTACACCGAGCCGGCCAAGCTCGCCATCCAGGGCGGCAGCAATGGCGGCCTGCTCATCGGCGCGTGCATGACCCAGCGGCCGGACCTGTTCGGCGTGGCGTTACCGGCAGTGGGGGTGATGGACATGCTGCGCTTCCAGAAATTCACCATCGGCTGGGCGTGGACCTCTGATTACGGTTCCTCGGATGACCCGGAAATGTTCCCGGTGCTTTACGCCTACTCACCGTATCACAACCTGAAGCCCGGCGTGCATTATCCCGCCACGCTCATCACCACCGGCGACCATGATGACCGGGTGGTGCCGGCGCACAGCTTCAAGTTTGCCGCGCGGTTGCAGGAAGACCAGGCCGGCCGCAAACCCGTGTTGATTCGCATCGAAACCCGCGCCGGCCATGGCGCCGGCAAACCCACCGCGAAACAGATTGAGGAGAAGACCGACGAAATGGCATTCATGGCCAAGGAACTCCACATGAAACTGCCGGAGAATTTCGGGAAGTGAAGGAGCGCTATTCCTTCACCTCGCCGCAGCTCGACATGTCGCTGCCCATGTAGGGATTCTTAACGTTCTTGTCCGCCTGCAACCAGCTGGCTTTGGCCATGGGGCAGTACACTTCCACATAGGCGCCCTTGCCCTTGTGGTCGGCGAGGTACTTGATCAGGGAATCGCTCAACGGTTTGAAGGCGGCGCGGGCGGCTTTCAAATCTTTGGCCGCCGCCAGGGTGCCGGCCTGCTTGGCCACTTCACCGGGAAGCATTTTCATGGAATCGCCTG
>DATJIU010000227.1:0-4410 GCA_035492855.1 Dongiaceae bacterium | reverse complement strand
GCCGATGAACCGACCGGCAACCTGGATTCGCACACCGGTGAGGAAATCATCAACCTGCTGTGCGCCTTGCGGGAGGAACAAAAGACCACCCTGGTGATTGCCACGCACGACGCCCGGGTGGCCAGCCGCGCCCCCAAGGTGCTGGAACTGGTGGACGGAAGATTTGCCCATGAGTTCGCCTGACTGGGAAATGCTGTACCAGGCGGGTGAGACACGCTGGGAAAAAGGCGCGCCCGCACCCGGCCTCGTGGATTTTCTAGCCCAACATTCCCAACTGCCCGGCGCCACGGTGTGCGTGCCCGGTTGCGGCTTCGGCAATGATGTCCGGGCTTGGGCGCAGGCCGGGTTCCGGGCCTACGGCTACGACTTGGCACCCAGCGCCATCCGGTGGAGTGCGGAGCGCACGGCTGCTGCCGGGCTGGAGGCGGCGTTCCGGCTGGCGGATTTTTTGCGCGACCCGGCCCCGTTCCCTTTCGACTGGCTGTTCGAGCACACCCTCTTCTGCGCCATCCCACTGGCAGACCGAGATCAGTACGTCACGGCGGTACGCCGCTGGCTCAAGCCCGGCGGGAACTATCTGGCTATCAACTACATGATATGCGAGCCGGAAGGACCGCCGTTCGCCACCACCCGGGAGGAATTGAGGTCCCGGTTCACTCCGCATTTCGATTTGGTGGCCGAATGGGAACCGCGTTCCTTTCCCAACCGGGCTGGCCGGGAGCGGATGTTTTGGTGGCGCGTGCGTGCTTGAAAAAATTGCCCGTTGAAAAACCCGTCGTCGGGGACTAGCTTTGCGGCGCGATGGGATTGGATGATCGAGATTATATGCGGGCGGAATCCCGGCGCTGGAACTGGGGGTTGCGCTGGTCGGGCACGACCGTCCTCGCCGCCGTGCTGGTGGGGATTTTCCTGCTGCAGTTGGTGTTCCAACGACACGCGGCTTGGGTTGACGATTGGTTTGCCCTGAGTCTGGGTGGCTTGCGTCACGGGCGGGTCTGGCAGTTGCTCACCTTTCAATTCTTGCATGCCGGGCTCTTGCATCTGGCCGGCAATGTAGTGGGTCTTTGGTTTTTTGGGCGGTACGTGGAAGAACGGGTGGGACTGGCCAGGTTTCTCAAGATTTATTTTACCTGCGGCGTGGTGGGCGGTTTGTTGGAGATGTTGCTGGGGGTACTGGTTCCCGGAAGCTTTGGCGGCCCGCTGATTGGCGCTTCGGCGGGAGTGGTGGGGTTGTTCGCCATCCTGGCTCTTTTGGAGCCGGATGCGTCCGTCCTGCTGTGGTTCATCATTCCCATGCGCGCCCGGCATGTGTTCTGGATTTTCTTCTGGATCACGGCGGCGCTGACACTGGCCAAGCCATTCCTGCCGTTTGCCACCATGGTGTCGCACGCCGCGCATTTGGGCGGTATGTTGATGGCCATGGCGATCCTGCGCTGGCAGATTTATGGGGGTATGGCGGAGTTTGGCTGGAGCTCGCGGCAAACCGTCCAGCCCTATCGCGAACTGGTCGGTTCGATGACGCGCGGCTTGCGCCGGCGTAATAATGCCCCCGACCCTGCGCCGGACCTGCCACCCGAGGAATTCATCAGCCGCGAGGTGGACCCCATCCTCGACAAAATATCCGCCCACGGCATCCACAGTCTGACCGCCCACGAACGCGAGATACTCGACGCCGCCCGCAAGAAGATGACCCGCCGGTGATGTTTCACGGCTCGACTCGCGCCCGGCGCTCTTCTACCCTCCCGGCATGATTCTGCGCTATTCCCGCCCGGAAATGCGGGCCATCTGGACCGACGAAAACAAGCTGAAGATCTGGCTGCAAATTGAATTGCTCGCCAGCGAGGCGCTCGTGCGGGAAGGCGTGGTGCCCGCCCGGGATTTCAAGAAGATCAAGGCCGGGTGTGACCAGTGGTTCGCCGACCTGTCCGGGCTCGTGGCCCGACAGAAGGAACTGGAAAAAGTGCTGAACCACGACGTCATCGGCTTCACCACCGCGGTGGCCGAAAAGATCAACGACACCGCCAGCCGCTGGTTTCATTTTGGCCTCACCAGCAGCGACGTGGGCGATACCTGTTACGCCGTGCAGATGATGCAAAGCGCGGACCTGCTCATCGCCGATGTGAAGCTGGTGCTGAAGTCCATTGCCAAACGCGCCAAGGAATACAAGTTCACGCCGTGCATTGGCCGCAGTCACGGCATCCATGCCGAGCCCACCACGTTCGGGCTCAAGCTTGCGTTGATGTATGATGAATTCCAACGCGCGCTCCGTCGGTTGCAGGCAGTGCGTGATGTCGTGGCTGTGGGCAAGATTTCCGGCGCCGTGGGCACCAGCGCGCATCTCTCCCCGCGCGTGGAGGCCTACGTGTGCAAAAAACTGGGGGTCAAACCCGCGCCCATTGCCACGCAGGTGGTGAAGCGCGACATCCATGCTGAATTCCAGCTCACGCTGGCGCTCGTGGGGGCGAGCCTCGAGCGCTGGGCGGTGGAGTTCCGTCACCTCCAGCGCACCGAAGTGCTCGAGGCCGAGGAGCCCTTCACCAAGGGCCAGAAGGGCAGCAGCGCCATGCCGCACAAGCGCAACCCCATCACGTGGGAACGGCTCACCGGGCTGGCGCGGGTGTTGCGCGGCAACGCCGTGGCCGCGCTGGAAAACGTGGCCCTCTGGCACGAACGCGACATCAGCCACAGCAGCGTGGAACGCATTATTTTTCCGGATAGCTGCACCCTGTTGGATTACATGTTCGGCCTGCTCACGCGGCTGATGGACGGCCTGAACGTCTATCCCGAGAACATGAAAAAGAATCTCGGCATCTCGCTGGGCATGTGGAACAGCCAGACCGTGCTGCTCGCGCTCATCCGCAAGGGCCTGACCCGCGAAGCCGCCTACAAACTGGTGCAGGATGCCGCCATGCAAACGTGGGAGGTCAAGCATGCCGGCCGCGATGACGCCGATTTCCTGGAACAGCTCAAGGCTATGCCCGAGGTGGCGCAACATTTCAAGAAAGGCGAACTCGAAAAGCTCTGTTCGCTGGACTTCCACTTCAAGGAAGTGAACGCGCGCTTCAAACAGGTGGGCCTGTAACCGCAGCTATTGCGGCTTGGGCGTGTGGCCCATGGCGCTGAATACCACCGGCCCATCGGCGATGCGGAAAGGGTCCCAGCCGTAGGCCAGCCCGGCCTGCACCGCAGCCTGCCGGGCGCGCATATAGGCCGGGAAGGAATCCTCATAGACGCAGAAGGCTATGTACACGGAGTTCTCCGTAAGGCTGCCAAAGTAAGACCGCAATACGGCGGCATTCCGGACGGGGTCCCAACCCAGCCCCGGCTTTGGCTCCGCCGTGTCGGTCGTCAAAGTGGAAGTCCATTCAATATCCGTCTCGTTTTTACTCAGGTCGGCGGTACGGCAGGCATAGACCCGGCCATAGCGGACAATCACATAGAGGACGTGCTTGCTGGTCTCGTGTTCGCGGGGCAGGCGTAGTTCACGCTGTGATTCCGCCACCAGATTGGTGGCCTGCTTTTCCAGGTCCGCCCGCCGGGTGGTCAGACGACTCAGGTTTTCCCGGGCTGCCGTCAGGCTGTTTTGGGCCGTGGTTTTTTTGGCCTGCGCCGCCGCCAACTGGGCGTTCAATTCTTGCATCCGTTCTGCGGGATCGGCACTCGCGGCAGTTTCAAGTTCCCGGGCATCGCGGGCGGCGAGTTCGCGCGTCGCCTGGATTTCGTCCTGAATTTGCTGCCGCGTGGCGAGCAAGTCCATCTGGGTTTTCCACCGGCTGTCGTTGGCTTTGGTCAGCAGGGTGGTTTGCAATTGCAACGCCTGCTGAAGGTTCTCCTGCGCCAGGGCCAGGCGCCGTTGCAACATCTCCGGAGTGTCGGAAGCCGTGCCGACACCGCGCCGTTCCTGGCTCGTCAGCAGCGTCACCAGCACGGCCAGCAGGATGATGCCTCCAAAAGTGTTGCACATGGTGTCGAGCAACATGTCGAGGCTGTCGGAAGGACGTTGGCGGCGCAGGTTCATGTCAGGCAAGGCCGATGAATTCCAGGAATCGCTGCCACCAGCTTTTGGCCTTGGGCGGTGCAGGCGGCGGAGGAGTGGTTGCCGGAGCCGGGGTCGGAGAATTGGTGGGAGCGGTGGCGGGCAGGGAATTGGTGTTAATAACTGGCGCCGGGCTCTCGGCAGGAGATTGGGGTTTGGCTCCGGTAGCGGCGGGCGGCGACACGGCTTCATCATCCAGTGCTGGTGGCGTGGTGAAATGGATCTGCCGATTTTCCTCCAGGGCATCAAAGCCGACTTCAAAACCTTTTTCGCGTGCTAATTTTACGAGGCGATCAAACAGTTCAATACCGGAAGGCCGCACCAGGAAAACAATGTATTGATTCAATGGTTTCGCCGTGGCCAGGTAAGCTTCA
>DATJIU010000226.1:0-25278 GCA_035492855.1 Dongiaceae bacterium | reverse complement strand
GCCACGGTGACCTTTATCGGCTTTACCGGCTTGACGCTGATCGTGTTCCTGACGCGGAAGGATTTCTCCTTCCTGCGCGGCCTTTTGTTCTGGGGCGGCATCGTGGCGTTGACGGCGATTGTCGGCGGGGTGCTCTTTGGCTTCCAGCTTGGCACGTTCTTCTCGGTGGCCATGGTGGCCCTCGCGGGCGCGGCCATTCTCTACGACACCTCAAACGTGCTGCATCATTACCCGGCCGACCGGCATGTGGCGGCGGCACTGGAACTATTTGCCTCTGTGGCGCTTATGTTCTGGTACGTGCTACGGCTGTTCCTGTCCTCCCGGCGTTGAGGCGCTTGGCAGGCCAATCCATAAGGGCCACCTGGCTTTAACACTGTTAAAGCATTTACCGTGTTTTCGGCGGCGCCGCGGGTTTGTTTTAAACCGGTCCGGCGGTCAACTCCTTCGCCATGACATAGTCGTCCAGGATGAACCCCTGGCCGAAGTCCGTGGCCACCGCATCGGTGATGGCAAAGCCGTTGCGCTGGTAGGCGGCGATGGCTTTGGGGTTGTACTTGTTGACCGTGAGCAGCAACCGGTGCGCGCCGCCGGCCCGCACCACGCGCTCCACGTGTTGCAGCATGATGGACCCAAAGCCGTGCCCATGCCAGGCAGGTTGCAGGTAGAGCTTGAAGAGCTTCATCACTCCCGGTTCGCCGTAAGGGCCGTATGACGCGAAGCCCGCGGGTGCCTCGTTTACCAGCAACAGATCGTAGGCGATGCCGCGCTCCTGGATTTCCGCCCGCAACACTTCCGGCGCGTACATCTTGGCCAGCATGTAATCAATCTGCGCCACGGAAATGATGCCGGGATAATGCTCGTGCCAGATGGCGTCGGCCAGGGCGGCAATCGTGGGCACCTGCGCCGCACCGGCAGACACCACGCGCGCGACGGGCGGCTCGGAAGTGTTCATGAGCCCCATTTTGGGCCAGCACTTGGGCAAAGCAAAGTCCGGATTTGGCAACGCACATCGTTCTGTGGCGCGGAAATCATTTGCCCGGCTTTGGCCCACAGGCTAAAACGAGACCATGAACCGGTATTTGCTGCTGCTGTGTCTCATTGCGTTGACCGCCTGCGCCACGCCGTCTTCCCCCGCTCTCCCCGGCGCCACCGTGCCCGATGGCCTGGGTGTGAACATCCATTTCACCGACGCGCAGCCGGGCGAAATGGAAATGCTCGCCGCCGGCGGATTTCGCTGGGTTCGCATGGATTTTGTTTGGGGCGCCACCGAGCGCGAACGCGGCCATTATGACTTTTCGGCCTACGACCGTTTGCTCGCGACGCTGGAGCCGCACCACATCCGCGCGCTGTTCATTCTCGACTACGGCAACCCGCTGTACGAAGCCGACAGCTCCGTCCGCACCGAAGCCGGCCGCGCGGCTTTCGCGAAATGGGCGGCGGCGGCGGCGCAACACTTCGCCGGGCGCGGCGTCCTGTGGGAAATCTGGAACGAGCCCAACGGCGGTTTCTGGAAACCTCGCGCCGACGTCCAAGAATACATCGCGCTGGCCCGTGCCACCTGTCAGGCCATCCGCGCCGCCGCGCCGCGCGAAGTCATCATTGGCCCCGCCACCTCGGGCATGGATTTTCCTTTTCTGGAAGCGTGCTTCCAGGCCGGGCTGTTGGAATGGTGGGACGCCGTCTCCGTGCATCCTTACCGCCAGGACGCGCCCGAAACCGTGACCGCCGATTACGCGCATCTGCACCAACTGCTCGCCCGCTATGCGCCGCGCGGCAAAACCATTCCCATCCTCTCCGGCGAATGGGGCTACTCCTCCGCCTGGAGCAACGTCAGCGCAGACCAGCAAGGCAAACTGCTTGCCCGGCAATGGCTCATTAACCTGGCCGACCACATCCCGCTTTCCATCTGGTATGACTGGCACGATGACGGCCCGGACCCCAAAGAATCCGAGCACCATTTCGGCACCGTCGCCTATGAGTATCACAGCCAGGACTCGCCCGTCTATGCGCCCAAGGCCGCTTACCGGGCCGCGCAGACGCTCACCCGCGAGTTGCAAGGTTATGAATTCAGGAAACGCCTCGCCACCGGCCGGCCTGATGATTACGCCCTGCTGTTTGGACACGGTGACCACTTGCGCCTTGTGGTCTGGACCACCGCCAGCCAACCGCGTGCGCTCCAAATACCCGCCAGTGCCGGAACCTTTGCCGTCACCACCCATACCGGCGACACCGCCGCGCCGCTGGAAGTGCAAAACCAAATGCTCACGATCACCGTTTCCGATGCGCCGCAATACCTCGTCCCCGACCGCCCCAACAAGCTGCTCGCCCGCGTGCCCGCCGCGCATCCCCTGCGCGCCCGGCTCGCACCGGTGAGCCGAAAGCTGATGGCCGTACAGGTGGACAATCTCGATATCACTCCGTTCCGCGGGACCGCCGCACTGGAATGGGGCGAAACCGGCACGCCCCCGCCCGCCGCGCAAACCATCCGCTTTGCCGCCGGGGAAACTTCCCGGACGCTCACCTTTTCCCTGCCCGACGGCGCCGCCAATGCGAACTCCGAATTTCGCGCCGGGCTGAAAATTCGGGATGGGAATATTCCCGCTTGCGAATTGCCCGCGCAAAACTTCCGGCCCGTGTCTGAGGACCTGTTCACCAATTGCCATGTCGCGGCCGATGGCGCGGCCGAAGTGACCTCAGAACAATCGCTCACTGTGTCCACGCCACCCGCGCCGCTATTTGACCAAAGAATTCCCGTGCTCCAGCTCAAATACCAACGTGCCGCGGGCTGGAAGTTTTTCCAGACCGTGCCCGCGCCGGACGCCAACCGCAGCATTCCCGGGCAGCCGCGCGCGTTCGGCTGCTGGGTTTACAGCGACGGTCAGCGGACCGCGCCCCGGTTGCGGCTTACCGACGCCACACAGCAAACCTGGCAACCTTCCGGCGAGGAAATGACCTGGAAAGGCTGGCGCTACGTGGAGTTCCCGCTCGATCCCGCCACCGCACATTGGGGCGGCGCCAAGGACGGCGTCATCCACTTTCCACTGCACTGGGATACGCTCTTTCTGCTGGATACCCCGCGCGAAACCGCCAGCCAGGGCACCGTTTATTTCACCGCGCCAGTGGTGATTTACTGAGCTGGCATATTGAATTCGGGGTGCGTTCGTCCCTTTCTCCCCAAACCACGGCGGTCAATAAACGAGGAACGCGCGGGAATATCGCGCTCCCGCCAAGCCGCGGTTGCCATTGGCCAAATTCCGCCAAGCCAACTTTAGCAATTTAGCTAAATATGTAAGCAGTGAATATGACCACCGCCATCCAGGCTGAATACCGGGCGCAGGCCGAAATCTTAAAAGCGCTCGCGCATCCCACCCGGTTGTTCATCGTGGACGAACTTTCCCGGGGCGAACGTTGTGTCTGTGAACTCACCGCCATGATCGGGGTGGAGATGCCAACGGTTTCCCGGCACCTGAGCCAGCTCAAGCACGCGGGAATTCTAGAAGGCGAGCGGCGCGGGGCCCAAGTCTTCTACCGGTTGCGGTTTCCCTGTGTGCTGAATTTTTTCAAATGCGTCAAAGCGGTCCAGGTTCGCAATGAAAACAAGTAGCGCCATGACCCCGGTTGCCCCGGAATTACGGAGGTCAACCGGCACCGCGGAGCAGGCCTTGCCCCCGGCAGCCTCGCCGGCTGGCCGGTCGGTCGCCAGCCGCAAGCCGAAGTGGGGCCGTGCGTTATTCTGGGGCGGCATCGCGCTCGTGGGTTGGTGGCTGTTGTATCGCAACCTGGCTTCCCTTGCCGCCGGCTTTACTTACTCCCTCTGCGGGCTGGCGAAGGGTTCCCCTCTCGGCGCCAGCGTTGAATTTTTCATGTTTGAATCACCCAAAGTATTGCTGCTGCTCACCCTGGTGGTCTTTGGCGTCGGCATAATCCGGTCGTTTTTTACTCCGGAACGCACGCGCGGGCTCCTTTCCGGCAGACGTGAAATCACCGGGAACTTTTTGGCGGCGTCGCTGGGCATTGTAACTCCATTCTGTTCCTGTTCAGCCGTCCCCCTGTTCATTGGGTTTGTGACCACCGGCGTGCCCCTGGGGGTGACCTTCTCCTTTTTGGTATCGGCCCCCATGGTGAACGAAGTGGCGCTGGTGCTGTTGTTTGGCTTGTTCGGCTGGAAGGTGGCGGGACTTTATCTTGCGACGGGCTGGATCATTGCGGTCATTGCGGGCTGGGTCATCGGGCGATTGCACCTGGAGGCGCAGGTGGAGGAATGGGTCTTTGCGACCCCACCGGGCGCCGCCACGCCGGCGGAAGTACTGGATTGGCCGGCGCGCCTCCGCCGGGGACGCGAGGCCGTTACGGAAATAGTGGGCCGGGTCTGGGTCTACGTGCTGGTCGGCATCGGCGTGGGGGCGGGCATCCATGGTTATGTGCCGGAAAATTTCATGGCTGCAATCATGGGCAAAAGTGCGTGGTGGTCGGTGCCGCTGGCGGTGCTGATCGGGGTGCCGATGTATTCCAACGCGGCAGGCATCATTCCCATCGTGCAGGCCCTGCTGGGGAAAGGCGCGGCGCTGGGCACGGTGCTGGCATTCATGATGTCGGTGATCGCGCTGTCGTTGCCCGAGACCATCATTCTGCGCCGGGTGCTCAAGCCACGGCTGATTGCCACATTTTTCGGCATTGTGGCGCTGGGCATCCTTATTGTCGGTTATCTTTTCAACCTGATCCTGTGACCAATCCCTCCACCATGCAGGTCCAGCCCATCGGAATCATTCATTCGGCGTTTAAGGAATGCCAGGGCATGCCCGTCCAGCCCACTCGCGCGTGCGGAGCGGTGGGCACGGTGCGGTTATTTGATGAATTTGTGGCCGGCTTGAAAGATTTGGCAGGGTTCGAGCGCATCTGGCTGCTGTACTGGCTACACCGGGCACGCCCTGCCCAGATGTCTGTAACGCCGTTCCTGGACAAGTTACCGCACGGACTTTTCGCCACCCGAACCCCAGCACGCCCGAATCCGATTGGGCTCTCGCACGTCCGGTTGTGGGAAGTGAAAGGCGCTACGCTTCACGTCTCTGATCTCGACATTTGCGACGGCACCCCGCTCCTGGATATCAAACCCTATGTTCCACAGTTTGATTGTGTCGCCGTCACACGCTGTGGCTGGCTGGACACCGCTGCGCCCACCACGGGCGTTGCTGACGGTCGTTTTGAACAAATCGGAGTCAAAAATATATGAAAATCCAAATCCTCGGCACCGGCTGTGCCAAATGCAATGCCCTCAAGCTGACCACGGAAAAGGCTGCGCAAGCGCTCGGTCTCGCATACGAACTGGAAAAGATTACCGACCTGCAGCGCATCATGGCGTTTGGAGTGATGCAGACCCCGGCACTGGCGGTGGATGGCCAGGTCAAGCTGAGCGGCAAAGTGCCGTCGCTGGACGAGCTCAAAAAAATATTGGAGCAGTGCTAAACCCAAACTCACAACGCAATGAAACCCCTGCCCCAATTCGTTATTATAGCCGCGGTGGCCCTTGCCGTAATTACCGCGCTGGCGCTCAAACGGGACAAATTCTCCCCGGAGCCGACCCGCGCGGTTGCGGCGGCGTCTGACACAACCAAGACCACCCGGGCTGTGCCGCCAGTTGCCGCCGCTTTGCCCAAACTGGTGGACTTGGGCGCGGGCAAATGCATTCCGTGCAAAAAAATGACTCCCGTTTTGGAGGAGTTGAAACAGGAATTTGCCGGCCGGTTACAGGTGGAGTTCATTGACGTCTGGCAAAATCCCGGCGCCGCACAGCCATACAAGATTGAGATAATTCCAACTCAAATTTTCTACGATGCCGCCGGCCGGGAACAGTTCCGCCATGTTGGCTTCTTCAGCAAAGCAGAGATCCTCGCCAAGTGGAAGGAGCTGGGTGTGGATCTGGCCGGCAAATAGAAGCCCGCGGCAAAAAGCCGGGGCAAATTCCGACCTGAACCCCGAATTGCAGAATGGAACAAGTCTTCACCAGGCTGGGTCACGCTGTTGAAGGCGCGCCGCTGCTGGCCTGGGCCGCGGCAGCGGCCTGGGGCGTATTAAGCATAGTGCTCAGCCCCTGCCATCTCGCCAGCATTCCGTTGATTGTAGGTTTTATCAGCGGCCAGGAACGCCGCAATCCGGCACGGGCGAGCGGGATTGCGGCGCTGTTCGCGCTGGGGATACTGGTCACCATCGCGTTCATCGGGGCGATCACCGCGGCAGCCGGCCGAATAATGGGGGATGTGGGCCCGTGGGGAAATTATTTTGTGGCGGCGGTCCTCATTGTCGTGGGATTGCATCTGCTAAGTGTCATTTCCCTGCCTTGGGACGGCCCCGGGCCGGTCAAGATGAAACACAAAGGTTTGCCGGGGGCCTTTCTTCTGGGACTGGTCTTCGGCATCGCCCTGGGGCCCTGCACGTTTGCCTACCTGGCGCCGCTGCTCGCGGTCACCTTCAAGCTGGCCAAAACGGCGCCGTTTTACAGCACCTCTCTTCTGGTGGCCTACGGCATTGGTCACGGCGTCGTCATCGTATTGGCCGGAGCATCCACCGAACTTGTCCAGCGTTTCCTCAATTGGAACGGGCAATCCCACGGCATCACCATGATCAAATATATCTGCGGCGTACTCGTCATCTGCGGTGGCGTCTGGTTGGTTTATACCGCTCCCTGAGCAAACCAAATATGCCCGACCCGGACTGTTGCTGATTCTCTCCGGACACGATTGGCGCCATCGGCGCACAATGAATCACGAGGGTTTCCGTAACGCCGCTGGCTCGTCCTCGAATGGCGAGTCCCAAGGACAGGTTAAAAGTGGGGTCACGGCGCGTTTGAAGTGGCCGCAGCCTGTTCCAGGCTTGTATTTTTTCCAAATTACGATGTCCTGTCCGCGCGTATCGAATTGAATACCACTCGCAAAACCGGATTTGCCACGTTCGCTGTGCTGTTCTTCATCCAATGGATGGGGCTGGCGGCATGGACCATCCCCCTCACGCTCGTGCTGCAGGCGCATGGGCTGAAATCCATCCAGCCCTACGCCTTCGCCACGAGCGCGCTGGCGGCGTTTGTCTCGCCGCTGTTTTTCGGCGCCATGGCCGACCGGCATGTGGCGCCCACCAAGGTATTGCGCCGGCTGGCGTTGGCCACGGCGGCGGCCATCACGATGGCCTGCACCGCCATCCAATATCACTGGCCGCCGCTGGTGGTGCTGGGGTTGATCCAAATTTATGCGCTGTGCGTGGCGCCCACTTCAAGCCTCTCCACAACGATTGTGATGTCGCAACTGGCGCAGCCGACCCGGCAGTTTGGGCCCATCCGGGCGATGGGCACCATCGGCTGGATGGCCGGGTGCTGGATGATCAGCCTGTTGCAGGCGGATGATTCCACCCTGGCAGGATTTAGCAGCGCCTTCATGTGGCTGGGGCTGGCGCTGTATTCGCTGCGGCTGCCGGAAGTGCCGCCGCCGGAATCGGCCCAGCACCTGACCCTGCGCCAGCGGCTGGGGCTGGACGCGCTGGCGTTGTTGCGGCAATCCGATCATCGCGTGGTGTTCCTCACGGCGGCGTTGTTCAGCATTCCGCTGGCGGCATTTTATCCATTCACGCCGCCCCATTTGGCGGCGGTGGGCATGGCGCATCCGGCCGCGTGGATGTCGCTGGCGCAAACGACGGAGATCCTGGCCATGTTCAGCCTGGCATTCATCATCACGCGGGTGCGGCTGAAGTGGATCCTGGTTGCCGGGCTGGGCATCGGTCTGCTGCGTTACCTGCTGTGCGCGGGTAACGGTAAGCTGTGGTTGCTGGCCGGGATCGTCCTGCACGGGGCCTCGTACACGCTGTTTTTCACCACCGCCCAGATTTATGTGAACGAGCGCATGGCCCCGGAATGGCGGGCGCGGGCGCAGGCATTGCTCACGTTGATGATCAACGGGGTGGGTAATTTCATCGGTTACCTGGGCACGGGCTGGTGGTACAAAGCCTGCACCCCCGGCATGGCTACAAACTGGCCGCTATTCTGGTGCGGGCTGGCCGGGGCCATTGGGGTGGTGACGCTCTATTTTCTGATAACCTACCGGGGCATCCACGCCGCGAAAGCATTGGCGTAACTTCCCCAGCAACGGGCACTTACCCCCCACAGGTAGCGGTGCAACATCCGATTGACGGCACTAATTGCTTCAGCCGCGCTGGAAACCTGCCGATGAACAGCCAGACGACTTGGGCTGCAAGCCCGGGTCGTAAGGAATTACATGTCGAACCACGTACCTTTTGCCGGCTTTGCTCTTTTTTCATCGCGCCCCAGTTGGCTTTCGGTGGGGCGGAAAAAATTCAGGCAGTGCGCCCGGCATCAGGTCGTGACGGCCCCCCCTTTTTCCGCATGAACGCGCCCGTGACCCCTGCCGCCATTACTGAATTTCTGAACCAACGGATTGCCGAGGTGTTCGACACCCTGCTCTCCCTGCCGGCCACGCCGCAGCCCGAGGCCGTACTGGACGAAGCGCACCCGCACTTGAGCGGCGCGGTGGGGTTCGCCGGGGAAACGGTCACCGGTTCGGTGTACCTGCATGTGAATGACATTTTCGGCAACTTCATCACCCAAACCATGCTGGGGCTGCCCCCAGAGGAAGCGCCGGGAGAATCCGACGTGAAGGACGTGGCCGGCGAGGTCACCAACATGCTGGGGGGCGCCTTCAAATCTTGGTTGTGCGATGCCGGGGCCAAGTGCGCCCTCACCGCTCCGGCGGTGATTCGCGGGCTCTCTTATTCCATCCGAACCAGCGAAGGCGTGACGCGCATCAAACAGGGTTTCACCTGCGGCGAACACACCGGAGTGGCCGAAATCCACATCAAGTTTGCCTGATTGCGACGGGGATTGGCGGTTCAACCAGCCAGAATTTTCTCAATCGCAGCCAGTTCGGCGGCGGTGAATTTTAAATTTCGCACGGCGGCCACGCAGTCCTCCACCTGGCTTACGCGGCTGGCGCCAATCAAGGCGCTGGTCACCACCGGATGCCGCAGCACCCACGCCAGCGCCAGCTGCGCCAGCGTCTGGCCGCGGGATTGCGCAAGTTCATTGAGTTGCCTGGTTTTGGCCAGCACGGCGGAAGTGACATCATCCGGGCGGAGAAACCGTTTGTCATGCCCGGCCCGCGAATCGGCGGGGATGCCCTTGAAATACCGGTCGGTCAACAGGCCTTTGGCGAGCGGGGAAAACACAATGCAGCCCATGCCTTCCCGCTGCAAGGTGTCCAACAACTGCGGCTCCACCCAGCGGTCCAGCATGCTGTAACGCGGCTGGTGGATGAGGCACGGCGTGCCGAGCTCGCGCAACAACTGCGCCGCGCGGGCGGTCTCAGCCGGCGGATAACTGGAAATGCCGGCATACAGCGCCTTGCCCTGCCGTACCGCGTGGTCCAGAGCACCCATGGTTTCTTCCAGTGGCGTGTTCGGATCCAACCGGTGCGAATAAAAGATGTCCACGTAGTCCAACCCCATGCGCTTGAGGGACTGGTCGAGCGAGGCCAGCAAATATTTACGCGAGCCCCATTCGCCGTACGGCCCAGGCCACATGTAATAACCGGCCTTGGTGCTGATGATGAGTTCATCGCGCCAGCGGGCGAGATCTTCACGCAGAATCCGGCCAAAGGTAATTTCCGCCGCCCCGTCGGGCGGGCCGTAATTATTCGCCAGGTCGAAATGCGTGACGCCGAGGTCAAAGGCGCGGAACAACATGGCCTGTGCGGTTTCATACGAATCCGAGGTGCCGAAATTGTGCCACAGCCCGAGCGAAATCAGCGGCAGCCGGAGGCCGGAACGGCCGCAGCGGCGGTAAAACTCGGGAGCGTCATAGCGGGTGGGAGCAGGGTTATACATAATGGTTTCAGCGATGAGAGTTGGTGGCGATGCGGGGCGAAGGCTTATTGTAAATTTTCACTGGGAACTTTTTAGGACTGATGGTTGCCCTTCTTGCGAAAGCATATAGACAGCAAAGGTGGCGAGCCAGTGCTCGCCTTCGTAGCTGCCGCTGAAGGTGTCGCGCAATCCGGCCGCGGCGTGAATCTTTGCGGACTTTTCCAACGTAGCCCGGCGGGGATCACCCGGGGACAAGGCGGACGCCACGCCTTGCAAGGTCCAGGCGCGGGAAAGGTTCAGCCCCACCAAGTGTACCAGCCGCGCATCGGTGAGGTCGCTCACCACGGCGGCGTTGGCCCACGCGCCCAGGTTGCCGGCGCGCAAACCCGGCAGGTAGGCATCCAGCCAGCGGGAAAATTCCTCCGGTGGCAAGACGCGGCGCATCAGGTCCGCGACATTCAATCCGGGCGAAAAAAAGTCCTCGCCCGACGGCTCGTAGCCGGTGGGATAAGCGCGGTCGGCCAGATAATAATTCCTCGCGCGTTCCACGACCATCTGTTCCAGCTTGGAATCGCCGACGGTCCGGGCGTAGTCGAGAATTTGCGCCAGCGCAAACGCGGTGTCCGGATGCACGCCGGTGCGGATGGGATACGTGAGCCGGGGCAGATAATTCTCCGTGAGTTCCACCAGTTTTTGTTCCAGCGGCGCCAGGTTGCGCGCCCATTCCTGTGCCTCGGGATCGGGCCACGACCGCAGTTCTGCCGCCAGCCGCAACGCCCAGGCCCAGCCGTACATGCGCTCAAAGCTGCGGTTATCCTTGGCATCAAAATAGGCCGCTTCCATGGCGAGATTAGTGGCGGTGAGATGGGCCGCGAGCCGGGCGCGGATTTCCGCCGCCGCCGGCATTTCCGGATGCGTGCGCAACAGCCGCACCAGCATCCAGTGCCCATGCACGGCAGAATGCCAGTCAAAACAGCCAAAGAACGCCGGGTGCAGGGCGCGGGGCAGCTTGAGGTCCGCCGCGGCGGAGAGCACTTCTCCGGGTTTGTTGGGATATTCCCGATCCAGCCCGGCAAGCGCGAGCCGGGCAAATTTCTCCGCGGACACGGTGTCAAGTTGCGTCATCTGGGCGGTGGCCACCAGGGTTTGGGTCATGAAGAGAAGCAAGGTGAAGATCCGTTTCATGCGGGGCCGCGATAGGTGTTCATCAGCTTCAAGATTTCTTCGCGGATGCCGAACAACTCCTGGCGCGCCGTTAGCACCAAGGATTCGGGGAGCCGCCTCCGGGGCGCCACGACCTCCAGTCCGGCCTGCGCTTGGTGGACGTGATCCAGGGCCCGTTTCAAACAGGCGACCACAAATGCCGGCGCCATCGTATCCTGGTTCTTGGCAATGCCGTCGAGCGCGCCGGCCAGTTTGACGCCGGCAGTGAGAAATCCGGAGATGAACTGCACCAGTCCCGGATCCTCGGCCCCCTCCAAGTTCAAGGCCTCGACCTCCCGCGAAAACCGGAGCGCGCTTTCATAGCACCGGTGCTGGAGCGGATGGCGGATATCGCCGTTGGGAAGGCGAATCCAATCAATGCCCTCGCGAAGCGGGTCAGGCTCAGGGTCGGGCGCGGCTTCAATTTCATCAGGCAACTCCATTTCCGTATCAGCCTCGTCATCCGCCTCCATCTCCCAGCCCATTTCCCGGGCAATTTCCGCCGCGGCGGCTTCGGAATCGCCATACTTGTCCAGCAGTTCCAGGTATTTGTCCGTGCGGGCGTCGGATTCTTTCAGGAACTTCTCGTAATCATGCTCGTCCCACTCCGCTTCAGGGTCCTTCTGTCCCTCCTGTTGCTGCTCAATCGCCGCCGTGAGTTTCTGCACAAAGCCGTCCATGCCCTGGGCGGCGGCGAGCGTGCGCACCGCCTCCTCTTCCGGGGTGAGCCGCCATTCGGGAGCGGAAATTTCCAAGTGATAATCCGCGCTCTCAATGACCACGCGGCCATTATGTTCGCTGAACCATTCGAGGTAGAGACAATTGGCCCAATGTTCCGCCGGCTTCTCGCCGCGTTTGCACATCAGGTACGCCTCCGGCATGGGCACATCGAACACACGCACCTTGCGGGAGGCGGTCAAATCGCCAATGGTGCCGCGCTGTTCCGCGGCCAGCGATTCCAGATGCGGATGCGCCACGGGCGGCAACGGATTGGAGAAGGTCAGGAGGCAGCCGGCCAGGTCGGGACAGGCATTGCCCGCGAGTTCGAGGAGCACCGGCTCGGGACGTTCCATCACCCAGATTTTTCCGCGCACCACACCCTTGACCCGGTTGTCAATTTCGCCGCGCACCACGCTCTCATGGATTCGGAACGCCATGCGCGGAGCATAACCCCAACCCCGCGCCGGGCAAAAGGAGTTTTAATCCAGGGGATTTTTTTGGGCACTCCAGGGACCCAGCGGCGGCGTGAAGGAAGTGCCGCATTCCAAATGAGTTTACTTGAGCAGGGCGCCAAATGCCGGCAGCAAATCATATTTTTGCAGCCAGGGCGTGTACATGAAGCCGCGCACGTTGGGCAACGGTCGGGCTACGGTGAGCCAGCGCTTCACATCGTCCAAATTGTCCGCATCGTAGTAGCAGGCGACCAGTGTGGCGAAGCCCTGATCATGAAAGAACTGCAAACTCTGCGGGCTGGGTTCGCCACCCCAGACGGACATGATCACATCCGGCGGAACATATTTCCACGAACCGGTGAAATCACCTTGAACGAGATAGTAATTGGGCTGGGCGTTATGATGAGGGTCAAACATATCCGACCACACATAGATGCGCGCGCCCGGGGAATAACGGCGAATGGCTGCAACCTGTTTGGTGATGCTTTCCCCCAAAAGTTTGGCCATGTCCCGGCCCACGCAGGCTTGGCAGGTGCCGCCCATGCGGATTTCATCCGAGTTCAGCATCACAGCGTAGGGATGCAAATGTTCGGCAAGCAATTTGGCTTCGTGGTCCATGATTGCATAAACCTCCGGTTCCGCCATGCACACCACCACCTGCGAATCGTGAATCAACATGGGATGATACCAGCTCACGCGCAGGTGGGCGCCGGCTTTGATGCGGCTGCCCGGCAGCAACTTCAACGTCGCGGGCGTAGAGTCGCCGCGCCAGACATTGAAATCCGGGGCAGCCAATTCGGCGTAGTCCCGGCCCATGGCATAAGTAGTGGCGCCATCGGCGCTCTTCACTATCACCGGCGTGCCGGGGCGATGCAGCACATTCACCGGGCCGGCATCTTCGATCTTCCAGTCGTCGAGCCAGACTTTTCCCGCCTTGCCTTCCCACATTCCGGCATAGAGCTTTACGGTGTCATTGGTCAGGCTGTTGAAAATGAAACTGATCTTCCGCCAGTCGGTGGTGGCGGGCAGATGGAATTCGCGCGGGGCCAGGTCCCGGTCGCCGGCCAGGACCATGCAGCGAAAACCGCCGGAGGGTTGCAGGCCGGCGGTCTTAACCCAGAGCGTCACTCGATAACAGCGATGCGGCACGACATGGACCGTTTGCATCACCCGGCCATGACCATGGGGATCAGACGCAAAATTCTCCAGCCGCAACGCCGCGCGCCCGTCATGCCTCACGTCCGGATCCGCAAAGCTGGTTTTGCCGGGTTCATCACAGAAATCAAAACCGGTAAGCTTGTCCCCGGAAAAATCCTCGAAGCCGCCGTTGACCAGTCGCGCGGTCGCATCGGGAATAAAGTGTGCCTCGCCGTCCTGCACTACAAATGGCGCGTCCACCACCGGCAAACCCTCGGCCAGGTTGGGGTTGTGGGCCAATATGCCGCCGCCATATCCAATGGAGAAATCGGCAGGAATCAGCTCCAGATGATCTTTCTCGCAGACTTGCTGCACCGCCGCCAGCCGCCGCAAATATTCCGCATCATGTTTGCACAGGGTATCCAGCCCCACGGAAAGCACCGCGCCGTTCAAGCCATGTTGCGCGGCGGTATCCAGCACCCGCGTGATATTGGTCACGTCGCTGTCCTGCCCCAACCCCCAGCCAAAAACCCAGACCAAACGATCCGGGTAAGTGGCCGCGAAAGACGGTGCGGTTGCGGCCACCAGAAATAATGCCACCAAAAGACTTTGGCGGTTAATGACCGGTTTGCGGCACAGTTTCACTCAATAGTTTCTCCAAATACTGTTTCCATACCTTGGCGAGGGTGTGCGTGCCGTGCCCGCGGGTTTCCTCGCTCAACGGAAGCATCACTTCCCGGCCGTGTTTCACCCGTTTGATTTCCTGCTCCAGGATGCCCAGCTCGGGTGGGTTGATGAGGTCATCGGCAGAATTAATGGCCAGCAGGGGCGCCGAGATTTTTTCCAAATCCGGACCCGGATCATAATCTTCCGAAGCCCGGACGGCATAAAGCACATCGTTGGCGTCGTAGGATTTCATTGCGGAAGCAATGAAGGCGTCCAGCACTTCGTCGCTCTTGGCCAGCGTGGGCATGGCGCGGTAACGCTGAATGGGATTGTTGCCCATAAACCACAGTACCTCGGCGGCGATTTGCAAGCCATGCGGCTGGGTGATGTATTCGCCGTCGTGCCAGTCCGGGTCGGTGCGAATGGCGTCGATGATCATGCGCCGCCAGGCCCGGTTGCGCCCGGATAACTGCGTGGGCAGGCTGGCCAGCGGCAAGAGCGCATCCATAAACTCGGGGTGCAACTCGCCCCACAACCACGTGTGCATGCCGCCCATGCTCGTGCCCATGACCAGCCGCAGATGGTTCACGCCCAGTCCTTCGGTAAGCAGCCGGTACTGCGCCGTCACCATGTCGCGATAACCATAGTGCGGAAACCTGGCGTGCAAACCGTCGCTCGGCTTGCTGGACTGGCCGTGACCGATGCCATCCGGCAGCACGATGAAATAATGCTGCGCATCCAGCAGTTGATTGGTGCCAAACAATTCGCCGGCAAACTCGGGTCGCAGAAAATTCCCGCCGTTTCCGGTGGTGCCGTGCATGATGAGCACCGCATTGGTGACCACCCCCGCCGCGTTGCGCCGGGGTTGCCCCAGGGTCTGGCAATGAATCCGCAGTTCCGGCAAGACTTCGCCCGACTGGAACTTGAAATCGTGCATCACGAAGTTGGTGCCGGTCGGTGCTGGATATTCTGCCGCCAGCAAATGACCTGAGAGTGCCACCACCAGTATTCCGAGCAGCCGGTTCCACGAATTGAGCCTTGGGGGATTCATGCCGCAACCGACTGTACGCCGGACGCAGCCTTTGGGCAACCGCCACGACACCGCAGCCGGAATTCGCATCCCCAGAAACCTTGAACCTCCCCATAAAACGCAGCCCCAAACAGACTCTTAAGGCGCTACAATGTATTGATTTGCAAATCAGAAATCCCCTTCCAAAAAAAATGCGCAAACACCCCCATTTGTGGCGTGACAATCCCGGGGGAATGCTCTCCAATGCCAGTGAATTAACGGTTTATCAGTTCCAACCCTGCTGTTATGAAAAAAACATTTCTCCTCAGTCTCGCCTTCGCCATGGCCACGCTGTACCAAAGCACCCTGAACGCCGCCGCGCTCAATATTGGCGATGCCGCTCCCGCTTTGAAGGCCTCCAAATGGGTGAAGGGCGGCGAGGTCGCCCTCGATACCAATCAAACCTATGTCGTGGAATTTTGGGCCACGTGGTGCGGGCCCTGCCGGGCCAGCATTCCACACCTCACGGAGCTGGCACACAAATTTAAAGACCAGGTGACGTTCATCGGCATGGATGTGTGGGAAAACGGCGGCGACCAGGCCGCCAAGGAAAAAGCCGTGGATAAGTTTGTGACCTCCATGGGCGATAGCATGGATTATCACGTGGCCATGGACGACGGGACCTTTATGGCGGACAACTGGATGAAAGCCGCCGACCAAAATGGCATTCCCTGCGCCTTCGTCATCAGCAAATCCAAAATCCTCTGGATTGGCCATCCGATGGCCGGACTCGAAGAAACGCTGGCCGACGTGGTCGCCGGAAAATTCGACATGGAACGCGCCAAGAAGCGCATCGCCGCCCAGGAAAAACTGGAGGCCTTTTACCAATTGGCCATGAAAGGTGGCGACGACGCCGAGATCCAGAAACAGGCTGCCGAACTGGAAGCGCTCGACAAGGAAGTGGGCGGGTTGACGCCAGGGGAGAAATTTGATGCCCAGAAAATCATCGCCCAAGCCCGGTTCCAATCCGCGATGATCGCCTACCAAAAGGCGCTGTTCAGCACCAATGACGCCGATGCCGCGAAGCTGCCCGACCTGGAAGCCGCCGCCGCCAAAGCCGTGCCTGAGGGCGTGGATTTCGCCAAGATTAAAAAGCAACTCGTGGCCTACCACGACAACGCCGCCGCCATGAAAGCCGTGCAGGAAGTCTATGCCAAATACACCGCCGCCGTCGGTGAAGCGGGCGATACCAACCAGGCCGCCACACTGGCCCCCGCCTTTGAGGCTGCGGCGTTAAAAACCAAGAACCCGCAAATGCTGAACGAATTCGCCTGGGCCCTCCTCACCGATGAATCCATCAAGCAGCGCGACATCCCCCTGGCCACCCGGCTGGCCAAGGCGGCGGTGGACGCCTCGGACAGCTCCGAGCCATCCATCCTGGACACCTATGCCCGGGCCCTGTTCGATGGCGGCAAGACCGCCGACGCCATTGCCTGGCAAAAGAAAGCCATCGCCGCCAGCACGGACGACGCAGAAAAGAAGGACCTCACCGCCACGTTGGAAAAATACCAGCAACAGGCGGGAACCAAAACCGAGTAATCTCCGGAAAGCAGCAGTCGCAATAAACTGAACTTCCCGAAATTGGCCCGGAGGGGAACGCAACGACTCCTCCGGGCTTTTAGTTTTGTCCCGTCCAGATTTGGGTTCAACCGCATAAATATTTTTCAACTTCGGCTTTGCCAAAGTACCGCCGTTACACCAATATATACCCATCGCGTTTAGGGGATTCAGAAGGCATTTATGGAATTTCGTTTTTTCTGTCCTACGTGCGGTCAGAAACTGAAGGCGGATGAAGAAGCTGTCGGGCAAAGTGTGGATTGCCCTCACTGCGGCTCTGAATTTTCCGTCCCCCCGCCGGAGCCAGCCGCCCCCATCCCTGCCGCCGATAGTCTGCCAACCGAAACTCCGGCTCCAACCGCTTTCGCACCCAACCCGGAAGGCGAATTGACCTGTCCGGTTTGCTGGCTCCGGTTTGACACAGGCGACATCATGCATATTGCCGTGCATGACTCGTTGCGGGGTGATCCGGTGCTCGGCGAAGACGCCCAGCAACGTTTTCTGGCCACCCGCTTCAATAATGCCGGACAGGCCATTGACGCCATGGGCATCCCCTCGTCCGACATCGCCTGTCCCCACTGCCGCCGCAAGCTGCCGCCCAGCTTCCTGGGCATGCAGCATCACATCATTTCGTTGGTGGGCGACCAGAGCGCCGGAAAATCGTATTATCTGAGCGTGCTGACCAAAACACTGGCCGCCACGCTCTACCGCGACTTCCACATCGTTTTTCGGGATAGTGACCCCACCGGCAATGCGCCAGTCAACGACATGCGCAAGGCGCTGTTCGGCGCCCAGACCCCCGCCCAGGCCAAGCTGGCCAAAACCGTCTTTGAAGGCGCGATGTATGAACGCCTGCCGCGCCAGGGCCGGACGGTGGCGCTGCCCCGTCCCTTTGTTTATACCCTGGCACCGGAGGACAAGACCCGGGAACAGTGCGCCCTGATTTTTTACGACAATGCCGGCGAACATTTTCAGCCGGGCATCAATATTGTGGAACAACCGGGCGCGCAGCACGTCGCCAGCGCAGCGGGCATCATCTACCTCTTTGACCCGTTCAACAGCCCGGAATTTCGGCGGGCCATCTCCGATACCCCGGATCCGCAACTGGAAAAACCCGTGGTGGACCAGCAGGACATCATCCTGGCCGAAATGCGCACCCGCATCCAGACGCTGCGCAACCTGCATCCCGGCCAGCCCATACCGACGCCGGTGGCGTTTGTCGCCGGAAAATGCGATGTGTGGTTGCAACTGCTCGCCGGCCAGTCCCTCCGCGAATCGCTGCAGGACGGCACGTTGGACCGCACCGCCGTGGAGCACAATTCCGCCATCATTCGGGAATTGTTACACCGGGTCTGCCCGTCGGTGGTGGCCAACGCCGAAAGCCTGAGCGCGAATGTGATGTTTTTTGCGGCGAGCTCCTTTGGTCACACGCCCCTGAAAATCGGACCGGGCGAGTACGTGCCCGATCCCGCCCGATTGCGGCCGCAACACGTGGAAGTGCCCCTGCTCTGGATTCTCGCCCAGGTCTGCCCCACGCTGATTCCCGTGCGGCCCGAGCCCAATAATCAACCGGCCAGTTAACCGCCGCCTGCGTCATGCCCCAGCAACTCATCTACACGAGCGCGCCGCGCGGGGTGGTGGCCGGGCGCTCGGGCCACTGCACGGTGGCGCGCAGTGCCACCTTGCGCGAGGCCCTCATGCTCCAGCTCGAAAAATGGAGCTACTACCAGCATCTTTCCCTGAGCGGCGGCCGGGAACGCCCCATCTTTTGCTGCCGCGTTATGGATCTGCGCGGCGCCCGGTATCATGTGCTGACGCGTATCCAGGATGCCGGGCTGGACTTCACCGGGCGCACCAATTTTCTGGCGCATCATCTGGTTTTCACCCCCGAAGAAATCCGGCAATTCCCGGCCCCGCCGACTATCCTGCTGTACTGGCCCGGTTGGGTGCAATCGTGGACCAAGGAACCAGAACTGTTGGAGCGGGAAGATTGGACGTCCCTCGCGGCGCTGCCGGCCGCGGCTTTGCCCGCCAAAAATTGGCAGGCCTTGACGGGCGATGCGGTTCACGGCTACGGCCTCCTCGAAGCCCGGGCGGGCAGGGCCTTCCGGGTGGACCGGCTCCCCGAAGCGCAAATCCTTGCCTTGTTTAGCGAAAGCCTGGAACTGTTGGAATTGCGCGACCCCCGCCGCGATTTTCGCGCCTCCGGCTGGCAATACACCTTCACCACCTCCCTGCAGGAGCAGGATAACTCGGCGGACTTCCGTTGGCGCTGCTTGCACGCAGATAACCCGGCAGCCAGCCGCTTTGCCGGACCGGATTGCCGGGAACTCGCGGATACCCGCGCCGCCCGCGTAACAGACGAGGAGACCCGACTGGCCCAGACAGGCCGGCAAGTGCCGCAGTGGATTACGCAGCCGCAGAATGCCCGGGTCACCGAAGGTGAAGCGGCGAGTTTTCGGGCTCAAGCCGAAGGAGTGCCCGCGCCCCGCTACCAGTGGTTCACTTTGGACCGCGCCGGCAACGGCCAGCCCGTGCCCGACGGCACCGGACCGGAATTAACGCTGACCCAGCCGCCCCTCGGGGTGTCGCGTTATGTCATACGTGCCAGTAACTCGCAGGGCGAAGTTACCAGCGAAGTGGTGACGCTTTCGGTGGAAGCCAAACTGCGCCTTGCCCCCACGCGTCCGCCGGGCGAGGGCATGGCCTCGCGGCGGGCCACCCCGGCTTACATCAAGAGCGAGGAGCAAATAGACCGGCAACGGCAGCGGATTGCCGAGGAAAAAGCCGCCCAACAGCTTCGGCGCAGCAAACGGCTGAAAAAGATTTTGGCGGGCGGCGGTCTCCTTTTGCTTCTGGCAATTGGAATCGTGACCTTATTAATAGTTAGGAAGGAGCCCTCAAACAAATCTTCAGAGATTAGCATGTCCAGCCCTGCATCAGGGGCGGGTTCTGATGAAGGCTCAACCGGTGTTACTAAGGTAGCTATTCCGACTCTGCAGATAGAGCCTACAACTGGGGAACTCCGTCTTAGGACTAATTTTGAATTTCGGGTTGATATTCAACTGACGACTAATTCCACGCTCCAATGGTACCGGGATGATGGCATTATTTCCGGAGCCACAAACAGCATTCTTTGGGTCACCAATTCCGCAAGCGAAGATAACGCGCATAAATTCTATGCTGTGGTTTCCAATGAGGCAGAAAGCGTCACAAGCATAATTGCAAACTTGAATTATATAGGGCCACACCCACCGTTACTTGATGGCTCAGCAGAAGATAAAAAACCATGACCCTTCTCGAAACTGAACGGCTGGCCCGTCGGCTGACGGAACTGCTCCAGCAGGGCGGCACTCCGGACCTGGCGGCCAAGCTGGCGGGCGATTACGCCGCCGCGTGCCATGCCGCCAACCTGCGCCTGCAACAGTGCGAGGCGATGATCAAAGCCGGCGACCGCCTCCAGGCCATCCAACTCGCCGAGACCGTACCCAATTTGCTGGACTTGGTCACAGCACTGGAATTTCGCCAGGCCGATGACTGGCGTGCCTATTGCCGGCAAAATGCCCTGCCCGCCGCCGACCCGGTTGACGCACGCGCCGTGGCGGCGCTCAACGAATGTTACGCGCAGGGCATCACCACCGATCATCCGCTCTACGCCACGTTCCGCAAGGCGGTGCTGCACCGCAATGATGACGCCGCCTTGCAAGCCCTGCAAAGCATCGTGCGGCTGAATCCGGCGGATACCAACGCCGCCGCCGAACTGGTGCGGCTGGATGCCAAGGTACTGGCCGCGCGCCTGGAGCATTTGGGCGGGATGCTGCCGGGTGGTGACCCCGCCCTGATGGATGCCACCATGGAAGCCATTGAGGCGTTTGGCTTCAAAGCCAAGCCAGCAGGCGAAACCTGGCGCAAGGCCACGGTAGTCCGGTGCGCTTATCTGCTGGACCAGGCGGAGCAGTTGAAAGCGGCCAAGCAATGGCCGGAGGCGCTGGCCAAGCTCGAATTTGTCCGCCGGCAGCAAATGGATTTGAAACTGGAACTGGCGCCAGCGGAAGTAAGGCGGCTGGAGGCTTTGGAGACCTGGACACGGGAAGAACAGGCGCGCGACCGGAAGGAACGTGAGTTTTCCACCCTGCTGGCGGAACTGCATTTCCGCATCCGCCAAAGCGAGGAGAAGGACACCTCGGCCCGGTATGTGAAGCTGCCGGAAATCCGTGAGGATTTTGAAGCCCTGCACAAGGTCTGGCGCGCGTTGGCAGATTGCACCCGTCCGGTGCCGGACGAGGCCGCCGCCGGCTTCCGGAAGCGGTCCGCTTTGCTGGAGGGCGAAATCGCCCGGCGCACCGCCCTCCGCCGCCGGACCCTTTTCACCGCCACTGCCGCGGCCCTGCTGGTGAGTGGAGTGCTGGGGTGGTTCGTCTTGGGGCGGATGCAGGCCCGGGAATTGGCCAGTCAATTGCAAGCCGCAGTTTCCCAGCGGCAGGCCCGGGCCGCCGAACACCTCCTGGAGCAGGCCAAAACCGGATCGAAACGGCTGCTGAGCCTGGGGAGCGGGGCC
The DNA here is from genome assembly GCA_035492855.1 of Dongiaceae bacterium. GTDB lineage: Bacteria > Verrucomicrobiota > Verrucomicrobiia > Limisphaerales > JAFMIX01 > JAFMIX01. Next base: position 4,058 of record DATJIU010000226.1, on the reverse strand, counting down.
GCCGCCGTGGCTGAAGCGGAATCATTCGTGGCTCAGGAAAAAGGATTGTTGGCAAATTTCAATGCGGCACTGGCCCGGCTGCCCTCCCGGCTGGAGGACACCACCGATGCCGGAAAAATCAAGGACACCGCCGATCAACTGGCTGCCACCCGCACCGCCCTGGAGGCCCTGGCCCCGGATATGAAGGCCGAAAATGAGCCGCGGGTGGCCGCCTTTGAACGCCAATGGCAGCAGTTCCTGGCGGAGCGGGGCACGGCGGTGAACGGCTTGCTCGAACAATGGATTGGCGAGGCAGAGGCGCAGGCCGCCCCGCTGGATTACCGGGCGCCGGTGGCCACCGCCACAGCGCAACTTGCCGCGCTCGGAGGCACGCTCAAAAAAATTGACGCTTGCGAGGCTGGCTTTACCAACCGGCTGAACCTCCGCGCCGACCTGCTGCAACGCGCCGCCCCCGTCCGCGCCAAGTTCGCCGCCTATGACCGCGAATTGAAAAAGCTAGATGATGGCCTGGCGGCGCTCGCCCGGGCCCGCAGTTTCCGGGATTATTCGGCGAGCATTAATCTGATGGCAGCTTCGGAGTTTTCCGGCGCTCCGGCAACGGTGGCAGCTACGGCCATGCAGTCGCTCGGAGTGAGCGATGAAACCGCGCTGCGGTCGCTGCTGGGCATCACCAACCCGGTGACTTGGGTATTTATCAAGAACAACCGGGGCGGCCGGTTGATGCCGGAAATCGCCATGCCTGCCGAACGGATGACGCTGCAAAAATTGAACACGGACCCGGCCATCGACGCCACGCATCAGCATTACCGGTTCTGGCTGGATCCGGACAATACCCGGAGCGTGGAATGGATCACGGCAGGCCCGCTCCAAAAAAACGAGGGCTGGAATCAAATTCCGGCCTGGACTCCGGCGGCCACGGCCACGACTGCAAATTTTGAGACCCGGGATTACGGCTATTTCGGCGGCCAATGGAAGCTCTCGCCCACGGAACTGGTATCTCGCCTGGAAAGCCTGGGCGAGCTGTCCGAGACCGCCGCCTTTAACCAAATTGGCCTCGGCCAGGTCTGGTCCGGAGGCAGCACCTATGCCGGTCCGCTGTTGCAGGTGCTCGATGCCGTAAAAGACTCTCACGAGGGTTCGCCAGTGTTCCGCGCCTATCTGTTCTGTAGCCTGGTGGATTTGATGGAAATGCAGCCCGATGCCTGGGGACTTTCGTTTTGTCCCGCCGCGCGTGCCGATGCCGCCCAAATTCATGCCCTCGTGGGCGGCCCGATTGCCAGCGGCGACTGGTTTGTGCCGGCCAAGGCACAAGCCTGGAACGTGAAGCTGGAACAATTTTTCGCCACCCGCAAACCGCTGTCCTATCTGAAACAGGCCACTGGCAACCTGACCCTTGCGCAACTGGCAGTTCACGACGGCCTGCATCTGGTAGGCTATGCCGGCCTGGATGGCCAACCGGTGATTTCCGAAACTCCGCCGCCGGCGGAGGTGTGGGGTTACGACACCACCCGCAAAAAACCCGTGCGGATTTCCGGCCCGGTGCTGCCGCTATCGCCGCTGTTTGCCCTGCCCTTTTCCCGTTCGGATTATTTCAACAAGGCAGAGATAAACCTCGCGGACCCCAGCTTTGCCGAAGCGTTGCCACCGGGGTTCCGCCCGGAGTCCAAACCATGAATCCCGATTCCTCCAGTTCTCCGACCGGATTTGCGGACGATGCGAACGCAACATTCCTGTTGCGCTGGCGCGGCAAGACGGAGGGCCCCTATCCAGCCACCGTCATTCAGGCAAAGCTGGCCGGGAACCAGATTGGATTGCTGCACGAGATTTGCCATGACGGCCGCTGGCTGACCTTGCGCGATTATTTCGCGGAACGGGAGGCTGCGGTACGTGCCGCCCGGCAGGCTCAGGAAGAACAGGAACGGCGCACACGGGAGGAAGGCGAGCGGCGGACCCGGGAACGGGAAGAGCAGCGGCACGCGGAACTATTGCAGGAGGAACGCAAGCGCACCGAACTGCTTCAACCCGGTGCGATCGGCCGACCACCGAGCGGCGCCTTCGCTCTCGGCCAGATCGTAGGCCTCAAACCGCACCGGTCGGGGATGGTGCTGACGCTTGGTCTGTTGGGATTTTTCATCTGCGGCCCGCTTAGCATCGTCGCCTGGGTGATGGCCTGCAATGATCTGCGCGAAATGAAAGCGGGCTACATGGATGACTCTGGTCGCTCCACCACCAAAATCGCCCGCTCGCTGGGATTCTGGGGCATGCTTTTCTGGATGATCGGCTTTCTCGTGGTGCTGCTTATTTGATTTCGAAATTTATGGCTCAATTCCCCTCCCCGCCCAATACCGCCACCGGCCCCGCTGGCAAACCCGAACTGCTTGCGTGGTCGCAAGACGACATCGAAAACCGGTTCGGCTTCAAAGGCGGCCGCCACACCGGCGTCAATCATGTCTTCGCGTTTGTCATCGCGGGTTTGCTGACCGGTGCGGCCTATGCCCTTACCGTGTTCCTGTTGCAACGCGTCCCATTGACGCAAGGACTGGCGGCCATGATCCTGCGCCCCAGCAACCAGTACACGATGATTCCGGCCACGCTGTTCTTTTTTGGCGGCGCTGCGGTGCTCTGGTTGAAGAGCCGGAAGCTGAAATTCCAGCAACGCGCCCTGCAACTGGCCGCCGTGCCGGCAGAACCAGAGTTTGTCCTTACCGAAGCCACTGCCGCCACGGTGCTCACGCGGTTGCATGCACTGGTGGACCATCCCCGCCACTTCGTCCTGCTCAATCGCATTGACCGGGCATTGTCCAATTTGAAAAACATCGGCCAGGTAAACGACGTGTCCGCCATCCTGCGGGCGCAGGCGGAAAACGACGAGGATCAGGTGGCCTCCAGCTATACGTTGCTGAATGGTCTGGTGTGGGCCATCCCGGTGCTGGGCTTTATCGGCACGGTCCAGGGACTGAGCATGGCGATTGGCAAGTTCACCCAAACCCTGCAGGCGTCGGGCGATATTTCTATGATCCGCACCTCGCTCCAAGGCGTCACCTCCGGTCTGGCCACGGCGTTTGAAACCACGCTCATCGCCCTGGTACTAGCGCTCATTTTGCAACTGTGGATCACGTTCACCCAAAAACGTGAGATGGCCTTCCTCGATGAATGCAACGATTATTGTCATTCCCATGTGGTTTCCAAGCTGCGCCTGATTGACCGCGCCCCCGCCGCCCAGTCATGAGCAGTCGCCTCCGCAGCCTGAACTCGACGAAGATCAGCTTCTTCGCGTTTCAGGACATTATCACCTCCGTCAGCGGCATCCTCATTCTGGTTACGTTGATTCTGGCAACGGAGCTGGATCGCCCCGCCAGCCGCAACGGCCAGGATGCCGATCCGGAACTGGAAGCCAAGTTGGCGGAGATCTTGCAGCAGCAAGCGGAAACCGACGCGCGGAACCAGAAGCTGCAGACCTTGCTGACGGCGGCGGAAACCGCCCCGGCGGCTGAAAAACTCGAGGCGGACATTCTTCGGCTGCGCACCCAACTGGCGGAGGAGAAATCGAAATCCACCGCCGTGGCCGCGCAACTCGCCGCCAACCAGGCGGCCATCACCGCCCGCGACCAGGCGCTGGGCCTCACCGCGCTCAAGACCCAAATTAAACATATCCTTGAGGAAGCCGACAAACTGGCCGGTGAAGAAGCCCGGGTGCGCGCGGACATGGACCGGATGGAGCAACGCGTGGCCGGCGTCGAGTCCCGCCTGTTGAAGCTGCGCGCCCGCGAAGGCCAGTTGTGGCTGCTGCCGGACAAAAGCTCCACCACGAAGGAACCGATTCTGGCCACCATTGGCGGCGCCGGCGCCAAAGTCGAACGGTTCGATCGTCCGGACCAGAGCCAGGCATTTGATTCCGCAACCGCCGCCAGCGATTTTGAAGCTTACCTGGCCACGGCGAAACCATTGAATCAATACATTGTTTTCCTGGTGCGGCCTTCCGGTATTGAACTGTTTGATCGCCTCGTAAAATTAGCACGCGAAAAAGGTTTTGAAGTCGGCTTTGATGCCCTGGAGGA
>DATJIU010000225.1:0-32646 GCA_035492855.1 Dongiaceae bacterium | reverse complement strand
GGTAACTACGCAGTGACGTGGTTTGGATTGGCCAAGGATTTTCCATTAGAGCTTCCTCACGTCAGCTCCTACACTTGGATTGGTCGGCGCGGCCTGTATCTCCCGCGACGCCAACTGTACCCCGGCTTATTGACAGTTTTGGTTGTTCTTATCCGGGATTTGCCTAGAGTAGGACTGGTCCCGCACCGGCGCCGGAGGCGCGCGGTTGCGGTCCACTGTCATGCTGGATCTCTACGAAGCCGTTCGCACCAATCCGGGCGTCATCAAGCTCGAGATTGGCGACTTTCTTTTTTCTGAATACGCCTGCGGCATTGGGGAGGAACGCATCGGCATGTGGGCGCACACGGATTACCTGGTGAACGTGGTCGCCGGCAAAAAAACCTGGCACACCGCCGACGGGGTGTGGGCGGCCAAGCGCGGCGAGAGTCTGTTCTTCAAAAAGGGCGCGGCCATAGTGAACCAGCATTTTGAGGTGGAGTTTTGTTTGCTGACGTTTTTCGTGCCCGACCATTTGATTCGCAGCACGGTGCGCGAAATCGCCGCCAGCCTGGGCGCGGTGCCGGTGGGCGTGCCGCCCATCAAATCGGCTGCCTGGGTGGAGAACGACGTGACGCTCACCGCATTTTTCCAGTCCATGCGTGCGTATCTGGCGGGCAAGGAAAAGCCGTCGGAGCCGTTGCTGCGGCTGAAGCTGAAGGAGCTGATCGTCAGCATTCTCACGAGCGGCAAGAACCCGGCGCTGGCCGCGTACTTCCGGCAGATCGGCGGCAACGACGCGCCGGTGGTGCCGGAGATCATGGAGCAAAATTTCCGCTTCAACCTGTCGCTGGGGGAATACGCGCGGCTGTGCCATCGCAGCCTGTCGTCGTTCAAGCGGGAGTTTGAAAAGCATTACACGGCATCGCCCGGCAAATGGCTGTTGCAAAAGCGGCTGAACTACGCGGCGGCGTTGTTGCGCGGCGGGCCGATGAGCGTCACGGAAATCGCGTTTGAAAGCGGTTTCGAGGATGTGTCGCACTTCAGCCGGGTGTTCAAGGAGCAGTTCGGCGTTTCCCCCGCGGCCTATCGGGACAAACCGGTGATCGCCTGAGCCGCAGAGTCAAGAGATTGAACCGCGCAGCAAAGCGCGTCCCCGCGGGTTTCGGCATTATGGTTTCAGTTAGTACAACTGAAATAACATTATGCCGACCCTGACAACCGAACCGCAAGCAACGCACGCAGCAGCAACTGTCCGCCCGGGGACCGACCTGGCGGCCCTCAAAGCCGGACACAAAGCCACCTGGGAATCTGGTGATTTCGGCCAGATCGCCCGGAGCATCGAACCCGCCGCCGAAGAATTCATGTCCCGCCAGTTCCTGCGTCGCGGCGCGCGGGTGCTGGACGTGGCCTGCGGCACGGGCAACCTCGCCATTATTGCCGTGCGCCAGGGTTGCGTGGTGAGCGGCATCGACATCGCTGCCAACCTGCTGGCGCAGGCGCGCATCCGGGCGGCCCGCGGCGGCAATCACGTGAGCTTTTTGGAGGCGGACGCCGAGGCGTTGCCCTTTGCGAACGAAGCCTTCGATCTGGCCGTGAGCATGTTCGGGGTGATGTTTGCCCCGCAGCCGGAAGTGGCTGTGGCGGAGTTGCATCGGGTCACTAAACCCGGCGGCCGGATCGCCCTGGCCAACTGGACGCCCGCGGGCTTCATCGGGAGCATGTTTAACACTTTTAAGGCTTTTAGCGCTTTTTTGCCCACGCCGTCCGCCGGCATCCCTTCGCCAATGGCGTGGGGTGACGAACCCACGGTGCGGGCACGCTTGGGCAAAGGCTTTGCCAATGTGCGCCTGACCCGGCACCTCGCGCTGATGAGCTACCCGTTCTCGCCGGCGGAGACGGTGGACTTCTTCCGCCGGTATTACGGGCCGACGCTGCGGACGTTTGCGCTGCTGGCACCCGCGGCGCAGGCGGCCTTGCATCAGGAACTGGTGGAGTTGCAAACCCGGCACAACATCGCCCGCATTCCCGGCATCACCGAGGTGGCCGCCGAATACCTTGAGGTCAGTGCCACCCGCATTTGAATCATTGCCAAACTCAACGCAACCCAAGCAACAATATGTACGACAAAAAAAACCTGACCCGAATCAAACAGATGAACGAGCTGGCGCCGGAAGTGATGCAGGCCTTCTGGACCTTCGACCGGCTGGCCGTGGCCGCGGGGGCGATCCCCGTGAAATACAAGGAGCTCATTGCCGTGGCTGTGGCGGTGACCACGCAGTGTCCGTACTGCATTGAAATCCACACCACCAACGCCCGCAAGGCCGGCGCGACGGATGCGGAGTTGACCGAGGCCGCCATCGTTGCCGCCGCGCTGCGGGCTGGTGGGGCGGTAACGCACGCGACGCATGCTTTGAACCACTGAACCAACACAAACATTTCCCCTCCTCTCGACATGAAAACACCTTCCTTTTTTAATCGCGCAGTCGTGCTGGGTTACGGCGCAATCGCCTATGCGGCCTTTCTCGCAACATTCAGCTATGCCGCCGGCTTCGTTGGGAATTTCCTGGTGCCGAAGTCAATTGATTCGCCGCCGACCACCACCTTCTGGACTGCGCTTCTCGTCAACACCGGCCTGCTGGCCCTTTTCGCGGTGCAGCACAGTGTCATGGCCCGGCCCTTCTTCAAACGTTGGATTACCCGGTTCATCCCCGAGGCGACGGAACGCAGCACTTACACCCTGGCGGCGTCGGTCGCCCTGGCCCTGTTATTCCTGCTCTGGCAACCCATGGGCGGAATCGTGTGGCAGGTACACAACGGGCCGGGGCGGTTATTGTTGCAGGCTGGCTGCGCTTTTGGTTGGTTGCTGGCGCTGGCGACAACCTTTCTCATTAATCACTTCGACCTGTTCGGGCTGCGGCAGGTGTGGCTGCATTTCCGCATGCGGCCCCACACCATGCTGGAATTTCGGACGCCGGGGCCATACAAGCTCATCCGCCATCCGCTCTATCTCGGACTCATCCTCGCCTTCTGGTGCACTCCGACGATGAGCATTGCGCACTTGTTCTTTGCCGTGATGACCGCGGGTTACATTCTGGTGGGAATTCACTTGGAAGAACGCGATCTGCAGCAGGCGCATCCCGAGTATGCCACCTACCGGCGCCGTACTCCCATGCTCGTGCCGCGAACCGGCACTGCCGCCAAGGCTGATTCCCCAATGGAAACACGGCGCAATATCATTGAAGCCCGTTAGCCGTCAGTGCCGCCGGAGTGTCTCCTGCAAATGTTCATCCAAAGTGGCGCGAATGGATTGGGCCAGTGCAAATACCTGGGGTGGTTTCATGATGGTCTCGTGGTTGCCGGGCAGCCACCGGATGCGTCGGGCATCGCCCAGCCAGCGGCCCCAGCCACCGTCTGGCAAGCGCCGGTGATCGCTGGGATGGAATGGATGGGTGTGAACCGGAAAGTTGTCCCGTTCCAGAAACACGTAAACTGGCACGGTGGGGCCCGGCACCGGGCGGTAGGTGCCCAATAGCCCGATCAGGTGGCGGGCGACGGGCGCCGAGCCCCACGACGCCTTGATCCATTTTTCCAAGGGCAGAGGCACCTCTGCCCAAAACCGCTTTATCTCGCCGGCCTTTATCCGCCAGGCCCGCGGTCGGCGCCATTTTTGGTTGGGATCTTTCAGCGAACGCAGCAACCAGGCAGGAACAGCCCGGACGAAATGTCCGAGCCGGGTTGCGGGCGACATGGATCGCAGGGGCGCGGTGGTGCCAATGACGGCCGCGTAGCAATAAAGTCCCTCCCGGGCTTGAAGTTGGCGCGCCACCTCAAACGCGAGCTGGCCGGCCCAGGAAAATCCGACCAGGGCCGGGGCGCCCTGCGGCTGGATGTCGCGGATGAGCCGGATCATTTCAGCGGCCGCGGTTTCCATGGAATCAGGCAGGCGGGACAAATCCTCCAGCGCCGGGGACCGGATGCCAATTACCGGCTGGTCCTCGCCGAGGGCCTCCGCCAGATTAAAATACACTTCGATGTCGCCGGCATAACCGTAGAGGCAGAACAGCGGAGGTCGCGTGCCGGTTGGGCGCAGGGGGAGCACCGGGTCCAAACTGGCGCGGTTCTGGCGCGCTTGGACCGCGGCCAGCAATCCCGGCAGGGTGGGCTGCATCAGGAAGGTGGAAACCTCCAGCCGCTGCTGGGTAATTTCCTCCACGCCCAGCATGAGTTTAATGGCCAGCAACGAATCGCCGCCGAGCGTCACAAAACTGGAATCGGCGGGGGCGCCTGTTGCGGCCGGCAGTAAGGAATGCCAAAGTTGCGTGAGCGCGGTTTCGAGACTCTCCGGAGATTGGGGCACCGTCCCAGGCGTTGACTGTACCGGCTGGCGGGCCATCAAGGCCGCGCGATCAATTTTGCCTTGCGGGGTCAGCGGCAATTGCTCGTGCAGTATGATTTCCGCCGGCAGCATGTAATCCGGCAGCCGGGCCGCGAGATACGCGTGGAGGTTGGCGATTAGCGCGGGATCGGGAGTTGCCGGGACGACATGTGCCATGACTCCCGACGGCATGTCTTCATCAAGGCGCGGCACGCAACACACCTGCCGCAGGATCCCATGGGCGTAGAGGGTGGCTTCAATTTCGCCCAGTTCCACCCGGCGTCCCCGGATTTGGATCTGGCCGTCGCGCCGTCCCAGAAAATCCAGTTCGCCATCGGGCCGCCACTGCACCCAATCGCCCGTGCGGTACATGCGCGCCTCCGTCCGTCCGGCGAAAGGGTCGGGCAAAAATTTCTCGGCCGTCAGCCCGGGCCGGTTGATGTACCCGCGTGCCACCTGTTCGCCGCCCAAAAAAAGTTCGCCCGCGACGCCCACCGGCAGTGACTGCAATTGATCGTCCAGCACATAGGCCGTAGTGTTGGTTAGCGGCCGGCCAATCGGCGGCGGCTGCTTTGTGCCGTCTTCCGGTTGCACTACCGACCAGGTGCTGAAGACCGTGGTCTCCGTAGGGCCATAGCCATTGACGACCCGAAATGGCAGGCCGGCGGGAGGCCGGACGCGCAAGCGATCGCCACCGGTGATCAAGAAGCGCAAGGGCATCTGTTTGGGCCACGGCCGGGCAAACAATATTTCCGCCAATCCTGTCGGCACAAAGGTGACGGTAATCTGCTCCGCAACCAACCAGGCAATCAGGCCGTCGGGTTCCAGGAGAATGCCCGGAGGCGGGATAATGACCGTGCCGCCCGCGCACAGCACGGGCCAGATATCGGCCACCGAGGCGTCGAACGCCACGTAAGCCAGCATCGAGGCGCGGTCAGTTGCCGAGAGCTCCAGGCGCTGCTGATAGTACCAGACCAGATTGGTTAGCGCGTGATGTTCGATTTGAACGCCCTTGGGCAACCCGGTGGAGCCCGACGTGTAAGTAATGTATGCCCGGCGGTCGGGGTCGGTGGGGACGGCGGGATCGGCGGCTGACGGGGTTTCGGTCGTGTGGAGTATTTGGGCCAGGTCCAAAACCGTTCCCGCCCAATCCTGCAGCCGTTGCCGGCCTGATTCATCGGATAATACCAGCCGGGTGTCGCTGTCCTGGAGCAAAAACTCCAGACGTTTCGCCGGAGTGCCCACATCAATGGGAAAATAGGTGCCGCCAACTTTGAGTACGCCCAGCACCGCCGCCAGGAATTTAGCCGAGGCCGGGAGCAGAATGACCACCGACTCTTCCAATTTCACTCCGTGACGTTGGAGTTCCTGGGCGACCCGGTGGGAGAGTCCGTCCAACTCCGCGAAGGGCAGCGGGCGTGACCCGTCCTTTACTGCAATCGCCTGTGGCTGCGACTGCACCAAGGCCTTGAAGTAGTCCAAAACCGTGCGCTCCCGTGGAAAAGGGACGATGATGCCATTCCATTCGCGGGGAATTGGCGGGAGGATCGAAGGTGATGGCCCGGAACGCCGGGGGCCGGCTGCATGCGGGGGTGAGACTTCGGATTTGCTACCGGATTGAGCTTCAAGGAAGTTCATCCTCTCCATAAATTTTTGTCGGCCAATCCAACTTCCATATCCGCAAGCGGCGTTTTTATCAATTGTTTTCGCGGGGCGCAAACCAACCCCGGGAACTTAGGATGCGGAGCAGCAGGTTGCCGATGGGGGGAGCTTTAATGCAGAGTCGTGGTGCGTTCCGGTGCGACCGTTGCCCTGATGAAAACGCCTTTTACGGGAAAGTGATCCGAGCCGCCTGCCGGAATGACGGTGGCCGCTGTGCAATCCAATTCTGGGGAGTACAGGATATGGTCCATGCGGCGTTTGAGGGTGTAAACGCTGGTGGGCCATTTCCAAGTGGGAGTGGCGCGGTCAAATTGCGGGAGGGCATTGATCATTCCTTGAGATTCCAGCCACTGCACGGCGGGGCTGGCTTCGCCGTCATTGAAGTCGCCCAGAACCAAGGTGGGCAACTGGGGAGCGCGGGCGGCAAAGAATTTTTCAATTTCCTGTCTGCGGTTGGCGCCGGTGGTGAAGTAACCGCTAACCCAGCCGCCCCGATCGCTGATGGGTGGGCGCAGATGGACATTGAGCAGTTGTATGGGGCCAATGGTGTAGTCGGCTTGCATAATCCAGCCATCGAACCAGCCGGTGTCTGAAGGGACATAGGCTATTTCAGTCAGCGGGTGTCGGGCCAAAAAGCCGAGGCCGCCGCCCCTACGGTTCTCGGAATTGCGGAACTGCATGCAGGGATAACTGCGGGTCAGGTTCTGGCGCAGGAAGCTTTCCCATTGGGGAGTGGTTTCCTGCAGGCAGACAATGTCGGCATTTGCCCGCAAGATCGCGGCGACCACCAAGTCTGGCCGGGGGGAACCCCAGTTTACATTGTAAGTCAGGATGCTGAGCTGGGGCTCAGATTGTGGTTGGGCCACGCGCGGGGTGTGGCAGCCGCACGTCAGACCCAGTGATCCCAACAGCAGGGCAAGACAGGAGAGTTTCATTGAAGGGAAGCAAATTTGTTTTGCGGCTTACCAACTGAGAATTTTTGTCAGGCGTGCTTGAACTGCAGCAGCCAGGGCAGCGCGATGTCCCCATGGTAGCCACATCCCATGCAAACACAAGCCAGGCTCAAAGGACAACATTGGCTGGCGAAGGGGAACGGCGTTTAATAAGATCAAGCCAGGTTTGATGGGGTTAGAACCAATTCTTCCTCACTCGGGCCACGCTTTCTATTTGCGGTGCGCAAAAAGAAAAATTCCATCACTCATAAGTCGTATCTGATGATAAAGCTCCTGTTACTTTGGCTGCTGCTGGGTTTGGGTGCTACCGCCGCTTCGGCTCGCGAGTGGTTCGTGCGGCAAGCAGATCTCAGCGTCTCCGATACGGCGGATGGTTCAACCAATCACCCGCTGCGCACCATCAATGCCGCCGCCCAACTCGCGCAACCGGGTGATGTCGTTACCGTAGGCGCCGGCATCTATCACGAATGGGTTTCGCCGGCGCGCGGAGGCACTGCCCAGCAGCCTATAGTTTATCGCTCTATGCCGGAACATGCCGCCATCGTTCGCGGCACCGATGTGCTTGCCGCCGGCTGGCGACCAGTGACCGGTCTACCCGGCGTTTTCACTGCTCCGCTGCCGCAGTCCACGTTTGTTTTTGGCAACCCGTTCGTCCCGTCGGCGGAGGCGGCAAAAAAGGCGCCCGAAGGGGCCGGCAAGGCTGACGCCTTGGTATTTCTCAATGACCGGCTGCTGGACCAGGTGCTAACGCGGGAAGATTTGGGCCGCACGCCAGATAGTTGGGTGGCCGAGGACGAGGGCAAGCAGTTGCTCGTTCATATTCAGAGCAACACTTCTCCTCCGGTCGGGGCCGTTGAAATTACGACCCGCGATCGTATCTTTGCCCCGCACCGCCGGGGGTTGGGTTATATCTGCGTCGAAGGTTTTGTCTTGGAGCGCTGTGCCAGCCGGCCGGACTGGCCGCAATTGGGCGCCCTCAGTACGCGCAGCGGACACAATTGGGTTATTCGCAATAACATCGTGCGCTATACCACCGGCAAGGGAATCGACTGTGGCAGCGAAACGTGGCAACCCGAAACCCTGATTGCCACCGAAACTTCGGACCGGCACATCCTGATCGGCGGGCATCACCTGGTCGAAGGGAATGTTGTCACTGACAATGCCCAATGCGGCATTGCCGCCTGGAATACGGATAACGTCCGCATCGTCGGTAACATCATCCGCAGTAACGGTGCCCGCGGAAGTGAGAAATCGATTCACTTCTTGGCCGATGCCGAGGCGGCTGGCATCAAAGTCCACGCCTTCCGCAATGGCCGGATCGAGGGCAACCTCGTGATCAATAACTCCTCGTTCGGCATCTGGCTGGACAATGGTTGGGAGAATGCCCGGGTCACCCGCAATGTCTGCCTCGGCAACCGTGGGGCCGGCATCTTCGTAGAACTGGGCTTCGGACCCGTGTTGGTCGACCACAACATCTCGGCGGCCACCACCTCCTTATGGCCGCCTTACTTGGGTGATGGCATCTATACTCACGACGCCTCAGGCGTCACCATCACGCACAATACTTTGCTGGACAATGCACAGTACGGGCTGAATCAACTCGTGATGACCGAGCGCTCCTATGGGAGCCAACTTGCGGAAGCTTCCCATGAGCTTATTTGGGGCAACCTTTTCTACGGTAACCACGACGCCGCAATTTCATTACCGTTCAATTCGCCCCGTTCCCGTCATAATCACTCCGATTACAATGCCATCCAGCCCGGCGCAAATTATCTGATCAACGATAACGGGGGACATATCCGAATGGACGAGCTCCGGAAATCCTGCCGGGAACAATTGCTGGCGGCCCATGTGCCGGCGAACCAGTGCCCGAACCTCTCGGATACCAACGCTCTGCCGGTCCTGTCTCTGCCGGCGTGGCAGGCGGTGATGCAGTTGGACCAGAATAGTTCCCTTTTGCCCGCCAAGTTCCAGATGCACCTTAGCCAAGGAGAAAATCCGCAGCTGGAGATGACGTTATCTGCCGCCGCCATTCCCGTGGTGCCTAAAGGAGCGGCTGACGATTATGACCTGCTGGGGCAGTCCGTCAGCGATGGCCAAGCTCTCGCCGGCGCGATCCAGCATTTGCACGCAGGAACTCAGACGATTTGTGTGTGGCCACTGCCGGCAATAGCCCAATCCGCCGCCGCCGCCGGTCACTGACAAATAAAGACCAGGCTTTCGCGCAAGCTGTTACCAATTGGGTGGGCGGTCACTCTTGCGCTGATGATTAACGGCTGCCTCCTAAAAGGGAATCCACCTTTGCCCTCACGGCTTCATCCATCTTAATTATCGGCGGCCAGGGGCGTTTGAAGCCTTCGCCAGGCAACTTCTTGGTGGCGTCGATGCCAAGTTTGCTGCCGCTGGCAATCTCGCTGGTGGCATGGTCGAGCACATCCGCCGGGCCCTTGGTGAAAATGCTGTCGCGCTGCGGATCGGTGTTGGCGCAGAGCCGGAAGAGCACTTCGCTGGTGTTGTGCACATCCACGTCGGCATCCACCACCACAATGTATTTGGTAAACATCATCTGGCCCATGCCCCAGAGGCCATGCATGATTTTGTACGCCTGCATGGGATAGGTCTTCTTGATGCTTACAAAGACGAGGTTGTGAAACACGCCTTCCGCTGGCAGCGCGATATCCACAATTTCGGGGAAATTCATCTTGAAGACGGGCAGGAACAGTTTCACCGAAGCGCCGCCCATGTAAAAATCTTCCATCGGCGGAATGCCCACAATCGTGGCGGGATACACGGCGTCTTTGCGGTGGGTGATGGCTGTGACGTGAAACACCGGATACGGCTCAGGCAGGGTGTAATAACCGGTGTGGTCGCCGAACGGACCCTCCGCGCGCAACGGCTCGGTGGGGTCCACGTAACCTTCAATGACGAAGTCGGCGTTGGCCGGTACTTCGAGGTCGTTGGTCTCGCATTTTACCAGTTCCACTGATTTTTTGCGAAGATAGCCGGCAAGGAGAAATTCATCCAGCCCGTCCGGCAGCGGGGCAGTGGCGGCAAAGGCAAAGGCCGGATCGCCGCCGAGAAAAATGCTCACCGGCATGCGGGTGCCGCTTTCGTAATAACGCCGGCCATGACGCGCCCCGACCTTCTGGAGCTGCCAGTGCATCCCCGTGGTTTGGTTATCGTAGATTTGAATGCGATACATCCCCACGTTGCGCTCGCCGGTGTCTGGATCCTGGGTGACCACGCACGGCAAAGTGATGAAGCGACCCCCATCGAGCGGCCAGCATTTCAGGATGGGCAGGTTGGCCAAGGTCGCCGCTACCGCGCCAGCAGCAGCAGGCTGATTAATATCCGGCGCCTGGGGCCACGGTTCCCGCCGGGCGGGCGGGGCTTCGAATTTGTGGATTACTTCCTTGCACGGACCGGTTTTGACGATTTTGGGCTTGGCGTGGCGCAAATCCAGTGCGGTCATGAGGAGCTTAACGGCTTCGCGCATGGAAGTGGGGGGCTTGGCCTTCATGAGTGCGCCCAACTCGGCGGCAGCGGCATCCACGGAATCGGCACCGAGGCTCAGGGCCATGCGTTTCCATGAGCCCATGGTATTGATGGCCACCGGGAACGGGCTGACCTGGCCATTCACGGTAGGCTTTTCAATGAGCAACGCTTTGCCGCCACCGGGCGATTTCATCTCGCGGTCGGCAAGCGCGGTGATTTCGAGTTCGGTGGCAACGGGCTGGGAGATGCGTTTCAACTCGCCGGCTTGCTCGAGTTTGCCGGTAAAATCGCGGAAGGAATTGAACGCCATAAGCGCAGCCTAGCAGAACCGCCAAAACGTGCAATCATGCCGCTGACGGCGCCGGGAAAAGTGCGTCATTTTCACGCAAATCGCGTGGAAAATGTGCGTTTTGCGCGTTTAAATTTACTGCGTTTTTTGATTTACAGGGGAAATGCGCACTGGCATCCTGAGTGCTCAATCGAAGCAAGCAAGCCGACGCGTCTGAAGTGAGCCGCTGTCTGCCAAACAACACAACAATCATGAACAAAAACATCCGTCATCAAAAATTCTGGGCATTCACCCTGATCGAACTGTTGGTCGTGATCGCGATTATCGCGATTCTGGCCGGACTGCTGTTGCCTGCACTCGCCAAGGCGAAAGCCAAGGCGCAGCGCATCCAATGCGTCAACAACCTGAAACAAGTGGGACTGTCCTATCGCCTCTGGGGCGGGGACAACGATGATCGTTACCCGATGAACGTGCCCACCGCCTCTGGTGGTTCCCAAGAATACACCATCAGCACCTCCCACAACACAGCCCCGGCTGGTTATCAACCTTGGCGGGTGTATCAGGTGATGTCCAACGAGCTGAGCACGCCCAAGATTGTGTACTGCCCTTCGGACAACCTGGCCAATCACTTTGAAACCAGTAACTTTGTGAACCAAGCCGGCAACCTGGCTTTCACTGCGAACACGGCAAGTTACTTTGTGGGGGCGGATGCAATCGACACCGATCCGCAGATGATCCTGAGCGGTGATGATGCCATTGCTGATGGCACGGCGCAGAAAAACGACGTCCCCGTGGGCGGCAGCCGGTATACCAAACAAATGCAGTTTACCACGGCCATCGCCGCCCCCGCCTCGCTCAAGTGGGCGTGGAACACTGAGATGCACAATGGCGCGGGCAACCTCGGTCTGGCTGACGGTAGCGTGCAGCAGGTGACCATTTCCGGGCTCCGCAAGGCGCTGTGGAATGCCACTAACACGGTTGTGAGCCCTTGGTACGACTTCTATTGAGATTGCCGAAGCCAACACAACACTTTAACCAAGGCAGCCGCAAGGCTGCCTTTTTTTTGCCCGAATGCGAGGTGTGCCCCCGGCGTTCAGACCGGTCCGGCAGCGGTATGGTGTATGATCTCCTCCAGCGTGGTCGCGGGGCGAAACTGGATGGTGCGCGCCAGTTTTTCCACTGCGGGCTTCCGGCGGCGCATGTCCGCAAAACCGGGAGCGTAGGCTTGCGAGTAGGGGAGCAGCTCAATTGATGACTTTGAGCCCAGCGTGGCAATGACCCGTTCGGCCAGCTCGTGAATGCTCACCTCCTCGGTGCCGCCGATGTTGAAGATTTCGCCGCGGGCGGCGGCACAGTTTTGCAAGCGAACTAACGCCTCCACCGTATCCAGCACGTAGCCGAAGCACCGGGTTTGCTGGCCGTCGCCGTACACTTGCAACGGTTCGTTCCGGCGGGCGGCGGCAATGAACCGGGGCAGCACCATCCCATAACGCCCGGTCTGCCGGGGCCCCACGGTGTTGAACAGGCGCACAATGATGACGGGCAGCGCCCGTTCCTGGGCGTAGGCCAGGGCGAGAAATTCATCCATCAATTTGGAGCAGGCATAGCTCCAGCGGGATTGCGTGGGCGGGCCGATCAACAGGTCATCCGTCTCGGCAAAGCTTTCATTCTGGCTTTTGCCATACACCTCCGAGGTGGACGCCACCAATACCGGCACCCGTCCGGGGGCGGCGGCCTGGAGCAACAGTTCCGTTTCCCGCAAATTGTTTTCGATGACGTGAATGGGCGACTTGACCACCAGGTCCACGCCCACGGCGGCAGCGAGGTGATAGATGAATTCCGCCCGGCCCGCCAGTTCCGGAAGTTCCGCGCAGGCAGAAATTTTGGAGGTGATGAGGCGTAATCCGGGATGATGCCGCACCGCCTGCAAGTTTTCCCGGCTGCCAGTGGAAAGGTCGTCAAGCACCACCACGGTTTTGCCCTCGGCCAGCAAACGTTCCACGAGATGCGAGCCGATGAAGCCGGCGCCGCCAGTGACCAAAATGGGAGCAGGGGATTTCATTTCAAAGCGCCGGCCAGGGCTTCCGCCAGTTGTTGCCGGTAGGCGGGCGTGGCAATCCGCCGGGCTTCGGCCGGATTGGAAAGAAACCCGCCCTCCACCAGCACCGCCGGCCGGTTTTGCCCCACCAGCACGTCCATGAACCGGGCGTGGCTGACCCCGCGGTCAATATGGCCATTGACTGCCAACAGCGCCCGGTGCAGCCGGAAGGCGTATTGCAGATTCAACGTATCAAAGGCGTTGTTGGGCAGCGCCAGCGCGGGATTGTCCGAATATCCGCGGGTCAGGGTGGAGAACATTCCCTGGGGAGTCAGGCAATAGGTTTCCAGTCCGGACTGCTTCTGGTTCGGCGCGGCGGAATTGAAGTGCAGGCTGATGAACAGGTCCGCGTGATGCGCCTCCGCAAAGGCCACCCGGTTGGACAACGCCACGTCGCTGTCATTCGTGCGCGTCAGATATACCGTCCAGCCGTTGGTGGTCAGCAACGGCGCCAGCCGGCGGGCCCAGTCCAGCGTAAATTCCTTTTCATAGCGGCTGTCCACCACGCTTTGGGTGCCGGGCTTGATGCCGCCATGGCCCGGGTCAATTACCACCACCCGCTGATTTTTGGGGGGCAAAACCAGGGGATGCAGCAGCGGCTCGAAATTCTTCTTCAAATCGAGGTAGTGGAGGCCGATCTGGCCGGCGACCATCCGGGGCAGAAAGCCCAGGTGAAAGGTCACGTCATTCCAACGCGCCATCGGATTATCGGCCTGTACCACAAAATCACCCGTTGGTGAGGTGATTCGGAAAGCTGGCGGCACGGTGTGCGGCACTGGTTGCGGCTGGCCGCAATCATGGGCCCGGGCCCATTGTTTCAAGAACACCCAGGTTTCCACCGGTGCATTGGTGGCCGGTGCGGCCGGAGGTTGGGCTGGCGGTGGCGGCGGTGGCTCGTACTGAGGCAGGGCGGTTACCGGGCCGGCTGGCGGTGATTCCCATTCGGGCGGCGGGGCGGCATAGCGGGCCGCCGGCGTGGCGCAACCGGCCACTGCCAGCAACGCTGCGAGAAAAATGCGGCCGGTCCTGGACACCGGTTCATTGTGCGGAAGCGGGGGCATGACTCAAGTTGTTTCCTGCGGGACGCTCATTTTGTGCCGGCCCCTCTGGTGATTGCACCGCCGCCGTCCTTCCGCCATAATGACCGCCGCGGAATTTTGTTTTGAAAATACTTGTTGCCATCACCGGAGCCAGCGGCGCGCTGTACGCCCAGCGCCTGCTCGATAATTTGGACCCGCAGCGGCATGAAATTCATGTCGTCACGAGCAACTACGCCCAACAGGTCATTGCCGAGGAACTGCCCGGCGGCCTGCGGCTGCCGGCCGGGGTGAAAACCCACAATCTCAAAAGCATGAACGCGCCGTTCGCCAGCGGCTCGAACCCGCCGGATGTCATGGTGGTGATTCCCTGCACCATGGGCACGCTGGGCCGCATTGCCCACGGTTACAGCGAGGATGTGCTGCTGCGCGCCGCCGATGTGGTGCTCAAGGAGAAGAAGAAGCTCATCCTCGTGCCGCGCGAAACCCCGTTGAGCCTGGTGCATGTCAAAAATTTTGAGCTGCTGCTCCTGGCCGGCGCCACCATTCTCCCGGCCAACCCCATCTTCTACACGCGCCCGCAGACCATCGCGGCCGTGGTGGACACCGTGGTGGCCCGGGTGCTGGACCATATCGGCATCCCCAATCAACTGGCGCCCCGCTGGGCCGAGGAGCGGGAATAAGCGGCCCCGCCGCGTCGCATGTTTTCCACGATTAACAAGTGGCTTTCGTTTGTGCGGTTCTCGCACACCATCTTCGCCCTGCCGTTTGCGCTGGCGGCCATGCTCGTCGCGGCGCGGGATAATCACGGCTGGCCGGGCTGGCGCGTCTTTGGGCTCATCCTGGCGGCCATGGTCTGTGCGCGCACCTGCGCCATGGCCTTCAACCGCATCATGGACCGCAAGTTTGACGCGCTCAATCCCCGCACCGCCAACCGCCATCTGCCCCGCGGCCAGATCAGCCTGGTCAGCGCCTGGCTGTTGTGGCTCACCAGCGCCGCCGGATTCCTGGGCGCCACCTTCTTTCTCAACCCCATCTGCTTCGGCCTCGCGCCCGTGGCGCTGGCGGTGGTCTGTTTCTATTCGCTGACCAAGCGGTTCACGGACTACACGCATGTGTTCCTCGGCGTGGCGCTCGCCCTGGCACCCATCGGCGCGTGGCTGGCGGTCAAGGGCACGCAGGTGACCCCGCTGGAATGGCTGCAAATGACCGTGCTCGCCGCCGCCGTGGTGCTGTGGCTGGTCGGCTTCGACATCATCTACGCGCTGCAAGACTATGAGTTTGACCGCACGCACGGGCTGCACTCGCTGGTGGTGGCGTGGGGCCCGGGCAACGCCCTCAAAGCGGCCTTTCTCGCGCACATGTTCATGTGCGGACTGCTGTTCGTGTTTGGCTTCCTGTGCCAGTTTCATTTCACCTACCTTGTGGGCTGGTTCCTCATTGTGGGCTGCCTGGTGCTGGAGCATTGGATCGCCCGGCGGCGCAGCCTGAACTGGATTAACGTGGCCTTTTTCCGGTTGAACGCCGTGGTCAGCGCCGTCTTCTTCCTGGTGGTGGCGGCGGAAGTTGTTTTCGCGGGCGGCTTCCAATGGCGCTGAACCGGGGTTGGCCCAGTCCGACAGATAGCCTCAGCTCTGAAGATCGTATGAGCGGTGACCCATCCGAAACGATGACGGTTCCTTCCGGTGCGACCGGAAGGGAAACTCATCCGCAGCCCCCGCGTTTCCGGCGGTGGCAGGGAGTGCTGGTACTGCTGCTTTTGTTGGCGACGGCGGCGGTCTATGCACCGGTGCGGCATTTTGATTTTGTCAATTATGACGACCCCGAATACGTCACCGCCAATCCCCACGTGCAGTCGGGTCTGACCTGGCGCAACGTCATTTGGGCGCTGCACACCGGGCATGCCAGCAACTGGCATCCGGTGACCTGGTGGTCGCATATGCTGGATGCGCAATTGTTCGGCGCTGCCGCTGCCGGGCCGCACCTGGTCAATTTGTTTTTCCACCTGCTCAACACGGGCCTGTTGCTGCTGTTGCTGTTTCGGCTGACGGGTGCTTTCTGGCGCAGTCTGGGCGTAGCCGCGTTCTTTGCGTTGCATCCCTTGCACGTGGAATCCGTGGCGTGGATTGCCGAGCGCAAGGATGTGTTGTCCGCCTGTTTCGGCCTGCTCGCCACGCTGTGCTACGTGGGCCGGGTGGAATGGCAACGCGCCGGCAATGCCCGCGCCGCCGCCAAATATTACGGGCTGGCTTGGCTGCTTTTTGCGCTGGGCCTCATGAGCAAGCCGATGCTCGTGACCTTGCCCCTGGTCTGGGTGTTGCTGGATTACTGGCCGTTGGCGCGGTTGAACTTCAGTGCGCCCCGCGGGTTCCTTCCGGCGCTCGGAAAGTTGCTCGCGGAGAAATGGATGTTTCTGGCGGCAAGCGCGGTTTCCTGCGTCATTACCTTCCGGGTGCAACAAGCCGGTCAGGCGGTTCGCAGCCTGGAGGCCCTGCCGCTGGACGTGCGGGTGGAAACGGTGTTTATGGCCGGGCAGCAATATCTCACCAAGCTCCTCTGGCCGGCAAATCTCGCCTGTCTGTACCCGCATCCTGGCCACTGGCCCGGAATGAAGGTGGCCATTGCCGCGGCCGCGCTGCTGGGGATAACGTTGTGGGCTTTGGGCAACGGCCGGCGCTGGCGATTTTTGCCGGTGGGCTGGTTTTGGTGTTTGGGAATGCTCGTGCCGGTCATCGGGCTGGTGCAGGTGGGCCAGCAATACATGGCCGACCGCTATACCTACCTGCCGGCCATTGGGATTTTCATTCTTGTGAGTTGGGGTACTGCCGCCCTGGTGGACCGGTGGCGGGCGTTGTGGTTGCCGGCCAGTGCCGTGGGCTTGGCCGTGCTGGTGGCCTGCAGCCTGCAAACCCGCCGGCAGTTGGGCTACTGGCAGGATAGCGGCGCGTTGTTTCAACACGCTCTCGCAGTCACTTCCGACAACTTCACGGCTTACAACAACCTGGGCCAATACCGTTTTGCACAAGGCGATTCCGCCGCGGCGATTGCCGCTTATCAAAAAGCGCTGGAGATCCATCCCGGTTACGCCGTGGCCCTGAACAATCTGGGCGTGGCCTACAGCGCCCGGGGCGAATTTGCCGCCGCCATTCAAACCTTTGAAACCGCGCTCCAAATGCATCCCGATGCGGCGGAACTGCATTATGACTTTGGCAATACTTTGGTGCGTTGCGGCCGCTGGGAGGAGGGCGTCCGCGAATACCAACAGGCCGTGCAACTGGCGCCCAGTGCCCGCACTTACAACAATCTGGGCGTGGCGTTGACCCGGCAGAAACAATGGGCCGAGGCTGCGATCAGCTATCGCCACGCGCTGGAACTTGAGCCCGGCAATGCCGAGGTCTTGAACAACCTGGGCAGCGCGCTCCTCCACCAGCAGCAATATGCCGGGGCCGTGGATTGCTACCAACAGGCGCTCCAAGTGAACCCGGACCAGGCCGAGACCCATTACAATCTGGCCCTGGCGTTGGCGCGGCTCGGTCGCAATGCCGAGGCCCTCCCGCACTATGAGTTGGTGGTGCGCCAGCAACCGGACCGCGCGGCGGGGCATGACAACTATGGCATTGCCCTGGCCGGGTTGGGCCGGTGGGAGGAGGCTGTCCGCGAGTTCGCCGCCGCCACCCGGCTGCAACCGGACAATCCCCGGGCGCACCTGCGCCTCGCGGCGGCGCTTCTCCAGGCGGGCCGAAAAGAGGCTGCGGCCACCGAAGCGCATGAAGCCCTGCGACTCCAGCCGGATTTCCCCGAAGCCCGCCAGTTGTTGCAGCAATTGGAGACCCCGGCCGGAAAATAAGGCTGATTTTGTCGCTGCCGGCAAACTCCACACATTTCCGAACCAGCCGAAACGTACCGATTGGCTTTTGATATTGCGGCACATCCTAGGATGGGGCGGTTGGCAAATCTTTGCGAAGAGGTGGCAGGTCCTGCCACACCAGGCTGACCTGCCTGGCATCATCCGTCCGCGACTTCGTCTTGCGTTTCCCGTTGCTGCGCCCGAGACCAGACCCCACCAGCGACCGAAAGTGAACCCAAACGAAGCCAAACGAACCCAAATTGGCCGGATGAAATTTTTATCTGCAAAGCACTTAATTAAAATATTTTGCATCATAGGGCCGTTCCAAAAAAATTGGGTTCGTTTGGTAATTTGACTTTTGCGGACGGATCCCGGCGCCGGCCAGAAAAGTGCGGAGTGCGGAATTTGGATTGGGGACGGGGTTGGCCGCGGCGGGCTGGCAGCCTGCATAAATCCGGCAGGGCAAAGTTGGGCTTTGCCCTGACTCGGGTTTCGCCCCGACTGGGGCTTGGAACGGAGGGGCTTTTCCCACGGCGCCAGCCGTGGGTTGGGCCAATCCATCTTGCCAAGCCCCAGCCGGGGCGAACCAATCCCCCCGGCGATGATTGCGGAATACCGGCAAAGCCATGCGCGCCGGGTTATTTTGCATGTCGCCTTCAGCCTTTGGCAGGGCTTTCCTCTCGGCCCGCAGGCCGGCTCTGGTTGCGCTATTTCGCATCCCACCCAGCATTCTATCAGGTCCCCGGAACCCATGTGGTTTAACCATTAACCCAATTTTTTTAGTGAAAAAACGAGGGTTTATAAGTTTCAAAAATCTGCGGGAAAACGGGTTGCAAAATTGGAAAATCAAAAAACCGCGAAATCATTGTTAAAACAAAATGCGGGGAGAACCTCGAAGCAACCAGGAAACCAAGACCGGGAAAAACGCCTCAAGCCAAGGCCGCGGCGGACGCAAAGAAATGAGACGGGGAACAAATGAAGAATAGGGCGAAGATTGCGGTGATGTTCATCCCGACCATTTGTAGGATGACGAGGTGACGAGTCTCTATTCAAATTGGGGGAGCATTAAATCAGAGTCTCCTCACGTCGCCTCCTACGATTAGATATTTGTGGGCTGCGATCGGCGTTGTCCGCACCTCGTAACTTCGACTTTGAGGGTTCAAGGCCCGTTCGCGAGCCGCTGCAATAGCTGGCGCGCCGGGGCGTAATTTGGATTGAGGGCGAGCGCGCGTTCGGCGGCCTGGCGGGCGTCGTTGAATTTTTGCTGGCGATAAAGAATCGTGGCGCGGGCGTAGGGGATGACCGGGTTGTCCGGCGTCAACGTCTCGGCCTGCGCGAGGGTTCTCACGGCGGCATCGGGCTGGCCTGCCGCGTTGAGGGCGAGTCCGAGATTGTAGCAGGCGCGGGCGTGGCGCGGGTTCAGGCGCAGCGCCTCCTGCAAGGCGGCGATGGCTTTCGGCAGATCGCCCGCCTCGTTCCAGGCCAGGCCGAGCTTGAACTGATACTCGGCTTCGTGCGGCGCGAGCCGGCAGGCGGCTTCCAGTTGCGCAATCGCTTCCGGATTGCGGTGCAGCGCGCTGAGCACCACGGCCAGTTCCTGGCGCAACGGCGGCGAATTGGAATCCCACGCCACGGCGGTTTGCACATGGGCCAGCGCCTGATCGAGCTGCCCGCGTGCGTAGGCGTAGCTGGCGAGTTGCAACTGCCCCGCCGGCTGGTCGGCATTGATGGCGAGGTAACGCTGCAATTCCGCTGCCGCAGGTGTTTGCGGGTCCAGCGTGGCGCGCAGCGCCCACGCGGCGCTGAGCCGCACGTTGCGCACGGGGTCTTGCAGCAGTGGCCGGATGGCGGCGGCCTCGGGGGCGTCGGGTTGGCCGAGCAGCGGTTCCAAGGCGCGCACGGCGGTCGCCCGTACCAACGGCGAAGCATGTTGCAAATTCTGGCGCAGGGCGGCGTTCACTTGCTCATCGCCAATCCACTGGCCCAGCAATCCGGTGACGACGGCTTTCCAATAATCGCTTTCGTCGCCGTTCAATAGATTCAACAACGGCGCGCGCGCGGCGGGGTCGCCCTGGCGCGCCCGGGCCAGCCATTCCGCGCGGGTGCGGGTGGGCCGGTTCATGCGGTTGCCGTACCATTTCTGCACAGCTTCCAGCGACCACTGCGTGGTTTTGTCGGCATGACACCGGTTGCAGGCGTTGGGGATGTTGAATTCCTGCGTGAGCAACGGGTCGGGGATGGTGAAGCCGTGGTCATGCCGCCAGTGCCGCTGCATGTACACCGTTTGCGGCATATGACAGTTCACGCATTCGCCGCCGGTTTCCTTGATCGTTTTGGGATTGTATTTCAGCAGGTCCACGCTGGTGGGCTGGCCGTTGGTGTCGAAACCGTAAACCTGATGATGCGAGTGCGTGACCGGGTTGATGACGGGCGCGTTGGTATTGGAACCATTGTGACAACGCAGGCAGAGCCAGTTGCCGGGCAGGATGGTTTTCATCGTGTGCGGCTGGTGGCAGTCCAGGCAGTACACGCCCTTGGCGAACATGCGGCTGCTGCGAAACGAGGCGTATTCGTAATCTTCATCACGCACCTGGCCGTCGGGATAATAAGTGTCGGTTTGGTCCACGATGGTGAGGTCGAAGTGGTCCCAGAAGGTATCGCCGGGCGTGAAATCGCCGGTCAGTTCCGTGCGCCGGGCGTGACACGCGCCGCAGGTGTCCACCATCTGCGCGTGCGTCATGGGGGCGAGGTTGGGATCCTTTTTGCCGCTCTTGCCGTACTGCTTCTGCCAGTCCAAGTGCGCCCGCAATGGACCGTGACAGGATTCGCAGCCGACCGTCATCTCGGCCATGGCGGTGTGGTAAGTATCGCTCGGGGCGTCGTAATTTTTGCGCAACCGGGTGTTGTGGCAACTGGCGCACATGCTGTTCCAGTTCATGCCGCGCCCGGTCCAGTGGCCCCATTCGCCAGGCTGGCGGTCCTCGTTGCCGAACACATTGAACCATTCGTTGCGGTGCGGATCGTAAGCAGCCTCCAGCGCCTGCCAGCGGCCCCCGGGCGCGGCCACGAGAAATTGCCGCAGCGGGTCGTTGCCGATGACGCGGTCCACCCGATGTTCCTCCATGCGGCCGGAAAGTCCGAGACTCGTCACCTCAAATTCACCGTGGTCCCGGCCCACCTGCGTGGTCTGGGTGCCGTGCGCAAAAGTGTGTTCAGGCACAAAAGCTTTCTGGTCCATGGCCGCACTCACCGGTCGCTCCGCCAGGCCATGATTGGAGGTTTGCCATTGGGCAAAGGCCTCGGCGTGGCACTCGCGACAACTTTCCGAACCGGCATAAGTGGCGTACATCTGCGCATCGCTCTCCGCCGGGGCGGCCACGGTAACACCGGGCTGAACTTCGGCATGCGGCGCGGGCGGGGTGGCATGGCTGGATTTGAAGTGGAATGCGAGCACCACCAACTGCACGAGCAGCAGGGCTGCCAAGCCCACCACCGCGAGGGGAATCCATTTGTTGCGCCCGGCCGATGGACGGTTTCCCGGGGCGGCCCGGGAGGTGCGCGGGGATGGACGGCGTGACTTCAAGGTGCGCGAATTTTAAGGCAAATCTCCCGCACGGCAACCTTGCCGTGGGCGGGAACGGGAAAAGTAGCGGAAAATTGTGCGGCGCGACATCGTCCAAGCCGATGATGCGTGGAGGGCGGCGCGTATGGAGCGTGGATGGTGAATGCCCGCAGCAGGTGCTCCGAAAGGAAGCGTTGAATTACGTCATGCCCTTAGGCCTGGCAACGCGCTGCGGGCGGGGGACCGCCCGCGGTCCGGAGAAATGGGGAACCGGCGAATTGACAGAATCGGGCATCGGGAGACAATGGCTAAAACATGCGCCTCCTTCCCGTTTTTCTAACCGTGGGCTGCGCCGGCTTGGCAATGCTCCTCAATGTGGGCTGTGCCAGCGGCCCAGGTGCCAATAAGACTTCAGCTCCGGGCGTCGAAAAAACGCCGCCGGGCGAATGGTTGTTTGCCTATTTCCGGCAGCGCTACGATTCTCGGGTAGAGGTGGATGCCGCGGGGCACACGCACAATATTCCTTTGCCCAATCCGATGCGGGTGGAGCAATTACATTTTGCGCTGTCCACCGATGGCCGGCATTGGACGCCACTCAACGACAACCAGCCGGTGTGGAGTCATCGGCTCCGGGATCCGTATGTTCAGCGGGGTGCGGACGGCTGGTGGCATCTCGTGGCCACCGGTGGCCAGCGCTCGCGTGAGGCCGGCACCAATGCCGGGCCGGTCTGCCTGTATGCGCGGTCGCAGGATTTGGTGCATTGGGAGGAGGTGCGGTCGCTGGCGCTGATGTCCGGCGTGCGCGATGCCACCGGGCGTCCGGCGCGGAACATCTGGGCGCCGGAATGGTATTACGACCGCCAGACCGGCGATACCGTGGTGCTGTGGTCCTCGTCGTTTGAGGAAGCGGGCTGGCAGCGCAGCCGCCTGTGGTATGCGCGCACGCGCGACTGGGAAACTTTCACCCCGGCGCAAGTGCTGTTTGCACCGCCGTATTCGGTGATTGACGGCACGTTACTGGAACACGACGGCACCTACTTTCTATTTCACAAGGAGGAGGAATTTGGCGCGGCCACCGGCGAACGTCGCGGCATCCGGCTGGCCACCGCTCAGAAGTTGGAAGGACCATACCAGGTATTCAACGGGCCGCTGAACGGTGGCCAGATTGCCCCCACTATCACCGAAGGTCCCGAGGTCATGCCCGATCCCATCCAGTCCGGCTGGCTGTTGGTCTATGATTTTTGCATGGCGGACGGCTTTGGCATTTCCACCTCGCCGGATTTGTATCACTGGACGGTGGACCCGGCGGTATCTTTTCCGCCGGATGCCCGGCATGGCTGCGTGACCCATCTGACCGCGGCCGAAGCCGCGCGCCTGCGGCGATTGTTCTCCGGCAAAGAATAAAATCTGTCGTGCCAGGCAACCCATTCCGGCACATGCTTATGACAGCGGCACGTGAAAGGCCACGGTGGTGCCCTGGCCGGGGACGCTCTGGATTTCGGCGGTGCCGCCCAATTGTTCCAGGCGGTGTTTCATGTTGGCCAGGCCGTTGCGCGGGCGCGGTTCGGGATCGACCGGTCGCGTGAACCCCACGCCGTTGTCCTCCACAAAAATGACGACTTCGGTGGCGCGCGTTTCCACCCGGATCTGCACATGCGTGGCCTGCGAATGCCGGGCGGCGTTGTTCACCGCCTCCTTGTACGCCAGGAACAGGTGATGCCGCAGCTCGGCGGACACAGGCGATTCAGGCAGTTGTTCGGGAATGTCCAGCCGGCAGCGGATGCCGGTGGGGCGGAAAAATTCCTCGGCGAAATGGCCGAGATAATTGGTGAGTTCGAGCCACGAATCATTCTTGGGGTTCACGGCCCAGACAATTTCATCAAGCGCGGTTACCATGTCCCGGGCGCGACCGCGCACCTGTTGGATGAGTTCGCGGGCCTCGGCCGGCGGCGTCTGGGTACGATTGGCCAGGGCGCTGAGCATGCTGATCTGGGTGAGGCTGGTGCCGAGGTCATCGTGCAAATCCTGGGCGATGCGCGCGCGTTCGCGTTCCACGGCCCGCTGGCGTTCCACGCGTTCCAGCTTTGACCGGTAGCGCCGGCGCTGGGCCCAGCCGACGCCCAAGCCCAGCACCAGCAGGGTGCTGCCGGCCAGCCCGGCCTTGAACCACCACGTCTGCCAGAAGCTCGGCAGCACTTCAAAGGGCAGTAATGCATCGGTGTCGTTCCAGATGCCGTCGTTGTTGCAGGCCCGCACCCGCATCTGGTAATGGCCCGGCAGGAGCGGACCGTAACCGATCAGCCGCAGCGTCCCGGGGTCCTGCCAGTCCTTGTCCACGCCGTCGAGTTTGACCCGGAAGCGCACGCCATCGGGCGCGGCAAAATTAAGCCCGGTGAATTGAAACTGCACGTAGTGCCGGCCCGGTTCGATGGTCACAGGCGGCGGGGTCTGGAGCCGGGTCGAAATGACAGGCGCCGGCAGGCTGCGTTTTTTGCCATCCACCAGCATTTCCTCGATGATGACCACGGGCGGCTGGCGGTTGCTGGTCACGGCGTGGGGCTCCACGGTGACCAGGCCGTTCGCCGTGGTGAACCACAGCGAGCCGTTGGCCGCCTGCCAGCAGGCCGGTTGGAAACCGCTGGAACATTCGAGCGCCGGGAGGCCGTCGAACCGGCCGTACACCCGGCAGGGCAGCGGTCCGCCGCGGCTGGCGGCGGCCCGCAGGTCGGCCTTGCTCACGCGGAAAATGCCCGCGTAGGTGCCGGCCCAGAGATTGCCCTCCTGGCCGTCGAGCAACTGGGTGATGTTGTTGTCCGGCAATCCGTCTGCCGTGGTGAACCGGGTGAACCGGCCATTTTCAAATCGCAGCAGGCCGTTGCCCAGCGTGCCCACCCAGACCACGCCATTGGTGTCCGGTAACACGGCGGCAAACCGCACGGACGGCCATTCCGCCGGCGGCGTGTAGCGGGTGAAATGATCGTTTTCGCATTTCCACAAATCGCCCGGGCCGGTGCCGATCCAGATGGTGCCCGCGGCATCCTCGGCGATGCCGCCGATGGCGTGGTTGTCCACAAACCCTTCGCGGGCGCCCAATTGCTGAAACCGACCGGCCTCGTAGCGGAACAGATTGACCAGGCCGCCCACCCACAACCGGCCGCGCCGGTCGGTGAACAACACCCGAACGGAGGCGCCCAGGCCGGTGGTGGCCACGGGGCGCGTCACGGTATTGGACTGCCAGCGCATCAGGCCGTGGTTCAGGCTGCCGATCCACACGCCGCCATCGGCGGCGGGGGTGACGGTTACGCTTTCCACCGGTTCGGCGTTGAGTGGTGGCAGCGGTACGTCGGTGAACCGGCTTTCCTCCCAGCGGGCCAGGCCGCCGGCCGCGGTGCCGGCCCAGAGTTCGCCATCGGGAGAAACGCAGACCGAACGCACCACCTTGCCGCCGAGGCCTTCATCCCGGCCCAGCACATGGAACATGCTTTCGCGGATGCGCGCGAGGCCGCCGCCGGTGGTGCCCACCCATACATCATCCTCGCGGTCCTGAAACCAGCAGGTGATGAACACACTGGGCAAACCGTCCTGCTCGGTCAGTTGACGGGCCACGCCGTTGCTTTTCACATGCCACAAACCATGGCCGTAACAAATCATCCAGGCATTGCCCTGGGCGTCGCCGTAAAGGCTGAAGGAATTGCCCGAAAGGTTGGGTTGAAATTGTTCCGGGTTGGTTTCCGTCACCCACCGCCCCCCCAGATATTTGCGCAGGCGATAACGCTCCAGCACCCAGATGCCGCCGTCGCCACTGGCGGCGATGCGCAGGATGTTCAGCGGCTCGGGCCCGTTGTCCGGCGTGCGGTCTTCAAACCGATGGCCGTTCCAGACGGCGAGATGATGCCGCGTGGCCACCCAAATCTGCCGGTGACCGTCGGCCACCAGGTCGGTGATCTGCGCTTCGGGCAGGCCGGCGGCCGGCGGGACCGCTTCGAATTGGCCGTCCCAGAACCGCCCGGGCAGATGGCCCTGGGTAATGTACCAGATGGTGCCCGTGGCATCCTGACAGCAGGTGCCGGCCTGAATCATGGCGCCCGGATGAGGCGTGAGGACTTCCCAGCCGTTGGTGCCAGCGGCCAGGTTCAAGCGGGGCAAATAGGAACCTTCCCCGCTGAACCAAACCTGGTTGGCTTCGGTTTTGAGAATGTTGTCCACCCGCAGCCGGGGCTCGGCGCGCGGTTCTCGCTGCAGGCGAAACCGGCCCGCCTCCATGCAGGTGACGGATTCGTTGCCCATGACGATCCACAGCCGCCCGGTGCCGTCCGCGAACAAATGCTCCACCTGCACATCCTTCAGCTCGGGAGTATTTTGTGGCGTGAACGGTACGAAACGGACGCCGTCGAACCGGGCCATGCCGCCATAACGGGTGCCTACCCAAAGATAGCCGTCCGGCGTCTGGGTGATGCTGGAGACCCAGTTTTCCGGCAGGCCGTTGTCCGTCTGCCAGGAGGTGACCAGATAGTCCGGGGTGCTTCCGGGCGGGAGCGCGGCGGCAGTCACCAGACCGGCCCAGCCGGTAACCAGCAACAGCAGGATGTGAAGACGCGGAATCACGGGGTGAGTTGCTGCCGCCAAAAATAACGGCTCCCGGGGTTTGAGGGCAACGCCCGTTGTTATTTATTTGTCGGCCCTTGGCGGGCCCGGATGATTGTTCTTTGTCTTCTTCCTCAGACAATTCGCTGTTCGGGGCGGGGCCAAGGCAACCCGTCCCACGTGTTTGAAGAACAAAGATTTCGGTCCGGCGGGCAGGGCTCACAACTCCGTGGTGGCGGGTGGCCCGGGGAGGGCCGGGGCGGGAGGCCGGGCCGGTTTGCGCTCGAGCACCTGGTAAAGCGCCGGCAACATGAACAACGTCAGCAGCGTGGAGCTGACGAGTCCGCCAATGACCACGGCGGCCAGCGGCTTCTGGATTTCGCTGCCCGGCCCGGTGGCGAACAGCATTGGCACAAGGCCCAGCGCGGCCACACTCGCCGTGATGAGCACCGGGCGCAGCCGGAGAATCGCGCCCTGGATGACGGCGAGTTCAACCTTCAGACCGGCCCGGCGCAGTTCATTAAAGTAACTCACCATCACCACGCCGTTGAGCACGGCCACGCCAAACAACGCAATGAACCCCACGCTCGCGCTCACGCTGATGTTGAAGTGGCCGATGACCAGCGCGAGGATGCCACCAATCAGCGCGAAGGGAATGTTGAGAATGATGAGCAACGCCTGCTTCACCGAGTTGAACGAGCCGAACAGCAGCAGGAAGATTGCGGCGATGGTCAGCGGCACGACGATGCTAAACCGCTTCATCGCGCGCTGCTGATTCTCGAATTGGCCCCCCCAGGTGATGAAATAGCCCGGTGGCAGTTTCACGGAGGCGTCAATCTTCTGCTGCGCTTCCTTCACGAAACTGCCGATGTCGCGGTCGGTCACGTTGCACTCCACCACGATGCGGCGTTGCGCCTGCTCGCGGCTGATTTGGGCCGGGCCTTCAGTCACATAGACGTGCGCCAACTGGCCAAGCGGAATCAGCGCGCCCGGCGGTGACGCGATCAGGATCTGGCGGATGGGGGAAACATCGCTCCGCGCCGATTCCGGGAAACGGACGGCCAGGCCAAACACTTTCTGGCCTTCATACACCTTCGTGGCCTCCTTGCCGCCGATGGCCGTTTCGACAACTTCCTGCACGTCGGCCACGTTAATGCCGTAACGGGCGAGTTTGTCGCGGTCAATCTCGATTTGCAGATAAGCCAGGCCGCTGACTTTTTCGACGTTGATGTCCGCCGCGCCGGGAACTTGCCCCAGCACCCGGGCCACTGCATCCGCCTGGGTTTTCAACACGTCCAGATCATCGCCGAAAATCTTGATGCCAATGGCGGATTTCACCCCGCTGACGAGCTCGTCCACGCGCAGGGCGATGGGTTGGGAAAAACTCGACGCGACGCCAGGCAGTTCCGCCATTGCGGCGCGCATTTTGTCCACCAGCTCCTCCTTGGTCTTGGCCGTCGTCCATTCCTCGCGCGGCTTGAGCGTCACAATTACGTCGCTGATTTCCACGCCCATCGGGTCGGAGGCAATGTCGGCGCGGCCCGTCTTGGAAACCACGTCAATGACTTCGGGAAACTGTTTCAAAATGCGCTCCGCGCGACCCTGCAATTCGAGCGATTGCGGCAGGGAAATGCTGGGGATGCGGAAGGTCTGCAACCCGACGCAGCCCTCATCCAGCGGCGGCAGAAATTCCGAGCCGATGCGCGGCACGAGGGCGAGGGTGCCGGCCAGCGCGAGCACTGCCGGGAAAACGATGAGCCCCGGGCGGCGCACGCACGGTTGCAGCAGCACGAGGTAGCCGTGCTTCAACCAGCGAATGTGAAACGGATCATGTGCGTGCGGCACTTGCTTGAGGAAGAACGTGCAGAGCATCGGCACAAGTGTCAGCGAAAGGATCAGCGAGCCGAGCAACGCGAAGGAAATTGTGAATGCCAGCGGGCGGAACATCTTTCCCTCGAACCCTTGCAGGGTAAATAGTGGCAGGAATACCACGATGATGATGAAAATGCCGAACCCAATCGGGCGCCCCACTTCCTTCGCCGCATAGAGCACGATTTCCGTTTTGCCGGCGTGCTTGTGCTGCTTCGCCTCGTCGGATTTCTCCGTCAGGTGGCGGTGGATGTTTTCCACCATCACGACCGCGCCATCCACCATCATGCCGATGCCGATCGCCAGACCGCCGAGCGACATGAGGTTGGCTGAGAGGCCATACCATTTCATCATGATGAAGGCGAACAGCGCCGCCAGCGGCAGAACGAGCGTGACGATAATGGCGCTGCGCATATCGGCGAGCAGCACCATCAGGATGATGAGGACAAATATCGAGCCTTCCATCAGGGCTTTGGTGACCGTGTGAATGGCCTGCTTCACGAGGTCCGTGCGGTCATAGAACGGCACCAGCTCAACGCCCTGCGGCAGAGCTTTTTGAATCGAGGGCAGTTTTTCCTTCACCGCATTGACCACATCCCGACCGCTCGCGCCCTTGAGCATGAGGACGATTCCCGCGACGGCCTCGCCTTCGCCGTTGGCCGTTACCGCGCCCTGACGCAGTTCGGCGCCGATGACGACCTCCGCCACGTCACGCACATACACGGGCGCATGTTCGTGGGTGGCAACGATGATGTTCTCAATGTCCCTGGTGTTCTTTACCAACCCCAGCCCGCGCACGACGTATTGCTCCGAGCCGTGTTCGATGAAGTTTCCGCTGGCGTTGGCGTTGTTCTTCTCCAGTGCCGCGAAGACCTGCTGCAACGTGATGCCATAGGAGGTGAGCCGGTCGGGTTTGATGAGCACCTGGTATTGTTTCACCAGCCCGCCGAACGAGTTGACGTCGGTGACGCCCGGTACGGTGCGGAGAATCGGGCGCACGATGTATTGCTGAATGGTGCGCAATTCCGTCGCGTCGTATTTCTTGTCCTTGCTGACGAGGGTATATTGGTAAATCTCACCGAGACCGGTGCTGATGGGGCCGAGTTGCACTTCCACCCCGGCAGGCAGCTTGTCCCGCGCGCCGGCCAGCCGCTCGAACACAAGCTGGCGGGCGAAATAGTCATCCACCGCATCCTCAAAAACCACGGTGATGACGGACAAGCCGATTTTGGAAACCGACCGCACTTCCGTCAGCTTGGGCAAGCCCGCGAGTTCGATCTCAATGGGGCGCGTGACGAGTTTTTCCATGTCCGGCGGGGACATGCCCCCCGCAGTGGCGAGCACCTGCACCTGCACGTTGGTTACATCAGGGAACGCATCAATCGGGATTTGCCGGAGCGAGAGCCAGCCGAAGCCAGTGAGAACCAGCGTCGCCAGCCCGACGAGCAACCGCTGCCGGACGGAGAAATGGAGGATGGAATTGATCATGACACTATTCCTCGCCCAACTGGCCTTTGAGCATTTCCGATTTCAGGATGAAACTCCCGTCCGTGACGATGTTCTCTCCCGCCTGCACGCCGCTCAGGATTTGAACGCGCCCCGCCTGCTCCCAGCCCAGCTTCACGACACGCCGCTCGAACGTGTTTCCGTCGTGGGCGACAAAGACGATTTGATCGGCACCCTCGGTCTGCAACGCGCCATCGGGAATCAGCAGCACATTGGCGAGGATGGTGGTGACAATTTCCACGTCCGCGAACATGCCCGGTTTCAACCGCCCGTCCGCGTTATCCACGGCGATGCGGACTTCAACCGTGCGCGAACCGGATTCCACCTGGTTGCCGACGAGCACCACCTTGCCGTGGAACTTTTCCCCGGGATACGCCAGTGCCGCGAACGCCGCGTCCTGCCCCACCTTCACCGCTGCGATGTCGCGCTCCTTCACTTCGGCAATGGCCCAGAGTTCAGCCGGATCGCTGATGGTGTAAATCTCGGTCGCCTGGTTCACCAACTCGCCGGTCGTAGCCTTGCGTTCGATGATGACGCCATCGATAGGCGCTTTAAGCTCCAGCGGTTTGCCGGGCATTTCGGGGGACTCCACCACCGCCAGCACCTGACCGGATTGCACGTGGTCGTTCAGGTCAAAGTTCAGCTGGGTCAAGCGGCCTTCAAAGGTGGAAGTCACCTTGGCGGTCCGGTTCAGGTTCACGCTGATGCGACCTGCCGCCTGAAGTATCCTGCCGAGGCTGCCCAATGTGGCCGGCTCGGTTTTCAGGCTGATGTGTTTCAAGTTCTCCGCGGTCAGCGTGACGATGTTTTCATCGGGCCGGGCCTCCGACGGGGTTTCCGGAGCCGCGGGTTCGGCCGGCTTGCTGCAACCGGCCCCGCCGGCGGCAAGCACCGCGATGGTAAACAATGAAAGGATGCGTGGACTCATGGGATTGGTTCGGTTAAGGAGTCGGGTTGGAAGAGGTTTGATTGAGCTGGTTCAACGGCAGGCCCACCGCTGCTTCGAGCATGGCTTGGGCGTCGTAAAGCCGTTTCAAGGTTTCGTAATACGCGGCTTCCGTGTCGTAGTAGGTGCGCTCGGTTTCGAGATAAACCAGCAGCGAAGTGCGGCCCGCGGCGTAACTTTGCGCGGCATTGTCGCGGGCGGCCTTGAGCTTGCCGCGGAACTCCGGGGTATAGATCGCCAACGATTCACGCGCCGCGGTCAGCAGTTGGGCCGCGCTGCTGACCTCGCGGATAATGTCCCGGCGCAGGGTTTCGAGTTCAGCCAGCGCGCGTTGTTGCTCCGCCGTTGCGGTGGCAATAGCTCCTTGTTTTTTATCCCAGAGCGGCAGGGGCAGCGAAATGCCCAACCCGTAGATTTGTTCGCCGTCGCGGTATTCCACCGAGGTGCCCACGGTGAAATCGGGGAGTCGCGATTTTTTGGTAAGCGCGAGGCTCAGGCCCGTGCGCTCCACTTCGGCCGCCTGGATTCGCAGGCTGGGATTGCGCGTCAGTGCGTGGCGCAGCAGTTCGGCTTCTTCCGGCACCGCCGGGTTTTCGGTGGGTTCGCCCGGCAGCGGCACCGGCGCGTCCAGCCTCCGTCCCACCAGCGAGTTTAAGGTCGTTCGGGCGACCGTGGCATCCGCCTGCGCCGCGCGCCACGCCCCGCGGCTTGCGGCCACTTCCACTTCGGCTTTGGTCTGCTCGAATTCCGGCGCAAACCCCCCGGCCACTTTTTTCCGGGCCACCTCCAGGAACGATTGCGCCAGTTCGACCTGGCGTTCGTGCAGAGCCTCAACCTGCCGCGCCGCCTGGAGGCGGTAAAAAGCCCGGCGCACCTGGATGGCGAGTTGCAGGCGTAACGCGTTTAGCGCCAGTTGCCGGGATTCCATCGTTTTTTCCGCCACCGCCTTTTGCAAGGCCCGCTTGCCGGGAAAGAGAAACGTTTGCGCTACGCCGAAATCCCCATGGAAGCCAGTCGTCGCCGGGCTGCCACTCTCGCTCGTGTGTACGGCGCCGGGAGCAATGGATACCTCGGGGTTGTCCCAGGTCCGGGCGGTTAGCAACTCACCGTGCGCTCCGGCGACCGCCGCTTCATACAGGCGCACTTCCGGATTGTTGGTCCCCGCCTCAGAAATGAGGGTGGCCAAAGTGACCACATCGCGCGGTTCGGGCGTTGGCCCGGGAGGATTGGTTGTCTGAGCCCATGCCCCGGCACCAGCCCAGGCGGATACCAACAGAACCGCTAAACTACAACAGAGATTTCGCTTCATAATCAATTCAAACGGAAAACCGCAAACCGAAAACGGGATCAAAGAAATCCACGGCGATAAATCACGCCATGACGGAAGAAAAGACCCTGACGGGCCCGGTTACGAAGCGAGAGAAGGCGCCCGGACGGGCAGCGCCGTGCGGGAAAGGAAATGCCAGCTTTGCACCAGCTCCGGCGGTGCGGCGGTAAGGATGCCCCGGCTGACTTCCGCCGGCAAAGCCCGTACGGTGGGCTCAACCGCTGGGGTCAGGTCCGGCAGCACATCGGGTGCGCTCAGGTTGAAGCGCAGTTGTTCGGTCTTGTATTGGGATTTTTCCACCGCGCAGCAGCCGCTGCAATCCTTCGGAGTGGCAGATGAGGCCGCTTCCTGACAGTGGAGGAATTCAAAACCGGGAACGGCTTCGAGCTGGCAATGCGCCGAAACCGGCAGCCAAAGCAAGGCTGCCAGCGCGAAAAATATATTCCTGAAACGGCGCACGCCCGTCATAGATGGCAGAAGTGCGGGAAATGTTCAAACTAATCTTGGGGAATGGACGTCCGCCGGGCGGTTTATTTCAGGTATTTGATGATGGCCTCGGTGCGCGAGCGCACGTGCAGCTTCTCGTAAATGTGCCGCAGGTGGGTGCGCACGGTGGGCACGCTGATCTGCATTTTATCGGCGATTTCCTTGTTGGCAAAGCCCTTGGAGAGCAGAGAGAGAATTTCCGTTTCGCGTTCGGTCAGGCTGGTGGTTTCCGCCGCGGGACTGGGCTCGTGGAAGGAGAGCACCACGCGGCGGGCAATCTGGCTGCTCATCGGCGCGCCGCCTTCGCGGGCATCTTTCACGGCGTCCAACACCTCGTCCGGGTCCGACCGCTTGAGCAGGTAACCACAGGCGCCGGCCTTGAGCGCGCGAAAAATGTGTTCGCTGTCCTCATAAACCGTGAGCACGATTATCTGGGTGGCGGGCAGCAGTTCCTTGAGGCGGCGGATGCAATCAATGCCGGACATCTGCGGCAGGTTGAGGTCCATCAACACCACCTGCGGCTTCAGCGCGGGCAGTTTGTCCAGGGCGGCCTCGCCGGTGGGGCAGGCGGCCACGCACCGGAACTCGCGCACGCCGGTGACCAACCGCTCCAGTGTGCTGCGCAGCACGG
>DATJIU010000224.1:0-11195 GCA_035492855.1 Dongiaceae bacterium | reverse complement strand
CGGTGCGAAAAATGCAGGTACAATCACTTTTGTGGCGCTTACCCCGGCCAAAACCCGGCTCATCCTTTACCTGACGTATGAGCCCAAAGGGATGCTGGAAAGAATCGGTGACAACCTGGGGCTCGTGGCCGCCGGGGTTGTGGCTGACCTGAAACGGTTTAAGGCTCTCATGGAATCCCGGCCGGCTCCGGTTAACCGCAGGCAGACCCCTGAAGCAATCGCTCCGGCAACTTCGTGAATCCGTGCGGCCTCCCGGATCGGGAGGCGGCTTTCAACCAGTTCCCAACCCAAGCAAAGACCAATGAAACACAATCACAACCACGACAACGCTCCGGACCCCGGGCCGCAGCTCGTGCCCGTTCGGTTTGAATTCACCCATCCGACGGCCCGCACCGTCTGCCTCGCCGGAACTTTCAACCACTGGCAGCCGGAAGCCAAAGCACTCCATCCCGCCAGCGGCGGCCACTGGTGGAAAGACACCCAACTCGCCCCCGGCACCTACGAATATTGTCTGGTAGTGGATGGCGAATGGATGCCCGATCCGCTGGCGCAGGAATCCGTGCCCAACCCGTTTGGCGGGAGCAACTCCGTGCTGAGGGTCGGCGTTGCGTCCGAAGCCACCCACCGCACGGATGCCGAAAATTTGCCGCTGAAAAAAACAACCCATAGAAAACAAAGCATGATATGAACCAACAAACTCAAGCAGCCAATGATGACGTGAGCCAACTGGCCGAAGATGCCCGCGCCCTGCTGGCCGCCACCACCGACGTGGCCGGAGAAAAAGTGAGCGCCGCGCGGCAACGTCTGGCGGCCGCGCTGGAAAACGGCAAGGCAATTTTCGGTCGCGTGCGCGAGAAGGCGGTGGCCGGCGCCAAGGCGACGGACCAGGCCGTTCGTGAAAACCCCTATCAGGCAGTCGCCATCGGCGTCGGAGTGGGGGTCATCCTCGGTTACCTCATTGCGCGACGCGGTGCGCGTAACTGCGACCGATAATGCCCATGGAAACCCGCTCCAGCAGCTTCCAACAACTGGCGGCCGCCGCCAGGCAACTGGTGCGACGGCTGGTGACGATCGCGGAAAACCGGATCGAACTGGTGACGCTGGAAGTGCAGGAAGGGCGGGAACGCCTCCTGCACGTCTTGTTTCTCGCGCTGGCCGTGGCGGCGCTCGTGCTGCTCGCCGGGATTACGCTTACCGCGGCCATGGTGATCTGGCTGTGGCCGATTTCCCCCGGAGCCGTCCTGCTGGTGCTCGCCGGCGTTTACGGGAGCACCGGGGGCTGGCTGGGCTGGCGGCTCACCCAACGGCTGCGGGACTGGCAGACCCTTCCGGCCACGCTGGACCAGCTTAAGAAGGATCGCGCCGCTTTGGAACAAATCTGCAAATGAATTCCCTGCAACTACGGAAGCAATATTTGATCGCGGAAAGCGAACTCAACCGTGTCCGGCTGGTTCAGGAATCCCAGCCGCTGGTGGCGGTTGTTCATGCCCTCGCGCAGCGGGCCCGGTCCGCCAGTCTGCTTGCGACCGTCGTGGTCTCATTGGTGGCCGGCCTGGTGTGCTATCGCCGGAACCAAGCGGCGCCGGCTGCGGGAAACAATTCAGGGTGGCGGAAAATCTGGAGCGGGGCGCAATGGCTGGTTTCCCTCTGGGCGCAACTTCGTCCGCCGGGCGCCGGAACTTGAGACCGGACGGCCGCCGTCAGTATTACACCTGATAGCACTTTCCCCGCGGGGCGGGCTATGCTTCAACCATGAATAAGCAAGTTGGAATTTTTACCGGCGCCGCGCTCCTGATCGGTCTGACAGGTTGCGTGAGTCACGTTGACGGACCACGTGCGGGGTACGACCCGGGGCTGCCCCAAATGACGGTCGTGGTGCAGGATGACTATGTGTATTACCCCGGCTACCAGGTTTATTACAGCAGCCAGCGCCACCAATACACTTATCGGGACGGGCGGGCCTGGGTAACCCGGGCGACCCCGCCCCACGTCTCGGTGGACGTGCTGGCGGCCGCTCCCTCGGTCCCTATGAGTTTTCATGATTTCCCGGCGCAACATCATGCCACGGTGGTCCGGGAATATCCAAAAAACTGGGCGCCGGCCGCCAATCGGCCCTCCCGGGGCAATCATGAAGAAAAGCACGGAAGATAATCGGGCAAATCATATTCGCGGTTTGAAAGAAATCTTATGTTGGGAACTGTCTTGTTGGTTTTACTGGTTTTGATGTTGATTGGCGCCTTTCCGGCGTGGCCCCATAGCAAGGGTTGGGGCTACTACCCGAGTGGGGGCCTGGGGCTGCTTTTGGCGGTAGTGGTGATCCTGCTGCTGCTGGGGCGAATTTAAGCCCGCGCGGGGACCATCCATGGGCGAGCGCGGCGCGGATCGGGAAATTGACGGGCATCCGACCCCGGGCTTTTCCTGCATCGCCCGCGATTTGGGCAAAAGACGAATTTATGTTACGAAGCATTAAGCAACTCTACGGGCACAAGCTGGGGGCGTCCGACGGTGAAATTGGGCATGTAAAGGACTTCTATTTCGATGACCAGAACTGGGGAATCCGCTATCTGGTGGCGGATACCGGCACCTGGTTGCCGGGGCGACAGGTGCTCCTCTCCCCGTATTCGCTTGGCCGCCTGGACCCGGCCGACAAGATCCTGAACGTAAAGCTCACCCGGAAACAGATTGAGGCGAGTCCGGCCATCGAATTGCACCAACCGGTGTCGCGCCAGTACGAACAGGCGTACCACCGCTATTATGGCTGGCCCTATTACTGGGAGGGCGATGGCCTGTGGGGCGGCATGCGGGGTTTTCCGATATTGGAAGTTCCGCCCCCCATTCCGGTCGGAGCCGGGGGAGCGCCGACGGGGCCAAACCCGGAATCGGATGAAGCCCATTTGCGGAGCACCCAGGCGGTGAATGGCTACCGCCTGCAGGCAGGCGAGGAAATGTGCGGCCACATCTGTGATTTCATGATGGACGCCCAGAGCTGGGTCATTGGGCAGTTGGTCATCAAGACCGGGCACCGGCTTTCAGGCCATGAGGTGCTGGTTCCCACCAAAGCAGTGACCCGGATCAGCTATGAGGAATCCATGGTGATCGTCAATTTGACCAGCGAGGCCATCGTGCAAAGTCCGGCGGCGCATCCGAAGCCCGGCGCGCCGCCGGTTCGCGGCGCCCGGCCGGGCATTGCTTTATGAAACCACCACCCGCAAAGCTCGCGCCGCCGGCAATAATGTATGAAACCAGAAATGATCTTCCGCTGCCGCGGCGGACAGAGTTATGTGCGCTGCTCAACCTGCGCCTGGCATCTGCAGTGGACCTGCAAATGCAGATGAAACAGGCGCATTGGAATGTCAAAGGGCCCAGTTTCATTGCCTTGCACGAACTGTTCGACCAGGTGGACGAGGCTGTGGAATCCTACGTGGATCTGATCGCCGAACGCATTGTGCAACTGGGTGGCATCACCGAGGGCACGGTACGGGTGGTTGTAACCCGCACGCGGTTGCCGGAGTATCCCCGCGCCATCGCTGACGGCCTGGCCCATGTCGAAGCGGTGGCTGGCGCGCTGGCCACCTTTGGCAAAGCAGCCCGCGCCACCATCAATGAAGCCGCCGGACTGGGAGATGCGGATACGGCGGACCTGTTCACCGAAGTTTCGCGGGGCACCGACAAATGGCTCTGGTTTATCGAAGCCCATTCCCAGGCCCCAAGATAACCCGCCGTGCCGCCCGCACCCGGAATTTAAACCAATTTAAAGCAACGCCCATGAAAGATCCCGTCTATAAACTCATTGAACTGACCGGCACCTCCTCCACTTCCATCGAGGACGCCGTGGCCAAGGCCATTAAACGTGCCCATAAAACCATCAAGGACCTCTGCTGGTTTCAGGTGGTGGAAACGCGCGGCAGCATCCACAAAGGCACGGTGGACCGCTGGCAGGTGACCATCAAAGTTGGATTTGCGGTGGCCGCCTGATCCAACCGCCGGCGTGGCGCCCCGCTATGTCATCCAGCCCCGGAACCAATGGCACCCCTACATGCTCACGAGCGAACCCCAAGCAACCATGCAAACCAATCCTTTGAAGCAGGGCATTATCGCCGAACATTCCGTCGGCATTGGCACCGTTAACCGCAAAATGGTGCGGGAGCGCGCCATCGAACTGGCGCTGATCAATGGCCGGTCCGTGGCGGAGGTGTCGAAATCCGACTGGGAGCAGGCCAAGCGGGAATTAACGGGAGCCCCAGATTCCGACCCCAAAACCAGCATCCTGGAGGCCGCGCTGGAAGCCGAACGTTGGGATCCGGTGTCCGGTTCCACCGGGGGTAAAATGGCGGTAGCCCCCAGTGCCGATGAAGACGAGGAGGGCCGGAGTGACAATGAGCGGCTGGTGAATGAAGGCCTTGCCGGAGCCGAACAGGATCAAATGCGCCAGGCCAGCCGGCAGCGCGCCGATTGAGATCCAGATCCAAAATGGAGCACGGCGGTCATATCCATACCATCCCGGCCGGGTGTCAGGCCCTGCCGCCGGCCTCACATTCCCCGGGAATGATTTTCCGGACCATCCTCAAATAACAAATGCGGTCGAAGCAAAAGCCATCAAAGCAATATGAAAATTCCCCTTGGCTACCTGATCGTCGCCGTGCCCTTTCATGCCGATGCCGCCACCCATGAAGAGCTGATGCGGAAAGTTAACGAGAGGCTGAGTGATGGTTACGAATTATTTGGGGCGCCGTTCCTCAGTGAAGAAATGATGTATCAGGCCATGACCCGGCCGGCCGTTTCCAATTAACGCCTCCTGACCGTAACCAATGAAAGAGCTATCGCGGCAACCGGTGACTCCGGACAAAATCGCATTTCTGTTCGATGTGGACAATACGTTGCTGGATAACGACCGGGTCAGCGCCGACCTGGGCAAATTTCTGGAACGCGAAGGCGGCGCCAAGCGGGCACGGGGTTACTGGAA
This sequence comes from Dongiaceae bacterium, assembly GCA_035492855.1. GTDB lineage: Bacteria > Verrucomicrobiota > Verrucomicrobiia > Limisphaerales > JAFMIX01 > JAFMIX01. The sequence continues at coordinate 6,232 of DATJIU010000224.1, read as the reverse complement.
GATTTTTGAACAGCTCCGCGCCCGCCTGGGGTATGCGGATTATTTGGGCGCCCTGCAAGGTTACCGGAGCGCCTATCCGGAGGATCCCGGCATTCTCACGGCATCCCGCTATTTGCTCCAATATCCCTTCGCTGACCGCCTCTTCCCGGGGGCGCTGGAAGTCATCGCCCATGTCCGTCAATGGGCCCCGGCGACCTTGCTGAGCGATGGCGACGTGGTATTTCAGCCACACAAGGTGGAGCGCTCGGGACTATATGATGCGGTGAATGGTTGCGTGTTGATCTATGCCCACAAAGAGCTGCAACTGGAGGATGTCGCCCGCCGGGTGCCGGCCGGGCATTATGTGGTGGTGGACGACAAGCTGCGGCTGCTCGCCGCGATCAAGAAAATTTGGGGCCGGCGGGTGACGACCGTCTTTGTGCGCCAGGGGCACTATGCCCACGATCCCAAAATTCTGGCCACCTACCCGGCCGCTGATATAACCATCGAGTGCCTGGGCAATTTGTTGGACCACGATTGGGCGAACTTTGCCAATGAAACCAATGCCGCTCCGGGACGAGTCCGAGTCAAACAAACCTGGAAAGTGCCGCGCCGCGCGGTATCACAGGCCCCGGCTCATGAACCATCCTGACGCGGCAAACCAGCGTGACAGCGCGGAATTTCCCTGGAACGAGACTGCCAGAGCCAAGGAGGACCGGGCCGGGGGATTCGGCAATGGCAATCCGGCACCAGCACCGCCAAGCGCCGGTCCCGAATTTGCAGAATCAATCATCGAGTACACCGCTGCCATCTAGGTTTATGAACTGGCCTCCCTTGAATCTCACCGTTCGCGTCGGCTGCAAGCTTGCCTATGAAACCACCGTGCCGACGCCCGTCCTGTTTGTGCTCCGGCCCAAACTCGAAGGCCGGGTGCAGGTACTGCAGGAGAATATATCATTCGGCATCGGGCAGCCTTCCGGTGAGTTCCAGGATTCGCACGGGAATCTCACCTATCGGTCCATCCTGATGCCGGGACGCAATGAAATCCGGCATGATGCGCTGGTCGCCACTTCTGCGGCGCCGGACAACCGCGAGGTGTTGAATCAGGTTGTCCCGGTGAACCAGCTTCCGCCCGAGGTATTGCGCTACACGCTGCCCAGCCGGTATTGCGATGCGGACAAGCTGCGGGATTTGGCCTGGCATAATTTCGGCCAGATTACCAACCCGCTCCAGCGGGTGCAGACCATCTGCGACTGGGTGCACAATCACATCGAATACCGCTTTGGTTCCGGCCGGCCCGATTTGGCGGCTTCCGAGGTGATCGCGCGCGGCTACGGCGTATGCCGCGACTTCGCGCATGCGGCCATCGCGTTGTGCCGCACTTTCAATCTGCCCGCCCGTTATGTCACCGGACACCTCCCGGACATTGGCTATGTGGACCCGGGAACGCCCATGGATTTTCACGCGTATTTCGAAGCCTATCTGGGACACGAGTGGTTCACGTTTGATCCGCGTTACAATGTCCCACGCATTGGCCGGGTAAAAGTGGCCCACGGAGCGGATGCCGTGGATGGCGCATTTGCGACGATCTACGGCGAGGCGAATCTGACCCATTTTGAAGTTTGGGCCTATCAGGTGAATCCGCTCGAGGTTTCCGTGAGCGATCCGGTTGATTTGTCCAAACGGCTGGATGGCGGTCTGACGGTGCGGCTCCAGTAGCCGCCCCGGGGGTTCACTCCATCGCGGCGAGCAGTTCATCCAGGGAGGCCGTGGCAAAGCTGGTCGCGTAATCACTCATCGCGTAAGGGATGATGAGTTCGCGACCATGCAGCAGCGCGCCACAGGTGTAAACGACGTTCGGGACATAGCCGTCCCGCTCGGCCTCGTTCGGGGCGAGCAGGGGTTCACGCAACCGGCCGAGAACCCGGGTGGGATCATTTAAATCCAGCAGAAATGCGCCGATGCAATACTTCCGCATGGCGCCCACCCCATGACTCAGCACCAGCCAGCCGGCTTCCGTCTCAATGGGCGAACCGCAGTTGCCGAGCTTGAAGAACTCCCATGGCTGCGCGGGCGCCAACACCACCCGGGGCGTCTGCCAGAAATGAATGTTCTCCGAGCACATGATCAGAATGTTTTCATCATCCTGGCGCGACAGCATCGTGTATTGACCGTTGATTTTGCGCGGAAACAGCGCCATGCCCTTGTTCTGCACGGCCGGGCCGTTCAGGGTGTTGAATTTGAAATGCACGAAATCCGGGGTCTCCAGCAATTGCGGCAGGGTGATCTTGCCGTCGTAGGCCGTGTAGGTCGCGTAATAGGTGCCACTGCCGTCATCCTGCTGAAACCGGACGAAGCGCGCGTCCTCGATGCCGTTGCTCTGGCTGGGCGCGGAAGGAAAGAGAATCCGCTGGGAGGGACGGCTGGCCGCGGCGAAGTTCACCTCGTAGTTCGATTCCGCCAATAGCAAAATGCCGCGGGCGGCGTGGCTCGCGGAGGCGTTGGTGGTGGCGGTGAGTCCCGAGGTCAGCAGGACCCGGTGCAATTCTTTCAGCGTGAAATCATCGGGCAGCTGCGCCAGGACCCGCCGGCAAATGTCGTTCTGCACCCCCGCTTCCTGGAGCTTGCGGGCAAACAAACCTTTTTCGTAGGCGGCATGGGGCACGCGCTCGGGTTCGCTTACGAACGGCACCGGCGGCGCCACGGTGATCCGGTGCTGCGCGCTGATGGTGCCCATGCGAAAGGTGATGGAGGAAATGTGGCCCTCGCCGGTGGCGCGCAAGCTCAGGATGAAACGCAGGGCCCCCGGGGGCAGCCCCGTCTGATCCGGGTGGGGCACGATGGAGGGATTGAACAGGGCGGCGGATTCCGGCGAATACTCGTGGGTGAAGTGCGCGCCGATGAGCAATTGCCGTTCCCGCGTCGGCGGTTTTCCGGATTCAAGCAGCAGGTTCACCGCTTCGAAGCGGTGGTCCAGAATGGCTTCCACCTGGGCGTGCCGGTCGGCGAATTCACCAAGCACCTGGTCCAGCAACCGGGTGACTTCCGCCGCCGGGAGCGCCATGACACGGGCGACAATGTGGCGTGCAATGGCGTCGGTGCTGGGATAAAACGGACGCAGCAGCACCCGCGTGCGGTCGGGGGTGAGCGTAGGTCCGATGCGGTTCAGGTGGACCGCGGCGCGGGGGTTCATAATCATGGGTGCGTTTGGAGTGGGGCGGAGGTGCCGGGGTTAATCCCGCAGCGGTTCCTGAAAGCTGGCCAGGGTGTTTTGGAGCGCCTGGGCTTCGGTGAGTGCCAACAGAAAGGCGAGAGTGGACTCCGCCCCCTGATTCTGGCTGAGGCGGTCCATGTGCAGGCCGTCGCGGCAGCCGCCCGTTCCCGCATCGTAAAGGGCCATCCCCAAATCATTCCGCCCCAGAAACCATTCAAACGCCCGGCGCGCCTCGGTCACCCAAAACAGGTCACCCGTCGCCTGATAGGCTTCGATACAGGCCGATACTGTGGCCTGGGCTTCGATGGGTTGCTGGTCAAAAAGCGCGCAAGTCTGGCCGCGCGGATAAAATCCGTTGGAGCCAACGGGACGGAACGCCCCGGTTTCAGAAGTCTGAATTTTAATGAGCCAGCGCATCGTTTTGAGGCCCAGTTCAATCATCGCCGCGTGGTTCATGCAGCGGCCGCTGAGGATCATCGCGTGGGGCAGTTTGGCGTTCGCATAGGAAACCACTTCTTCATACCAGCACCAGTCCTCGGTGGCGGCGTCCGCGAACCGTTGCAGCAGTTTGGCGGTGAGCCATTCGCGAATCTGGTTGGCCCGCCGGTCGCCGCCAAACCGCCGGAGATATTCGTCAATCCCAATGAGCGTGAACGCCCAGGCCCGGGGGGAGGTGAATTCCGCCGCCACCGGCAGGGCCAGTTCGAACAATTCCGCCGCCAGCCTTTGAAAATTACCCTGGCCGGCCTGGGCTACGCACAGTCCCAAAGCCCACAGCGCCTGTCCCTGGCAATCTTCGGAGCCCACTTCGTCCCGCCAGCGGCGGTCAAAGCTCATGAAGTTATGGAAGCGCCCGCGCTCCCGGTCAAAGGCATGATTGAGAAACGCGGCATAGGTGGCGGCCCGCTCGTTGAGCTGCGGCGCGCCCAGTCCCAGCCGCTGCAGCATCATGGCCAGCACGAGGGCGCGGGCATTGTCATCCGTGCAGTAGCCTTCGGCAAAATTCGGCACGGTGAAGCTGGCATGCTGGAAGATGCCGGTGGAATCGCTCAGCCGGAACAGATGGTCGAGTTTCAGTTCGGGCAGTTGTCCGGGCTGTTCGTCCAGGGTCTTGATGGGGGAGGACCGGCGGCCTACGAAACTGTGCTCCTGCCGCGCTTGCTCAAACGATTTTCCATAGAGCTGCGCCCCGCGGCGCCACACCATGTCCCGCCCCAGCTTGTAGGCATTCTTGCGCATTGCGTGGCGCAGCGGTTCGTCCCGCAGCAGCTCCACCACGGCGCCGGCAATGGCCGGGGCATCGCGGAACGGCACGAGCTTGCCCCGCTCCGCGGCCAGCAACTCCGCCGCGTGCCAGTAGGGCGTGGACACCACGGCGTTGCCTGCCCCGAAGGCGTACGCCAGCGTGCCCGAGGTGATTTGCGCCTCGGTCAGATACGGCGTGAGATAAATATCCGTCGCCCCGATGAACCGCATCAATTCCTCCAGTTCGACAAACCGGTTGAAAAACACGACGTTTTTTTGCACCCCAAGGTCCTTGGCCAGGCGTTCCAGGCTCAGGCGGTACGCCTCCCCTTCCGCGCGCAGGAGGTTGGGATGCGTCTGGCCGAGCACGATATAAACCACGTTGGGAAATTCCCGGATGATGTCCGGCAGGGCGCGCAGGGCAAACTCCACCCCTTTGTTGGGCGACAGCAACCCGAAGGTCAGCAACACCTGTTTGCCCGCCACCCCGAACTCGTCCTTGAAATAATTCGGATCGGCAAAGGGCATGTCGGGGATCCCGTGCGGGATGAGGTCCAGCTTGGTTTCGGGCGCCTCATACACCTCGCGCAAGAGCTGTCGCCCGTGTTCGCTCATCACCACCAGGCGCGTCGAAAGCCGGATCAGGTCGCGCATCACCCGTCGCTGCTCCACGTTCGGATCGCGCAACACCGTGTGCAAGGTGGTCACGATGGGCATGCGCAATTCGCGCAGCAGCGCCAGCACATGGCTGCCGGCCGGACCGCCAAAAATGCCGAACTCATGTTGCACGCAGACCACGTCCACCTCCGTGATGTTCAGGAAATCCGCCGCCCGCAGATAGGCGGGCAGCTCCTGCTCCGCAATTTCAAAGCGCACCTCCGCCGGGTAATTGTAACCCTCCGCCCGGTCATTGACCGGCACTACCAGGCATTGCATGGCGGGAAATTCGGTGGCTATCGCACCGCGCAAGTCATTGGTGAACGTGGCAATGCCGCACTTCCGCGGCAGATAATCCCCGAGGAACGCGACTTTACGGGTGGCTGAGGTGAACGTCATGGTTTGTTGGTGGCACTCCGGTAAACCGCCTCCGCCACCGGTTGATATTGTGCGCCCCATACCGGCATTCACCAAGAACCATTTCCGGAGCCGCACTTGTTTGCGGTCGCAGACCGCCCTCAAGCCCCATGCGCGCGCCCAGAAGCTCGTTCTCCAACCGTAGGTGCTTTCGCCCATTCACCTGAAAGCCTCAAGACCAGACGCCAAACTTGGCGTGCGTCAAGACCGGCTGGCAAGTGCACGCGTTCAGCCTGATGCCCAATCATTATCATCATGCCGGCGGCTGTTTTGCGTTTTCGGATGAACTTGCCGCCTGCGGGGATTCGGGCTTAAGATGTTTTTGCTGGACGAGAATGGCTTCTGACGGCGGTATGCCCCGTGCGGGAACCCGTCCAGGTTCCGGTTGCGCCCGTAGCTCAGTTGGATAGAGCATCTGCCTTCTAAGCAGGTGGTCGTGGGTTCGAATCCCGCCGGGCGCGCCATTTTTTATTACCCCAACTCCGTTTTCCCGCTGACCGCTAACCGCTCCGACTCAGGGCAATACCCTGATCCGATAAAATCGGTTGGTTGAGGTCAGGGAGTCGATCTTGGAGGCCGTACTGCCAGTGGCGGTGATGTCGCCGATGAGGTCGATCCAATTGGTTGAGCCCAATGCGGTAATGAACTGGACCCGATAAATGCCATTCGTGACGGCCGTCCAGTTGATGACGATGTTGGTTGTGCCGCTCAGCGTGAGGG
>DATJIU010000223.1:0-25504 GCA_035492855.1 Dongiaceae bacterium | reverse complement strand
ACTCCGCCACCGCCTGGTTGAAGTCGGCCACGTTGCCGGTGCGATAAGCGGCGGCGATCCTGGCATAAGCCGTGAGGGCAAAATTGGGCACGACCGAGGCGTCGGAATTGACGTAATATTCCGCCACGCGTTTCCAGTCGTCCTCGGTGCGACCAGGCAAAATCACCGGCGCGCCAAACTGGGCGGACAGCCATTCCAGCGCGGCGGCGTCGTACGGCTTGTTAGCTTGCATCTGCTGGTAGGCGGAACGGCCCAGGTCCACCTGGTCCAGGTAGTGATTGACGGACTGGGTCAGCTCGCCACTGGCGGCGGGACCAAACATGCCCTGCACCTGCTCGTAAAGCTGGTGGGCGTTCCACAACCGCACCACGGCCTGGTCGTAGGTGGTGCGATGCGCGGACTCAATGCCGGAGGAGCGGTCGGCTTCGCGGCGCAAAATTTCCAGCTCCGGCTTGATCTGGTTCCAACTGTAACTTTTGCCGTCGGAATGCTGTTCCAAATTTTTTTCCGGGAGTTTCAACAGGCTGATGAGTTCCGGATGGTCCACGCGGAACACCGGGTAGTTGTCGGCCACATCCGGGGTAATGGCGGTGGCGAGCAGCCAGGCGGTCGCGGAAATGATTTGGGGATGCGAACTCCACGGTTCCAGGTTGGCGCTGGATTTGTCGCGCAACTGCAGCAGGGTGTTGCGCGCCAGGGTGTCAATCGGCTGGAACCGGCCGCTGGAAATGACCGGCAGCGCGCCGAACTCCTGCAGGTTCATCTGGCCGGGCTGGTCCTGCGGGGGCCGCAGCGAGACCAGAATCCAGGCGGTGAAAGCTCCGACAATAATCCAGGGCAAAAACTTTTTCATACGGTCCTCCGGCGTTTGATGAATTTGACCAGGTGCATCAGGAACTGGATCAGCAGGCCGCCGCCGACCAAACCGCATCCGATGTACGGCGTGAGCCAGCCGGGATTGCGCACCACCTGCAACACGCTGTTGCCGCGCCGCTCGTCCACCTGGTCCCGGCCCATTTGGTACTGGTAAAAGGTCAGCCCTCCGTAGCGCAACGGATTGTTCATGTAAATGTCCACCGCGCGTGACTCATGCGTGACGGGGTTGTCAATCTGCACCCGGCTTTGGAAATTTCGCGGAATGTCCGTGCCGCGATAGACCTCATGCTTGGTCTTGAGCAGTTTCATGGAAAACGGCAGGTAATGCCGCTCAAAGCGCAGCGCCATCCGCCAGGTGCGGTTGTCCACGGTGATCTCCTGTTCCGACAGGCCGGCATAGGCCAGCCAGGTACCTAGGGAACCTTTCGCATTGCTCAACTCCAGGATGACCGCCGGAGTGTTGCGTTCGTCGGTGGTTTTCACCTCCGGCTGCGGGAAAAGCGTGAGATCCGGACCGAACCCTGCGGTGGCCGGCGGCGGGTTGGTATCCATCATTGGCGCGCGCTGCCGCACCGCGGCGTTGACATAAAAGGTTTGCACCCGGATATCGAACGGCAGTTTGGCGTTGTGAATCACTTTCCCCGGATGGGTCAGCAACGATTGCGGAATGGAAATGACGTCATCGCCCTTGCCGTTGGCGGCGGGCGTTATAAACACCAGTTCAGTAATCGAGGGGCTGACGGTGTAGTTGGCGGTTTCGCCCTCATTGAAACTCATCAAGGTTTCCCGCGAGAACATGTCCGTGGAAAGCTGGCCCACGAGCAGCAGGATCAAGCCCGCGTGCGTGACGTGGATGCCCAGCTTGCTCCACTTGAGCGCGAACCGCTGGAAATGCGCCGCGATCAGGTTCACCAGCAGCACGGTGCCGACCAGGTAACCGCCCGGCAAAAAGGGAAACCGCCAGTCCGTGCCTCCCGGAGTCCACCACACAAAGAAACTGCGGAACCAGCGCGCCTGGGCGTTATACAGCCCCTCGTTCACCTGCGCCAGGGTGCCAAAAAACACCAGGATGATCGCCAGGATCAGACACACCACCGTGAGCCGCAGGGACGAGATGAACCGGACAATACGATCAAGGAGCATGGGGATATTTTATGGTTTGGACGAACTGGGTGAACGCGGCCTTCTGGTCCTCCACCACCGCCGGGTTGCCCATCATCTTGTAAAACCACGTTTGATCGCCCTGCGGCACCACCGCGCCAAGGATGCGGGTTTGCGCCCCGCTCTTGGCATCGGTGCCCACGACATCCACCAGCGTGGCCTTGCCGCCACTGGCATCAATGGTTGAAATCATCTTGTCCATGCCGGCTTCATCCACCGGCCCCAGGCCCACTTGTCGCCGCCACCGGTTCACGTTGGCCAGCAACCCGCCCGCCGGGCCGCCAAAACTACTGACCGTCATTTCGGCCTTGGCGTTCGAACTTCCCGTCACGTCAAACTTGGCCAGCAACATCGAGGTGGGCGGCACCGACTTCCAGTTCGCCGGCACCGTCCATTCCGGCAGGTCCGGGCTGCCGCCGGTGCCCATGCCGCCACCGCTCATGTCCATCGTGCCCCCGCCCATACCCATGCCCATGTCGGCCGCGGGTGCCGCGGCGGCGGTCTCATCAAAGGAAATATCCTTCAGGAACTCCACGAAGGCGGGTTTCTGGGCTTCCACAAATTCGGCCGCACCGGTCACCTTGAAAAACCAGCTCAACTGCCCGCGCTGCATCATCGCGACCAGGATGCGGGTGCGGTCCGCACTGCCCTGCAGCGGTTGGGCGCTCGCCATGTCAAACAACTTGCCCTTTTCGCCCCCGATGGTGACGGCGGCGGCTTCCTTGTCAGCGTCCGCATCGGAGGAGGGCGGCAAAGACACCTGTTGCCGCCACATGTTGACGAGGTCCAGTTCGCGCCCGCCAATGGGCAGCGGAATCACCGACACGTCGGCCATGACGCCGGTCGAGTTGGTAATTTCAAAGCTCGCGGCGCGCATGGCGCTGGGGGCTTTTTCCACCCAGCCTTCCGGCAGGCTCTTCCAGACCAATTTGGGCACGGCGGGCATGGTGAGGCCGGCATTGCCGCCACCGCCGGAAATGTCCGGGTGTCCCGGTGGCAGGGTCTGGCCCGTTTGGGTGGCGGGCGCCGGCGCGGGGGGCGCTTCCTGCGGCGCCTGGTACTCCCGCACCTGCTCACGTTTGCAACCAACAGTGGCGAGCGACAATACCAAGCCGGTCATGAGAATTCCCGTCCGGAAGGAGGCCGGCCGGCCGAAAAGTAACGATTTAAAATTCACTGCATAACTTTTACCTTTTTCCCAGCCTCAGAGCAAGCCGGGGAAACGGGAGACTTTGACCGAAGTCAAACTCCTGCCACTACAAGTCCGGGTCAGCTTGCGAGAGAACTTCCGCAGTGCGCGGAAATACCGGGCGAGCGCAGCCCGCCGGGCCGGTTCAGGCCCGGAAGAAGCGGATTGCCAAAAGGTTGGCTGCGGTCCCAAAACCCGCCAAAACCAACAAGGGCAATCCAATCCGGTCGAAGCCGCCGCCAAAGCTGATGAGTTGATGCAAAGCCTGCAAAGCCCAGCCGGTGGGCAGACACAAGGCGATGGTCCGCATCACGGACGGGCCAATCTCCAGCGGCCACCAGCAGCCGCCCAACGCCGCCAGGAGCAGGCTGAACAAGATGCACAGCCCCGCCACCCGGTCTTCGGCCTTGCCGAGCGATCCCACCAGCACGCCCAAGGAGGCCGCGACCCACGCAAAGACCAGGAGCACCAGCGCCACCGCCGGCAGGTTGGCGCCCAGATTGACGTGGAACACGAATTTGCCAACCAGCAGAAAAAACAAAATTTGCACGCCGCCCAACAACATGAGCCCGTAGATTTTTCCCAGCACCAGTTCCCGCCGGGAAACCGGATGGAACATCAACCGTTTAATGACGCCATTGCGCCGTTCCGCCGCCAGGGTCACCCCGCCGAAAATCAGCAGATTCATCATCAGATACATCACCAGGTTGCCGGGCAACGAGAAGTTGAAGCCGGAGGGGATGGGTTTGCGCCCGGCAAACGTGGCGTCCAGCCGCACCGGGTCCGGCCGGGCCAGGACGGCCCGCAGCTGCGCCTCGGTGAGTTGGGTACTGGGAGGCAATTCCGTCAGGGCTTCGAGCAGATGCCCGTTCAAGGCCACCACCGCGCGCACCAGCCGCATCTCGATCAGGTCCGCATCCCCCGCCCCGGAGTCATGGCCGGGGAGAAATTCCAGCCGGACTGCTTGCGCTTGCAAAACGCGTTCCGTGAAATCCGCCGGAAGGCGAATCACGCGCACGGCCTGGTCGCGATTGGTCGGGGCCACCACCCACAGTTCCTGCGCCTGCAATTCCGTCAGGAACACCCGGCCTAAAAAATTGGTATCGGCATTTTCAATAAACACCGGCGGGGTGCGGTTGTGCGGTCCGCCGGAACCGCGCCCGGCAAAACCCATGAAATAGACAAACACCAGCGGCACGACAAACAGCCAGACATAGGCGCTCTTGTGCCGCAGAAACAGGCGCAGGTCGGTGTGGCCGATGTCGAGGATCCGTTTCATGGCCGGAGTCCTTTCTGGAAGCGGCGGCGGAACAGCCAGGCCGCCAGGAGGGTCAACAGCAAAGCCACCACCAGCAGCTCGACGGTGACCTGCGGCCAGGTTGGCGTCACCCCGGTGGATTGCAGCTCGCGGGCAGCCGTTGCAAACCAGTTGCTCGGCAGCCACGGCGTAAGATGGGCCCGCACAAAGTCCGGCAGATGTTCCGGCGGGAAGGCGCAGCCGCCGGCCAGACCCAGCGCCATGCCGGCCAGGTTGTTCAACACTCCCGCGCGCCGCTCATCCGGCACCAGCGCCACGAGCACGGCAAACAGCGCCGCCACAAAGACCGCGTAGCCGGCGCTCAAGGCCAGCAAGGCGCCGGGATGCCGCCAGTGGATGTGAAACATCAGGCCGCCGCCGCCGAACAAAATCCCGCTGCAGATCAGCAGCATGACCACCGTGAAGCAAATCTTGCTAAACACGAACCAGCCCGCCGCTTCCCGCAACGTCTGGCAACGCTCAAACGTGCGCAGCCGCAATTCGCGATGCAGATCCGTCATCCCATTCTGGCCCAGGAATAGCAGGAACATCGCCGCCATGCCCGACAGCAAATAGGCAAACATGCCGGACCGGCCCGCATCCGGGACCGGCCCTGCGGGCGGCGTTCCGGCAGCGACGGCCTCCGGCTTGGCGCCGAAATTTCCGCCGGTGTACCAGACCAGAGGCGGGTTGATCATTTTCTCCGCCATCAACAGCTTGTTCCCGGCGCGGTCCGCCAACCGGCCAACCGCTTCAGCATCGCCCCGGCCGGCCAGCACTTCCTCCAAGGCCGGCACTTCCACAAGAAAATTTCGCGACAGCGCGTTCAATCCCGTCACCGTCGCCCCCAACAATTCCTCCAGCACGGCGGGATGCAACGATTCCGCCGGGTTCTTGATCAACTCCACCCGCACCGGGTCGCGGCCGCTGAGATACTGGCTCGTGAAATGGGCGGGGACAATCAGCACCGCGCTGATTTTGTTGGCGTTGACCAGTTCCAGAGCCGCCGGCCGCGACAGGAAGACCGGTTCGAAATTCCGGTTGGTCCCGCCCCGATTTCCCGCAGCGGCCAGCATCCGGGTCAGGAAGCTCTGATCCTCGTCCACCACGGCGAAGCGGATGCGGCCGAGGGCGCTGTCTTGGGAATTCCCGCCCAGCGCCAGCCCGAGCAGCGCGGTGACGGCCAGCGGGATGATGAGATAGATCACCCACGGGAACGGATTACGCCGCGCCCGGCGCAGGTCTTTGGCCAGCAGGATGCGCAGCATGCTATTCCCTCAGCTCGCGCCCGGTCAGATGCAGAAACACCTCGTTCAGGCTGGGCCGTTTCACCGCCACGTTTTCCACCCGCACCGGCAGGTTCAGCAATTCCTTCAGGCAATCGGCCGGGTCGCGGGCCGTGGTGGCGGCCACCACAAGCTGCCGCTCCGTTCTTTGAATCGTGCGAAAGCGCTGCGCCAGGCCGGCCCAGACTTCCGGCGCCAGTTGCTGAAAATCCGCCTCCAGCACAAACAGCCGGTCGCCGCCCAGCCGCTCCTGCAATTCCCCCAGCGTGCCTTCCGCCAGCAACCGCCCGTGATCAATGATCCCGATGCGCTGGCACAGTTGCTCCGCTTCTTCCAGATAGTGGGTGGTATAGAGGATGGCCGTGCCGGCGGCACACAATCGGCGGATGAATTCCAGAATGTTCGAGCGCGCCTGCGGGTCAATGCCCACGGTCGGCTCGTCGAGCAACAGCAATTGCGGGCGATGCAGCAGCGCGCAGCCGAGGTTGATGCGGCGCTTCATGCCGCCCGAGTAGGTTTTGACGGCGTCTTTGGCCCGGTCGGTCAGCGTCAGCGCCTCCAGCAATTCCCCCGCCCGCACCCGCGCGGCGCGCGTGCCGAGCCCCGCCATCCGGCCCCAAAACTCCAGGTTTTCCCGGCCGCTCAACTCCTCGTAAAGGGCCAGTTCCTGCGGCACCACGCCCATGATGCGCTTGGCCTTTTCCGGATCCCGCCCAAACGCCGTGCCCGCCACGTACACCTCCCCGGCATCGGGCTGGAGCAACCCGGAAATCATCATAATGGTGGTGGACTTGCCGGCGCCATTCGGCCCGAGCAGCCCGTAAATCTCCCCGGGGCGCACTTCGAAATTGAGCGTCTCGACCGCCCGGATGCTCCCATAAGATTTGCAAATGCCCGCCACCCGCAACAAGCTCATACCTTATTGTAGGTGTCGGCACGGGACCGGCAAGCGGCAAAAAAAGGCCGCCCGGGTCGCCCCGGGCGGCTTGCGGTTCCTCATAGACCTCACAAACAAATTATTCGGGCCCTCACATGGCTCCCGGCCGGTGCAGGTGCAGTTTGTCAACCAATTGCGTGTGCAGCGGATGCGTGCACCGCTCGTCCAGATCCCGCGCCATGCGGGCGCTGTGCGAAATGATGTGCCGGGTGGAATTGACGTAGCCGCACCGTCGCAGCAGCCGCGACTCCGGCTTTTCGGCCAGCAACTGCGCAATGGTGTCCAGCAACAGCGGCGCATCCAGCGGCTTCTCCATGAGCGCGCCCGCCCCCGCTGCCGCCGCGGTTTTGAACTGGTCTGTCTGCCCGGTAATGATGATCACCGGCAGCAGCGGAAACCGCGAAGTAACGAGTTCAAACACCTCCCAGCCGCTCCAGTTCGGCAGCCCGAGGTCCAGTACCAGCAAGTCCACCGTTTCCTGGTTGAACAGTTTCAGCGCCTGCCGGCCATCGGCCGCGGCCACCACTTCATAGCCGGTGGCTTCCAGCACTTTTTGCAGGGAGTCCCGCACGCTTTCATCATCGTCGGCCAGTAATATTTTCATAAGCATTCCCAAGTTGTGGTCAGGTCCCCCCTGCCCGCGCGACCGGGCGAGCCGCCGGTTTAAGGGCTTGGCTCCAGCCCGGTCGCCGGGCCCACGGGACGGTTCAGCAGTCATTCAAGGCACATTCGTAACCGGGTTCCAATCCGCTGGTCATCGGCCAGGCCAGCGCGAGTTGCCGGTGCGGCCGCGGGAACCGGGGCCGCGGCGTCGGTGCCTTGTTGACGGCATTTCGCCCCGTGGTGAGCCCCACAGTGACGGTCATTCCAAAGGACAATTCTTCAAACGAGTGCAGCGTAATTCGTGTTTTCATGGCTTGTTGATTTGAACTTGGCATTGGTTTGGCGCACACTGGGCTGTGCCCGTCGGTTTATTGAACCAGCGGTTGCCGTGCCAGCGGTGGTAAACCCGGGATTTCCGCGAAAATTGAACGGTTCCGCGGCCAGGCCGGCCCAAAATCAAGTGCATGGATGAAACATTTCAGACCACCTCAGGTCGTCCGCGGCTCACTCGCGGCCGGCCAGCGGTGCGCTTGCGCGCCGCGGGACTGGTCATCACCGCCCTGATTGGTTCCCTGCTGGTTACGTGGGTCAGCCGCACCACCTGGGGCCGGGTGGAAAATTTGCGCCAGGAGTTCTCCGGGTTGAAACAGGAAAGTTTCTATCTCGGCATCCGCCTGCGCAGCGACATCCAGCGCCTCAACGACACCCTGCTCCGCTACCGGCTGCATGGCGACGCCTCCGATGTGGAAATTTTCCACGGCGACAGCCAGGCCTTCCAACACGAGCTCGACACGGCTGCCACCAACGCCACCACCACCCTGGAACGCAAATTCATCCGCCAGATCAACACCGCCTACGCGCAATATCTCGAGGAGAGCAAACCCATCCTTGAAGCCGACCGCGGTTTTTTTGCGAGCACCCAGGCCCGGGAGTTCAAGGAGAGCTACGAGAAGGTGCAGCAGCAATCGCAGTATCTGCTTTCGTTGTGCGACACCTTTGTGGACAACCAGCGCACCGCCTTCAACGCCTTCGTCCTGGATTCCAACCGCACCCTGGTCTCCTTCCAGCGGCTGCTCAAACTCGCCCTCGCGCTGTTGCTGGTCCTCGCCGCCGCGCTGGTCATGTTTGTGTATCGCGACATGATTGCGCCGCTGCGCCACCAGCTCACCGAGAGCCAGGCCGTCATTGCCCGGCAGGAAAAACTCGCCTCGCTCGGCGTGCTCGCCGCCGGGGTCGCCCATGAAATCCGCAATCCGCTCACCGCCATCAAATTCCGGCTCTTCAGCCTCAAGAAGACCCTGCCCGAGGCCGCCAATGAGGACGCCGCCGTCATCGGCAACGAAATCAGCCGCCTGGAACGCATCGTCAAGGACTTCCTCCAGTTCGCCCGGCCGTCCGAACCGGTGCTGGTGGATGTGCCCGCGGCGCGCGTGTTGCAGGAGGTTTGCGACCTGCTGCGGCCCCAGGTCGAAAAGAATGCCATTGAACTGCGGCTGGATTCCTGCGACTCCATCTGGGTGCGCGTGGACATGCAACAGATCAAACAGGTGCTCATCAACCTGGTGCAGAATTCCGCCGAGGTCATCGGCACCGACGGCGTGATCACCCTGGGCGCCCGCAGCCAGTCCCGGAACGGCGAGCGCCTGGCGCTGCTCGAAGTCACCGACACCGGCAAGGGCATTCCGCCCGAGGTGCAGGAGCGGCTGTTCGATCCCTTCTTCACCACCAAGGAAGGCGGCACCGGGCTGGGCCTGCCCATCGCCGCGCGCATCGTGGAGAAACACCACGGCGAACTCCGCTACCACACCACGTCCGGTCGCGGCACCACCTTTGTCGTCACCCTGCCCGGTTATTCCGAACATGAAACCCAAAATCCTGCTCATTGAAGACGACGCCAGCACCGCCACCTCGTTGCAGAAAGTGCTCTGCGCCGAGGGCTACACGGTGGACCTTGTCGCCCGGGGTGACGCCGGACTCGAGCAGGCGCAGCAGCAAGCCTACAACGTCGTCATCACCGACCTCCGCCTCCCCGGCCTCGGCGGCCTGGAACTGGTGGGCAAATTGCATGAGGCCAAGCCCAAGCAGCCCATCATCCTCATGACCGCGCACGGCACCACCGAGACCGCCATCGAGGCCACCAAGCTCGGCGCCTGCGATTACCTGCTCAAACCGTTCGAGGCCGATGAACTCCTGGACCTCGTGGCCTCCGCCGTGGCGAGCAGCCAGCTCATGTCCGAACCCGTGGAGATGGGCGCCGCCGAATCCGACCGCTCCGCCATCATCGGCAACAGCCGCGCCATGCAGGCCATCTACAAGGAAGTCGGGCGCGTGGCCGCCACCCCCGCCTCGGTGCTCATCCGCGGCGCCACCGGCACCGGCAAGGAACTCATCGCCCGCGCCATCTACCAGCACAGCGACCGCGCCGACAAGCCGTTCATCGCCGTCAACTGCGCCGCCATCCCCGACGCCCTGCTGGAGAGTGAACTGTTCGGGCACGAACGCGGCGCCTTCACCGGCGCGCAGGCCCGGCGCATCGGCCGGTTTGAACAGGCCAACGGCGGCACGCTCTTCCTCGATGAAATCGGCGACCTCAACGCCAACACCCAGGGCAAGCTCCTGCGTGTCCTCCAGGAACGCTCCATCCAGCGCCTCGGCAGCGAGGCCAACATCCCCGTGGACGTCCGCGTGCTTGCCGCCACCCATCGCGACCTGGAAACCGCCATCCAGGAAAATGAATTTCGCGAGGACCTGTTCTACCGCCTCAGCGTCGTCACCATCACCCTGCCGCCGCTGAGCCAGCGCACCGAGGACATTCCGCACCTGGCCAAATATTTCATCCGCCGCTACGGCCGCGAACTCGGGCTCGCCGCGCCCGCCGTGCAGCCCGAGGCCATTGCCCTGCTCCAGAGCCAGGCCTGGCCCGGCAACGTGCGCGAGCTGGAAAACGTCATCCGCCAGGCGTTGTTGCAGGCGCGGCCGTTTGCCATCAGCGTGGAGCACGTGCAGCAGGTCCTGGCCAAGAAAACCCGGCCCGCCGCCACCGCCGCGCAAACCCACACCGCCTATATCACCGACCTCCTCAACCGCGTGCAGAACGGCGAACTTACCGACGCCTATTCGCGGATGATTGCCGATCTCGAACCCGAACTGTTCAAGCAGGCCATCACGCTGGCGCAAGGCAACCAGGCCCGGGCCGCCCGCTGGCTGGGCATCACCCGCCTGAAGATGCGCGAGAAACTCGTCCAGTTCGGCCTCCACCCGGGCACCGGCAAATCCGGCGCCGACAAGGAGGAGGAAGAAGAACCGGCGGAGACGGAGTGAAATGGCGGGGCGAATCGAAAACGTTGACGCGAATTGTCGCAAATTTTCAAGAATTCAACCGGGATAAGAATAAGAGCGGGCAACTTCATTATTATTCGGAGGGTGGAGCGCCGCCCTCGTAGAATAATCATCCCGCCAGTACCGCGTAACCGCTGACGGCAGAAAATTCGCTTTCCCTTTGCGTCCCCTGCGTCCTTGGCGTGAGGGTCTTTCCCGGCTTGGTTTCCTGATTCCTGGGCGGTTTTTTCCGCATTTTGTTTTAACAATGATTTTGCGGTTTTTCGATTTTTCAATTTTGCAACCCATTCCCCTGGAAACATTTTTAATTCCTTCCGCCCCGTTTTTTGCCTCCAAAAATTGAGTTCACCATTAAACCACATGGGTTCCGTGGCTCTGGTAGAATCCTTGTTGGGATGCGAAAAACCGCAACCAGAGCCGGCCTCCGGGCCGAGAAGGAAGGAATGCAGAAGGTTGAATGCAGAGTGAAGAATTGCCGGGCGCCCCGATGCACGCCATGGCGGGATTCCGCAATCCGCACTCCGAATTCCCCACTCATCCGGGCCGTCCGCCCGGGGGCCGTCCGCAAATACCAAATTACCAAACGAACCCAATTTTTTCGGAACAACCATGATGTGGAGCAGACTATGCCGAAACCACTTACATCCATTTATGACCGCAAACCCAATTGGGTTCGTTTGGCTTCGTTGGGGGGTGTTCCGGGTGGGTCCCGGGGCAAAAACCTCACGGATTCGGGCCATTTCCCCTCCATTGCGCCTCCGCATGGGCGAATCTGTGCCAGCCGGTGGTTGCAAAAGGACCCCGTCGCGGCCCGGGCCCGGGCGAAATCGGGCAAAAAACCCGGGTTTTTGGGCTTTTGGGAGTCGGAACGGAATTTGCCCCTTAAGGAGGACGATGGCGGGGAACCGTCATCGCGGCCCGGGCCGCCGGCTGAAGCTTGTATTTTGGGACGGCGGTACCGGGAGGGAATCCATGACAGATAAAATCGCGAATGAAAGGAAGCTCATGAAAACCTCATCGAAAAACCTGGCGCTCGTGACGGGCCTCACTCTGGGGCTCGCCGGCCTGACCGGCAGCATCAAGGCTGATGACGCGGCGCCGGCGCCGAAGACCAAAACCTTCACCGGCACCATCGTCTCCCTGAAGCCGCAGGACAAATCAGTGGCGGTACAGGATTTTTGGACCACCAAGAACTTCACCGCCGCGGGCGACTGCACGGTGTCGCTCCAGGCCAAGGAGGATGCGTCCTTTGCGGATTTGCATCCCGGACAGAAAGTGGCGGTGACCTATCAGAACGCCGACGGCGTGCTGGTGGCGCACCAGGTTGACCAGCATGACCAGGTATGCACCGGCCAGATCAAGTCGATTGACCCGGCGCACAACAAAATGGTGGTCAAGCATGGACTGTACAGCACGGACTTTGCGCTGCCGCCGGATTGTGAGGTCACAGTGCGGCATGGACAGCTGGCCACTCCCGGGAACCTGCAGGTCGGCCAGACGGTCAGTGTGACCTACAATGAGCTTGGGCAAAAATTGAGCGCCACGAAAATTGCCCAAACGAGCAGCACCTTTGTGGGAACGGTCCAGGCGCTGGATGCGAATACCCGCACCATTCAGGCCAAGAGCCTGATGTCCGACCGGTCATTTCATCTGGCCGACGGCTGCCGGATTGTGACGGCAAATGATACCGACGCCAGTCTGAAAGACCTGCACATCGGCGACAAGGTGGCGGTGAATTATGAAAACGTGGACGGCGTGATGGTGGCCAACTGGGTGGGCCAGAACGCGAATGCCACCGACAGTGCCAACTCGCAAACCGCCCGGGTAAGCCCGGACCTGCCGTAAGTTGGACCCAACGACCGACTTGAACCCGGCCACACCATGAATGCCCTGCCTCTATTCAACATAGCCATCGGCTGCCTGCTGCTCATAACCGGCCGCCGCTTGTTCTGGGTGTTTGTGGGCGTGGCCGGGTTTCTTGCCGGCACCGATATGGCCACCACGTGGTGGAGCACCGAACCCGCCTGGGCGGTGCTTGCCTTCTCGGTGCTGCTCGGCCTGATTGGCGCCCTGGTGGCGCTGGCCGTGCCGCGGCTGGTGGCGGGCCTCGCCGGTTTTCTGGCCGGCGGCTGGCTGGCCACTGTGGCCTTCCCGGGATTGCAGCCGGCGTGGCTCGCAGCCACCGCCTATGTGACCGGAGGGGTGATCGTGGCCCTCGTGATGGTGGCGTTGCTGGATTGGGCGCTGATTGCGCTCTCCGCCCTCATGGGCGCGGCGATGATCGTGCAAAATTTCAATGTGGATCCCACCGTCAACAAGATCCTCTTCATTGCCCTGGCCCTTTTGGGGGTGGCGCTCCAGTTCCGACAGCTCGAACTGGGCAGCCGCCCGTCCAGGCAACAGCACGAACCGGGCTAGACTCCGGTCCGGTTCGGCAACAAAAAAGCCGCTCCGGGAAACCGGAGCGGCCCTGAATTTTATGTACGCAATCTTACTTCTTTTTGGCCTTCTTGGCCGGCTTGGCCACCGCCTTCGCCTTGCGCTTTTCCTCGATGGCGGCCTGCGCGGCAGCCAGGCGCGCCACCGGCACGCGGAACGGTGAGCAGCTCACGTAGGTGAGCCCCACGCGATGGCAGAACTTCACCGAGTCCGGATCGCCGCCGTGTTCGCCGCAGATGCCGAGCTTGATGCCGGGCCGCGTGGCGTTGCCCTTGGCAATGGCGGTCTGGATGAGCTGGCCCACGCCGGTCTGGTCGAGCGTGGCAAACGGGTTCTTCTTGAAGATCTCGTTTTCCACGTACGGCTGGAGGAACGAGCCCATGTCGTCGCGGCTGATGCCGAGGGTGGTCTGAGTGAGGTCGTTGGTGCCGAAGCTGAAGAACTGCGCGGTCTGCGCAATTTCATCGGCGGTGAGGGCGCCGCGTGGCACTTCGATCATCGTGCCCACGAGGTAATCCAGCTTCACCTTCTTCTCGGCCATGACTTCCTTGGCCACGCGATGGACGATCTCCACCTGCAGGTCGAGTTCCTTCTTGAAGCCGACGAGCGGGATCATGACCTCGGGCTTCACCTTGATCTTCAGCTTGGCCACATCGGCGGCGGCCTCAAACACGGCGCGCGCCTGCATCTCGGTGATCTCGGGATACGCAATGCCCAGGCGGCAGCCGCGGTGGCCGAGCATGGGGTTGAACTCGTGGAGCTGCTCCACGCGCCGGGCGATCTTCTCCGCGGAGACGCCGAGCTTCGCCGCGAGGTCGGCCTGGGCCTTGGCCTCGTGCGGCACGAATTCGTGCAACGGCGGGTCGAGGAACCGGATGGTGGCCGGGAAGCCCTTCAACGCCTTGAAAATGCCGGTGAAGTCTTCGCGCTGATACGGGAGCAGCTTGGCCAGCGCCTTTTTACGGTCCGCGACGTTCTCGGCGAGAATCATCTCGCGCATGGCGTCAATGCGGTCGCCTTCAAAGAACATGTGCTCGGTGCGGGTCAGGCCGATGCCCGTGGCGCCGAACGCCATGGCGTTCTGGGTCTGCTCCGGGTTGTCGGCGTTGGTGCGCACCTGGAGGCGGGTGACCTTGCCGCACCAGTTCATCAGCGTCTGGAAGCTCTTGAACTTCTCGGTGGCCTGCGAGGTCTTGTCGCCATGCAACAGGCCGGTGATGATTTCCGACGGGGCGGTTTTGATTTCGCCGCCATAGACAATGCCGGTGGTGCCATCAATGGAAAGGAAATCCCCTTCCTTGAAGGTCTGGCCGCTGGCGGTGACGGTCTTGGCTCCGTAATCAATGTCCAGCGCACTGGCGCCGCAGATGCAAACCTTGCCCATCTGCCGGGCCACGAGGGCCGCGTGCGAACTGACGCCGCCCTTGGCGGTGAGGATGCCCTCGGCGGCAATCATGCCGCGCAAATCTTCGGGCGAGGTTTCGTTGCGGACGAGCAGGACTTTTTCGCCCTTGGCTTCGGCGGCGGCGGCGCGGTCGGCATTCAGATACAACTTGCCGCACGCAGCGCCCGGACCGGCGGGCAGCCCGGAGGCGATGGCCTTGGCCTTCTTGACTTCGCTGACGTCAAACACGGGCGCGAGCAACTGGTCGAGCTGGTCGGCCGGGTTGCGCATGATGGCGGTTTCCCAGTCAATGAGCTTCTCCTTGACCATGTCCATGGAGAACTTGAGCGCGGCCATGGCGGTGCGCTTGCCGTTGCGGGTCTGGAGCATGTACAGCTTGCCGTCCTGGATGGTGAACTCCACATCCTGCACGTCCTTGAAATGCTTTTCCAGAATGGCGCGAACCTTGAGCAGTTCGGCATAGGCGCCGGGCAGGTGGTTCTTGAGCTTGGCCACGGGTTCGGGGGTGCGCACGCCGGCCACCACGTCTTCGCCCTGGGCGTTGATGAGAAATTCGCCGTAGAATTCATTGAGACCGTTGGCCGGGTTGCGGGTGAACGCCACGCCGGAGCCGGAGTTGTCGCCGGTGTTGCCGAACACCATGGCCTGCACGTTGACCGCCGTGCCCCACTCGGCGGGGATGTTGTACTTGCGGCGATACACAATGGCGCGGTCGTTCATCCACGAACCGAACACCGCACCCGCGGCGCCACGGAGCTGGTCCCAAGGGTTGCTCGGGAAGCTCTTGCCGGTGCGTTCGAGCACCAGCGCCTTGAACCGCTTCACGAGTTCCTGCTGGTCTTCGGCGGTGAGCTTGGAGTCTTCGACGTCGGCATGATATTTTTCATGCTTGAAACTGTGAATGACGACTTCAAACGGCTCATGGTCCTCGCCTTCGCGCTTCTGCACGCCGAGCACCACGTCGCCATACATCTGGACAAAACGGCGATAGCAATCCCACGCGAAGCGGGCGTTGCCGGTGGCCTTTTCCAACGCCACCACGGTCTGGTCGTTCAGCCCGAGGTTCAAAATGGTATCCATCATGCCCGGCATGGAATCGCGGGCGCCGGAACGCACGGCCACGAGGAGCGGGAAGCCCTTGGCGTCACCGAACTTGTAGCCCATGATTTTCTCCATGTTGGCAATGCCGGCCTCCATCTGGGCCTGGAGTTCCTTGGGGTAGGTCTTCTTGTGTTGATAATAGTAGGTGCAGACCTCCGTGGTGATGGTGAATCCGGGAGGCACCGGCAGACCGATGCGGGTCATCTCGGCGAGATTCGCGCCCTTGCCGCCCAGCAACGGCTTCATCGAACCGTCACCGTCGGCCTTTTTATTGCCCCAAGTGTAAACGTATTTGGTGGTTTTAGCTTTTGCCATAAATTGAATGCACTGCCATCAGTTGTTAATTATAGAGAATCCAGAAAAACGAGCAGTCACTTTAACAGCCGCCCTAACGGAGTCAATGAATCAGTCACCAAACCGCGGCTGAAATGCAGTCGGACCCCCCGGCGTTTCACGGAGATAAATGGAATGTCGCACCCCGCCCGGAAAAACCCGCACCAGCTCCGGTCACCGCGGCTTCCACTCACCAACTGATTAATGCCGCCTTCAGAAACCTCACCACCGGACCCCAACCCCCAATATACATATCATCGCATCAAGATATGTTGATTTTTTAGTTGAAATCACCGGGAAATCGCTTATGGTTAGCGCAATGTCGAATCACGCTGAATTGTTGAAAAAGGCCCTGAGCGAACGCATCGTCATCATTGACGGCGCGATGGGGACGACCATCCGCACCTATGGGCTGGGCGAGCAGGACATCCGGGGCGAACGCTTCAAGGACGCCAGGAAGGATCTCAAGAACAACGGCGACCTGTACTCGTTGACGAAGGCTGACGTGATATGCGACATCCACCGGCGCTTTCTCGAAGCCGGGGCGGACATCATCGAGACCAATACCTTCTCTGCCACGAGCATCGGGCAAAGCGAGTTCTTTGTGGATGATCCGCGGGAACATGGCGGACGCAAGGACCCGGCATTTTATCAGGGCGTCATCGAAAACAAATTCCTCAACGACCTCGCCTGGGAAATCAACGAACAATCCGCCCGGCAATGCCGCGAGTGGGCCGACCGCATCGCCAACCAGACCGGCCGGCCGCGGTTTGTCGCCGGCGCCGTCGGGCCGCTCACGGTGTCGCTCTCCAACTCCCCGGATGCGGATGATGCGGGTTTCCGCGTCTGCACGTTTGACCAGGTCAAGGCCGCCTATGTCAACCAGGTGCGGGCGCTGATTGCCGGCGGGTCGGACCTGCTGCTGGTGGAAACGATTTTTGATTCCCTCAACGCCAAGGCTGCGCTGGTGGCCATCCAGGAAGTTTTCGCGCAGGACAAAAAGATTTTGCCCATCATGATTTCCGCCGCCGTGGGGCGCGGCGGGGAGACGATGATTTCCGCGCAGACGATCGAGGCGTTCTGGAACGCGGTGAAGCACGTCAAGCCCATTGCCGTGGGCTTGAACTGCTCGCTCGGCCCGGACCTCATGCGGCCGTTCCTGGCGGAGCTGGCGGAAAAATCCAGCACCGCCATCTCCTGCTATCCCAATGCCGGGCTGCCGAATCCGCTCTCGCCGACGGGATTTGATTTGCTGCCGGCGGACATGGGCCGGTATTTGGGCGGCTTTGCCGACAGCGGCCTGATCAACATTGCCGGCGGTTGCTGCGGCAACACGCCGGAGCACATCGCGGCCATTGCCAAAGCGCTGGCGGACAAACATCCCAGAGAGTTTGCGCAGCCCGCTCCCCGCACCCCCGGGGAGCGGGAGAAACGCGCGCCGGTTTCGGGCAAGGCCACGCCTCCTGCCCCGGCCCAGGTGGTCGCGCCTCGACCGCTGCGTTTGTCCGGCTCGCAGCCGTTCACGCAGCAGATTGGCACATTTATCATGATCGGCGAGCGCACCAACGTGGCGGGTTCGCCCAAGTTCGCCAAGCTCATCAAGGAAAACAAATATGAGGAGGGCGTGGCCATCGCGCGGCAGCAGGTCGAGAACGGCGCCAACATCATTGATATCTGCATGGACGAAGGGATGATTGATGGCGTCGCCGCGATGACCCGGTTCCTGCAACTTCTTGGGAGCGAACCCGAGGTCGCCAAGGTGCCGTTCATGGTGGACTCCTCCAAGTGGGAGGTCATTGAAGCCGGATTGAAATGCCTCCAGGGCAAGGGCATTGTAAACTCCATTTCCCTCAAGGCGGGCGAAGCGGAATTTAAGCGGCAAGCGAGCGCGGTGTTGAAGTACGGGGCCGCCGCCGTGGTGATGGCGTTCGACGAAAACGGTCAGGCGGCGACACTTGCCGACAAGATTCGCATTTGCGAACGCGCCTACCGCATCCTGGTGGATGAAGTGGGCTTTATGCCCGAGGACATTATTTTTGATCCGAACATCCTCACCGTCGGCACCGGCATTGAGGAGCACAACAACTACGCGGTGGATTTCATCGAAGCCACCCGCTGGATCAAACAAAACCTC
Organism: Dongiaceae bacterium; assembly: GCA_035492855.1. Classification (GTDB taxonomy): domain Bacteria; phylum Verrucomicrobiota; class Verrucomicrobiia; order Limisphaerales; family JAFMIX01; genus JAFMIX01. Next base: position 7,404 of record DATJIU010000223.1, on the reverse strand, counting down.
CCCCACGCCAAGGTCAGCGGCGGGCTCTCGAACGTGTCATTCAGCTTCCGCGGCAACAACCCCGTGCGCGAAGCAATGCACAGCGCGTTTCTGTATCACGCCATCCAGGCCGGCATGGACATGGCCATCGTGAATGCCGGCATGCTGGAAGTGTACGAGGAGATTGAGCCGGAATTGAAGGAACTGGTGGAGGACGTCCTGCTCAACCGCCGCCCGGACGCCACCGAGCGGCTCGTGACCTTTGGCGAGAAGCTCAAAGCCGCCAGTGCCGGCACCACCGCCACCGACAAAAAGGAAGCCGAAGCCTGGCGTCACGGCACCGTGGAGGAACGGCTCTCGCATGCCCTGGTAAAGGGCATTGATGCTTACATTGACGCCGACACCGAAGAGGCGCGCGCCAAATACGGCAAGCCGCTCGCCGTGATCGAAGGGCCGTTGATGGCCGGCATGAGCATCGTCGGCGACCTGTTCGGCGCCGGCAAAATGTTTTTGCCGCAGGTGGTGAAATCGGCGCGGGTGATGAAAAAATCCGTGGCCTACCTCACCCCGTTCATGGAAGCCGAAAAAGCGGAAATGGCGGCCCGCGGCGAGGCTGTGAAAGCGCAGGGCAAGGTCGTGCTCGCCACGGTGAAGGGCGACGTGCATGACATCGGCAAGAACATCGTCGGCGTGGTGCTGGCCTGCAACAACTACGAGGTGATTGACCTCGGGGTAATGGTGCCGTGCGAGAAAATTTTGGAAACGGCCAAAAAAGAAAATGCGGACATCATCGGCCTGAGCGGCCTCATCACGCCGTCGCTGGATGAAATGGCGCACGTGGCCCGGGAGATGGAACGGCTCGGCTTCAAGGTGCCCCTGCTCATCGGCGGGGCCACCACGAGCAAGGCGCACACCGCCGTCAAGCTGGCACCGCATTACAATGAGCCGGTCATCCACGTGCTCGATGCTTCGCGCGCCGTGCCGGTGACCAGCAGCCTGCTGAGCCAGAACGGCAAGCCGGCGTTGGTCCGGCAAATTCGCGAAGAATACGACAAGCTCCGCGCGACCCATGCGAGGCCTCCGGCAAAACTGTTATCGCTGGAAGCGGCCCGGGCCAACGCGCCCCAATTGAATTATGACAATTTGCCCAAACCGGAGTTTGTGGGCATTCGCACCTTGTCCTCGCAGCCCTTTAATCCGGGCAAGTGCGACTGCGGCTCCGCCCACGGTCATGCCGGAGCGTATGCCGTGACATTGGAGGAAGTGGTGCCGTTTATTGATTGGACGCCCTTTTTCCATACATGGGAATTGCGCGGCGTTTACCCGAAAATTCTCCAGCACGAGAAACACGGGGAGGAGGCGACCAAGCTTTTCCACGACGCCCAAACGCTGCTCGCGGACATCGTGGCAAAAAAATCGTTGCAGCTCCGCGCTGCCTACGGGTTGTTCCCGGCCAATGCCCGGGGCGACGATGTGGAAGTTTACACCAACGGCTCGCGCAAACATTTGCGGACCACGTTCCACTTCCTGCGCCAGCAAATGGACAAGGGCGACGGCACGCCAAACTGGTGTCTGGCGGATTTTGTCGCTCCCCGGGAGCCAGGCGCGACGCCTGCCCCACAGGATCATCTCGGCGCCTTCGCCGTCACCGCAGGCATCGGGCTCAAGGAACTGGTGGACGCGTTCAAAGCCCAGCACGATGATTACAACGCCATCATGGCCGAGGCGCTGGCGGACCGGCTTGCGGAAGCCTTCGCAGAATTCTTGCACAAGCGCGTCCGCGAGGAATGGGGCTTTGGCCGCAGCGAAACACTTTCCAGCGAGGACCTGATTGCCGAGAAATATCGCGGCATCCGGCCGGCAGCAGGCTATCCCGCCTGCCCCGACCACACCGAGAAGGCCATTCTCTGGGATCTGCTCGATGCGGAGCAACACACCGGAATCAAACTGACCGAGAGTTTTGCCATGTATCCCGGCGCCAGCGTGAGCGGCCTGTATTTTGCGCATCCCGAGGCAAAATATTTTGCCGTGGGCAAGCTGGGCCCGGACCAGTTGGAAGACTACGCCAAACGCAAAGGCATGGCCTTGCCCGAAGCGGAACGCTGGCTGGGGCCATGGTTGAATTATAATCCGGCACCAGGCAAAGGATGATCGTGGCTGCTCCAATTCACCGGGGTGGTCCGCATTCTGCGGAGATTGCAACATTTCTTGTTACCGCTCCGCTACGCCGACATTATCTCCACAACCGTCCGCTCCCTGCGTTTAAGGATTGCCAAAACGTCGGCACGCAAAAGAACGAGTGTTCCGTTTAATATTTTGTTAATTTCAAAAGAATTTCGGCTTTGCAAAAATACTGCCTTGAAAGCGATTCAATGTGGAGTAGTGTGCTAGAATGAGCAGCAGTTGTTTTCCCCTCCAGGGGGATTTTGTATCCACGCGAAGCGTTCCAACAAACACTCTTTTCCACTTAAGAAGTGTTAATTGTTTAATCATAATATTAGCTTTATTGTTTTCTGCTCACCCCTCCTCAGCCGCCGGTCTGGTGGTGGCTTGGGGCGACAACTCCAATAACCAGACGAATATTCCTCCTGCCCTGACCAATGTCGTCGCCGTGGCCGGTGGCTCGGTACATAGCCTGGCATTGGATGCCACCGGCGCCGTGACTGGCTGGGGCTATGCCGGTAACGGACAAACCATCGCGCCGACGCTGGCCAACCCGGTAGCCATTGCTGCCGGCGACAGTTTCAGTCTGGCGCTGCAAGCCAACGGCGACATCATTGCCTGGGGTCTGCCACCGGCGGTTCCGGCCACGCCCACCCACGCGGTGGCGGTAACCGCCAGTGCCGGCAACGCCATGGGGCTCATTCGCGACGGCACCGTCATCCCCTGGGGCACCGTAGGGTTTGCGGCGAACAATGCCACCAACCTGGTGGCCGTTGCGGCCGGGCATACGTTTGACCTGGGGCTGCAAGGCGACGGCACGGTCATCGGCTGGGGTGACAACACCCAGGGCGAGTTGGACATTCCCCCCGGGCTGACCAATGTGGTAGCCCTCGCCGCGGGCAGGTTTCACTGCCTGGCCTTGAATGGTAATGGCACGGTGACGGCGTGGGGCGATAACAGCTTCGGTCAACTCAACGTCCCCGCGGAACTTTCCGACGTAGTCGCCATCGCCGCGGGCGGAATTCACAGTCTGGCACTGCGGCGTGACGGCACCATCGTGACGTGGGGCAACAATTCATACCAGCAACTCGACGTGCCGGTCGGACTCCTCAATGTGGCGGGCATCGCTGCCGGACGTTATCACAGTCTGGCCCTTTTCGGCGATGGTTCGCCGGTGATTACCGTGCCCCCAGTGCCCCGTTACAATTTCGCCGCCAAAACGGCAGTCTTTCAGGTGATGGCTGTGGGCCAATCACCGTTGACCTATCAATGGCAACTCGATGGCACAAACATCGTGGCGGCCACCAACTCGGTGCTGACGCTGCCCAATCTGCTGCCCGGCAATGCGGGGGCATATTCGGTCATCGTCAGCAACACAGTCGGCTATGCCGCCAGCGCGGCCGTGCACCTGCCACCGGCCTGGCAGCACCCGTTCATTGCCAGCCAGCCGGAGGATACGAATGTGCTGTGCAACGAAACCGCCGTCTTTCAGGTGGATGCCGCAGGCACTGGTCCGCTAAGTTACCAATGGAATTTTGCCGGAACGGTTATTCCAGACGCCACCAATTCGGTGCTGATACTGGACCATGTGTCGCTCGATCAATCCGGCGAATACACCGTGAAAATTTCCAACGCCTTTGGCGTTGTGACCAGCCAGGTGGCCATGTTGACTGTGGAACCTGTGCCGCCCCTGATTACCAGTCCGCTCACCGCTTCCGCCAAGCAAGGTGTGGCGTTCAGTTACACCATTACCGGGCTGCATGACCCCACATCCTTTATCGCGCCCAACCTGCCGTTTGGGTTGGCCCTAGACCCCATGACCGGAGAAATTCAGGGAACCCCCATTGATGCCGGGACGTTTGATGTGACGATTGGCGCGGTCAACCACTGCACTACCGCCACGACCAACCTCGTTTTAACCATCGCGTCCTCCACTCCGACCATCACCAGTCCGCTCAGTGTGATCGGCGCGGAACAGGTGCCCTTCACGTACCAAATCACCTCCTCCGAACCGATCCTGGCCTATGGCGTCTCCGGGCTGCCCCGGATGCTCGCCTTGGATCCGGCCACCGGCATCATCTCCGGCACCCCGCTCTATGGCGGGGAATTTGACGCCCAGATTTCGGCCAGCAATGATTGGGGCGTGGCCACCGCCACGCTGCACTTCAGCTTCAGCAACGCGCCCATCGCCGGGCTGGCCATTGAAAATGTGACCACCAATTACACTTCGCCGTACCTGATGGATTTTCAGTTTGCGCTGCGCGACGGGGCGGACCCCGCCATCAATCACGCCGTGGTGGTGGACCCGCGGCTGCTTACGGTCACCGCGCTGGAGGATGGCACCGAGCCCACGGAAATTGAGAAGATCCTGAGGCTGGGCAGCGCCAAGGTGCTCAAGGCCTATCTGGTGCTGGATTTCACCGCGAGCGTCGCCTCCCTGGCCAATGGCGACACTAACAATGACGGCATCTCCGACGCCGTAGACACCGAGGTGAACGGCGCCACCACGTTCGTAAACCAGCAGCCGGCGGACGCCCAGATCGGGGTTTATGAATTCCACCGGGAAGATGTGGCCCCGCAACAGGTGACTTCCCTCACCACGGACAAGGAATTGCTGACCAATGCGATTGCCGGCATCTGGACCAACTATGTCCAGAATTTCCCCGCCGGGTCCCGCTGCTGGGATGCCCTGGTGGCGGCCATCGGCAGCCTGGGCTCGCCCAATCCGGATGAACAGCACTACATCATCCTGGTGTCCGACGGCCGGGACGAATCCAGCACCAATACCATCACCAATGTGATCAGTGCCGCCACCAACAACAATGTGCATATCTATTGTGTCGGCTTCGGCGATGCCCTGGATGTTCCGACCCTGCAAAATCTCAGCGCCCAGACCTCCGGCCGGTTTTATGAAGCCACCAACAGCACGGCCCTGGCCGCCAACCTGGCCCAAATCGGCAAGGACCTGAACGGCCAGTACATTTTGCGCTGGGCCACGTTGAAACGCTCGGCTACCCCCTTCATGCCGTCCTTCCAGATTTCCTACCAGGGATTCACCGCGGTTTCCCCGCCCAATCCGGACCCCATCATCACGGGCACCAACATCACCGTGGACCCCACCACTGATCCGCCCACCACCAACATTGATTACACGTACAAGACCAACTACATCATCGCTCCGTATCCGCCCACCAGCCATGCGGGCAATGTGACGGTTGGCTCGTTGCGGCTCGCGGCGGACGCCGATATCCATCCCTCCGGGCTCACGTTACGCGCCACCTATGTGCCCCGATACATCCGGCAGTTGCGCCTGCATTACCGCTCCAACTGGCCCTGCACCGTCAGCCTGGAATCCACCAATGACGGCGAAATGCTTTATGGCTGGAGCCTGACGCAAACCAACGACGACGCCGGCGGTCAGTGGCTCCTGCTCAGCAGCGCCGACCCGCAAAACCGCGACACCAGCATACCGTTCTCGGCGTTTGGGAAGCTGGTCACCTTTACCTTCCATGATGTGATTGATGCCAGCAGCGCCTTCAGCGTCTTTGAGCTGGACAACTCCATCTACACCAATACCGGCGGGCAGAGCTTCACATTCGAGAACACCAACGCCTTCCTGACGGATTTTCCGGTGCTGCCTCACGGTACTCCCATTCCCTGGCTCTTCGCGAACGGATTCTCCCCCGACTACGCCACGGCGGAACTCGGCGACCCCGACGGGGATGGCGTCCCAACCTGGCAGGAGTATCAGGCGGGCACGGACCCCAATGACGCCAACTCGGTATTCCGGGTCAAAAACGTCGCCCCGACCGACACCTATGGACGCTACCAAATCACCTTTAGTACTGCGGTGAACCGGATGTACCGGCTGGAATCCTCCAGCGACCTCCTCAACTGGGTGCCGCTGGTATCAGATATCGTCGGCACCGGCAACGACATTACGGTCACCGACATCCGCAACCCGACGGAGAACAGCCAGGCCTACTACCGCGTGGTGGTATACTGACGGCACCGCAATCAATCAGCCTCATTCAAACCCGGCGCCGTGGCGCCGGGTTTTTTATTCCAGCCGCACCCGGTCAAACGCGTCCCATTGCGACATGTCCGACAGCACGACTTTTTCGCCCGCCTGGAGCCCGCTGACAATCTCCACCGTGCTGACAGAACAACGGCCCAGTTTGACCGGCACCCGCATTGCCTCCCGGCCGTCCGCCACCACCTTGAACAATCCCAGCGTGCTGTCAGGCTGCCCCTGCACCGGCCGGCCCACATACAAAACATCTTCCAGCCGCTCCAACTGGATGGTGCCATCCACGCTCAGGTCCGGCCGCGCCCCGTGCGGCAAAGTTCCCGTGAGCGCCACGTCCACCGATACCGTTCCGTTTTGCACCGCAGGGTCAATGCGCGTCACCCGCCCTGGGACAATTCCGTTGCGGGTGTCAATTTCCGCAGGCTGACCCAACTGGATGTCCTTGGCCTGGGTCTCGGCAATTTTGATTTCCGCCTTCAGCCGGGTGGGATTCGCCACGCGCGCCACCGGGGTCCCGGCCGCAAGCTGCTGGCCAACTTGCAGGGAACCGTCCCCGTCCCCCAACCGCTGCAACACCCCATCCACGCCCGCCCGCACCTGGAGCGCCTCCAATTGCCGGTGCTTCAACTCGTACCCGGCTTCCAACTGCGCAATTTTCTCCTGTTGCGAGGTAACCTGGGCCATGGCGGCATTGGTGCCCATTTTCAAACGGTCTTTTTCAATTTCGAGCAAGGTGGCCAATTGTTCGGCCTTGGTGCGGGACTGTTTCACCGTCAGGCTGGCCACCAATCCGCTCGCCCCCAGTTCGGCATTGGCATCGTAATCCAGTTTGGCGCTGGTATAATTCGCCTCAGCCGTGGCCACCGCTGCCCGTTGGGTCAGTTGTTGCGATTCCAGCTGTACCCGCAGATTGGTCAGTTCCGCCTTCGCGCCCTTGACCTGCGATTCCGCCTCGAACGCCGCCTGTTCCAGCTCCGGATTGCTCAATACCACCAGGATGGTATCCGCCTTCACCGCGGTGCCCGGCAGCACCGCAATACGCTCCACGCGTCCGGCATTGACCGCGGGAATCCAGCGGATGTCCTCCGGCACCAGGGTGCCGGCGCCGCGCACCTGCCGCAACATCTCGCCCCGCTTCACGGTATCCAGCCACACGGCTGACTTGGCCACGAGTGGCGCGGCGGGCTTGAGCTGCGCCAGGCCGACCGTCACCACGCCCAACAAGGCCAGGC
>DATJIU010000222.1:0-2521 GCA_035492855.1 Dongiaceae bacterium | reverse complement strand
GCCGGTCTGCAACGGGCCGAGCTGGTGATCGTGCAGGACGCCTATCATCCCACGGAAACCACACAATATGCCGACATCTTGCTGCCCGGCGCTGTGTGGGCCGAGGCTGAAGGCGTGATGGTCAATTCCGAGCGCAACCTCACCCTGATGCAACGCGCGGTAAATCCACCCGGCGAAGCGCAGTCCGACTGGTGGATCCTTACGCGCGTGGCCCGGGAACTGGGTTTTGCCGCGGCGTTCCCTTACGAAAGCGCCAGCGATGTCTTTGATGAAATCCGGGCCACGGGGAATGCTCAGACGGGTTACGATCTCCGCGGCATTTCGCACGAACGCCTGCGCACAGGGCCCCTGCAATGGCCTTGCGGCCCGGGCGATTCCGCCGGCGCGAAGATTCGGTATGTGAATGAAACCGCCGTGCCGGTGTTCCCCACCGAATCCGGCAAAGCCTGTTTTCTGGCCCGGCCGTTTCTGCCGCCGGCAGAGTTGCCGGATACGGAGTATCCGTTCGTATTGATGACCGGGCGCGTGGCGCATCAATGGCATACCCTCACCAAGACCGGCAAGGTGCCATCGCTTAACAAACTGAATCCCGGCCCGTTTATGGAGATTCACCCCGACGATGCCGCCGCGCTGGGCGTGGCGAACGGTGGACTGGTACGGGTCAGTTCCCGGCGGGGCAGCGCCATCTATCCGGCCACCCTCACCACCCGCGTGCGACCGGGCAACTGCTTTGCGCCGTTTCATTGGAACGACCGCTTTGGCGAAAACCTCGCGGTGAACGCCGCCACCAATGAGGCGGTGGATGCCGTCTCCCGGCAACCCGAGTTCAAGTTCAGCGCGGTGGCCCTGGCGCGGCTGCCGGTGGAACTGCCGGAAGATTTTTCCCCGGAACAACGGGACTGTCTGCAAGCCTTGCTGGCCGGCCTGCCGGTGCCGGCCACCGGGGGCGGCCCCGAATGCTTTGCCCTGCCGGAGAGTGCGCCCTTCACCGCCGGGCAACGCGAACAAATCACCGAATTGCTGGCCACCGCCTGGGCCCGCGCCCGCAATGGCGAGCCCAAACCGCAAATCGGGTTGTGATAAGGAGTGCTGCGGCTACGTCCGTAACTCCGGCCGGAAGCCGGCGATGTGGTCCAGCGCCTCGACAATCGCGGGCAGCAGAGGCGGCAGGCATTCGGCGATGGCGCGGGGGTTGCCGGGCAGATTAACGATCAGGGATTGGCCGCGGACGCCAGCCGTGGCGCGTGAGAGGATGGCGGTGGGCACTTTGGCAAACGATACGGCGCGCATCACTTCGCCGAAGCCGGGCAATTCCTTTTCGATGACGGCGCGGGTGGCTTCCGGGGTGACATCGCGCGGGGTCGGACCGGTGCCGCCGGTGGTCACCACCAGGGCGCAGCCGGCGGCGCACAATTGTTTCAGCGCCGCCTCAATTTGCCCCTGTTCATCGGGCAGCAGAACGCGTTCAAAAGTGACCGTTCCGGCGAACTGCTCCGCCAGCACGCGCTCGATTTCCGGACCGCTGCGGTCGGCATACACGCCCTGGCTCGCACGGTCGCTGAGGGTGACCCGGCCGATTTTCATTTTTTGGTTTTGGAAACGAGGTGGATGTCCGCGATGACCATGGTCTTGTCCACCGCCTTGCACATGTCGTACAAGGTCAGCGCGGCCACGCTCACGGCGGTGAGGGCTTCCATCTCCACGCCAGTGCGCGCGCTGGTGCGGGCGGTGGCGCGGATGTGAATGCTGGTTTTCTTCAAGGTGAATTCCACGTCCACGCCATCCAGCGGCAACGTGTGGCACAGCGGGATGAGTTCATCCACGCGCTTGGCGGCGGCGATGGCGGCGATCTTGGCCACAGTGAGCACGTCGCCCTTGGGCAACTTGCGGGCGCGCAGGGCAGTGAGGGTTTGGGGCCGGCAGTTCAATTGGCCCGCCGCCACGGCGCACCGCTGCTGCACGGGCTTGTGGCCCACGTCCACCATGCGGGCATGGCCCGTGGCATCCAGGTGTGAAAATGATTTCATGGCAGTTGGAGCAACCAGGCCTCCACCGGTGCTCCGGCGGCGAGCGTCGGGGTGCTGCTGGTGCAGCGCAACAGCGCATTGGCGCCGGCGAGCCCGGTCACGTCGCCGGAACTTTGCCAGCGCAAGGCATGGGCCACAAGCGCGCCGTCGCGCAGGGTCACCCGTGCCGGCCAGAAAGTTTCGCGCGGGTCGAGCCGGTATTCCAGTGGCGCGTCCAGCCGGGCCAGGACTACAGGCCAGGTGCCGGCGGCGCCGGCGAGCTGTTCCAACGCCAGCCGGACGGCGACGTGTAGCGTGACCAGATGAGACACCGGGTTGCCGGGCAGCACAAAGGCGGCTTGGCCGTCGCGGGTGGCAAAAATCAGCGGTTTGCCGGGACGCAGGTTCAGTTTGTCGAAATGAATCTGAAATCCGAGCGCGGTCAGCAGGCGGCGGCCAAAATCATAATTGCCCACGCTGGCGCCGCCCGAGAGCAACAACAAGTCGCACTGCGC
>DATJIU010000221.1:0-2905 GCA_035492855.1 Dongiaceae bacterium | reverse complement strand
AAGTTTTTCAATCCGGTCAATCAGGCCGGGCAGGTAACGTTCGGATTCCGCCAGCGCGAGGCCGCAGGTGGGCAGGGCAGGGCAGGCCATGGAAGCGGCATGCAACACCGAGGCCTGCGATTCCGTTTTGACCCCATGCTTTTTGAGAATGGCGGTAATGACCGCCTGGTCGTTGTCGGCCACGTTGGCCAGGATGACATTCTGGTTGGCCGAGAGCCGGAATTCGATTTTGGGAAACTTCTCCGCCACGTGGCGCAAAGCGGTCTTCAGCTCGTGACCGTCGGTGTCCTTCACGCGCCCGGTTTCCACGAACAGTGTCAGGAAATTTGAGCCGTCCACGGCCTTGTGCCAGCCGTAGAGATCACCCATGGTGGTGAATTTATATTCCCGGGCCGGGGCCAGCAGCAGGTGGGCGCGCTGGTTCACCTCGGCACGGATGAAATCAACGCCGCGTTCCGCGACGACGTATTTCAACCGGGCATGCTTGCGGTCGGTGCGGTCACCGAAATCGCGATGGATGCCCAGCACCGCCTTGGCCACGTCCACCACCTTCTCCGGCGGGAAAAAGCCGATGACATCGGCCAGCCGGGGATAGGTCTGTTCGTTGCCGTGACTGCGGCCCATGCCGCCGCCGACGGCAAGGTTGTAACCGACGAGCCGGTCGTTTTCCACAATGGCAATGAAGCCGAGGCAGTTGGTGAAAACATCCAGATCGTTCACCGGCGGAATGACAAAGGCGATCTTGAACTTCCGCGGCAGCCAGGTCTGGCCATACAGCGGGTCCACGAAATTCTTGTTCTCCGGCGCTTCGTTGTCGAGTTGCACGCCGTCAATCCAGATGGAGTGATAAGCCTTGGTTTGCGGCGCCAGCGCGAGGGCCACTTTTTTGCAATCGGCGAAAACCTGTTCCCGGGCCTTGGTGTAGGCCGGCGTCGGCGGGGCGAGCACATTGCGGTTCACGTCGCCGCAAGCCGCCAGCGTGGACAGCAGCGATTCATTGATCCCGGCAATGACTGACCGGAGATTCTGTTTCAGGATGCCGTGAAACTGGATGCTCTGCCGGGTGGTGATGCGGAGGGTGTTGTTCCCATAACGCGCGGCCAAATCATCGAACACGCACCACTGGGCGGGGGTCATGACGCCGCCGGGGATGCGCCCGCGCACCATCATCTGATAATGCTTGGCGGTCTTGCGGACATCGCGGTCGTCCTGCTGATAGGAGCCGTGAAACTTAAGAAACTGATTGTCGTCGTCCGTAAAATGGTCCGTGGTGGAATCCGCCAGGGTGGCGGCAATGGTCCCCGCCAAGGTGGGGTTGGCCGCCTTGATTTCTTCGTTATGGGTTACCTTGGCCGGTTCGCCGGCCGCCTGCGTTTCAATCATAAGTAAATAACCTATTTTAGTAATGTTACCCCAATTCTTCCGAAAGTCAAAATAATTTTAACCTTTCTCAACGTGCCCAAAAAAGGGGATGTTGAAAACACTTTTCCAAGGGCCGGGGATTGTCCTAGTATCCCGGTCCGCCCTTGGCGGCGCTGGCGGGGAGAAGCGCCCCGGCCCAGATTGGAAGCTAAAGATGAGTCCGACCAAAATTTACTATTTTGACAACAATGCCACCACCCAGATTGCACCGGAGGTGGTCACGGCCATGTTGCCCTACCTGACCGAGCACTGGGGCAACCCTTCGAGCGCCTACCATTTCGGGCATGACCTGACCAAGGCCATCGAAGCCGCCCGGGCCCAGGTGGCGGCGTTGATCAACGCCGACCCGCGCGAAATCATCTTCACCAGTTGCGGCACGGAGGGCAACAACTCCGCCATTCATTCGGCTTTGGCGGCGCACCCCGCCAAACGCCACCTGTTGACCACGGCGGTGGAGCATTCGGCCAACATCAAGTTCGCCGAATACCTGCGCAAACAGCAGTACGAAGTCACTTTGTTGCCGGTGGAGTCCGACGGTTCGCTGGACATTCATCTGCTGGAAAAAAACATCCGTCCCGATACCGCCATTGTGTCGGTAATGTGGGCCAACAACGAGACCGGCGTGGTGTTTCCCATTGAAGAAATCTCCGCCCTCTGCCGCAGCCGGGAGGTGTTGTTTCACACCGATGCCGTCCAGGTGCCGGGCAAGCTGGAAATTGACGTCAAGAACGTGGAGGTGGACTTCCTCTCCATGTCCGCCCACAAGCTGCATGCGCCCAAGGGCATTGGCGCGCTCTACATCAAGCATCACACCCGCTACGTACCCTACGTGATTGGCGGCGGCCAGGAGCGGGGCCGGCGCGGCGGCACGGAAAACGTGCCCTACATTGTCGGTTTTGGCCGGGCGGCGGAACTCGCACTGGCGCATTTGCCGGAGGAGCAAACCCGGGTGCGCGCGTTGCGCGACCAGGTGGAAAAAGGCATTCTGAAATCTATTCCCGAAACCATTCGCAACGGCGATTGGGAATCGCGCCTGCCCAACACCAGCAACCTTTCCTTTGGCGGCGTGGAAGCCGGCGAAGTTTTGAAGGCGCTGGATCACGTGGGCATTTGCGCTTCGAGCGGGTCCGCCTGCACCACCGGTTCCTTGGCGCCGTCGCATGTGCTGACGGCCATGGGCCTGAGCGCCGAGCGGGCCAAGGGCAGCATCCGCTTCAGCCTGGGACTCTACAACACCGAAGCCGAAGTGAACTACCTGTTGGAGCAACTGCCGCCGATCATTGAACGGCTGCGCGCCGCCCGCCCGGCCGCGGTGGCCCATGCGTAACGGCTTATTTTGCTTCCATTTGGCCGACTGCCGCCTACGATGGCGCCCAACCTGCTAATAATCTGCGGATACGCGGTATGAAAACCGTACTCATAATTGACGACAATGCCGAGTTTTGTGCCCTGATGGGTCAGGTTCTGCAGGAACATGACTGGC
>DATJIU010000220.1:0-50857 GCA_035492855.1 Dongiaceae bacterium | reverse complement strand
GTATTGCTCGTCAATCTTCCCGGTGACCGCTTTGCCCGTGGTGGCGGCGTTTTGTCCCAGATCCTGTCCATCCACAATAACCCCCAGCGCCGAAGGCAAAACCACCTCTTTGCCATTGAAGGCAACCCGATAGGTGAGGTGTGCTCCGGGCGACACCGTTACCACCACATGACCATCGGGGCTTTTGAAAGTCAGGGGAGCGGTGGCGGCAAGACCGGAGGAAACACCGGCCACGCCAAGCAATCCCACCACCAGCAGCGGGACCCACCGCCCAATATTGCGGCTGATGCCGGAGGAGACAAGGGTTGAGGTGGAACGGGGAGATACGGGATTCATAAGAAAAAAAGCCGAAGGGCAAGCAGCACCATCAAATTCTGTTGCGCTTAAATTCATCACTGGATGTTGGGCGTCAGCATAGGCTAAAGGCGCCCGGGGGAGCAAGCGGTCAAACGGCCTATTTTAACCTCCCGGATGTTCAGGCACAGTTCCGCGCTGCAACCGCCGGTCAATGGCCGTCAACGCCCAGGCGGCGTGCGCGGCAATCAGCGGTTCGGGGTCGTGGGTGGCGCGTTCCAAAGCGGGCCGGACGGAGGCATCGCCCGTGTTGCCCAAAGCCACGCAAACATTACGCAGCAGCCCGCGGCGCTTGGTGCGCACTATTGGGGTGCCGGCAAAGCGTTGCTTGAAGCCCGCCTCATCCAGCGCCAGCAATTCCAACAAATCCGGTGTGCCCAGATCCGTCCGGGCATGCGGGCGCATCAGCCGCCCTTCCCGCGCAAAGCGGTTCCACGGACATACCGCCAGGCAATCGTCGCAGCCATAAATGCGGTTTCCGATGGCCGGCCGCAATGCCTCCGGGATGGCGCCCTTCAGCTCGATGGTCAGGTACGAAATACAGCGGCGGGCATCCAGTTCGAACGGCGCGGTAATGGCTGCGGTGGGACACGCCGTCAGGCAGCGGGTGCAGTGGCCACAATGATTCGCCTCGGGCGCGTCGGGCGGCAGTTCCAGGGTGGTGATGATTTCTGCCAGGAAAAACCAGTTGCCCAGCCGGCGGCTGATCAGGTTGGTGTGCTTGCCCACAAACCCGAGTCCGGCGCGCTGGGCGAGGTCGCGCTCCAGCAACGGACCGGTATCCACATACCACAGCGACCGCGTGCCGGGCGCCTGCTCATTAATGAATTCCACCAGCAACTTCAGTTGCCCGGCCAGTACGTCGTGATAATCCGCATAGCGGGCGTAGCGAGCCACCATCCCCTGCCCCGGGCCAGCCGCGTCCCGGGCGGGCGGTTCACTCGCATAGCTGGCCGCCAGGGTGAGGATGCTTTTGGCGCCGGGCAAAACCTTTTGCGGTTCGCTTCGCTTTTCCGCGTTGCGTTCCAACCACAGCATTTCGCCGTGCTTCTTCTCGGCCAGCCAGTCGTGCAATCGGGCAGCGTGGTCGGGCGAAGTGGCGGTAGTGCAGCGGCAATCATCAAAGCCCAGTTCGCGGGCGCGCTGGACAATGGCCGGTTTCATGTGGGCGGTACCTGCCCCATGCGGAATTGATGCGCGACCTGTTGCGCCACGGCTTTGATGGGCCGCAGATCGGTGTTCACCATCACATCGGCCTGGCGGTAGAACGGTTCCCGTTCGGCGAGCAGGGTGCGGATTTTGGCGAGCGGATCGGCGCAGTCCAGCAACGGCCGGTGGGTTTGATGACGGACCCGCTGCCAGATTTTTTCCGGCGCGGCCCACAGGGCGATCACCAGCGCGTGCGTTTTCAGACTGTCCAGGTTGCCGGGCTGGGCGGCCAACCCACCCCCGGCGGAAATGACGAGACCGCTGCGGGTGGCGAGTTCGGTCACCAAGTCCTTTTCCATCTGGCGAAATGCCGCCTCGCCGGCCTGCGCAAAAATGTCGCGGACAGTTTTGCCAGCGCGTTTTTCAATGAGGTCATCGGTGTCCACAAACTCAAAGCGCAACTGGTCGGCCACCAATCGGCCCACCGTGGACTTGCCCGTGCCCATGAAGCCGATGAGGGCGATGTTGCGGAGGTTGCGTTGATTGCTCACGCCCTGAATTTACCGATTTGGCCCGGCGCTGAAAGGATGAAACGGGCCGGGCCGGGAATTTGGCGCCGCCCGATTGGGACCGGCGGCAGCGTTTATTGCCCGGAAATCCCCTGGAGATAGGCGAACACCAGTTCGGGCAACTGGGCGCTGTAGCCGCCTTCCAAAATGCTGAACGTGGGGATGCCGAGCCCGCGAATGAGCCCGCCGAGCCAATGATAATCCTCCGTTTGCAGCGTGCCCTGGGCCAGCGGGTCGCCGTGGTAGGCGTCAAACCCGGCGGACACCGCCAGCACCTGGGGGCGAAACTTTTTCACGGCGTCGAGCGCGCTGGCGAGCACTTCGCGGTAATGCACCCGTGGGGTATGCGGCGCCACGGGAAAATTAAAACAATTCGTCCCGACGTTGCGGGTGCCGGTTTCTGGGTAGGCAGGATGCTGATGCACCGAAAAGGTGGCCAGCCCGGGCTTGCCGAGCAAAATGTCTTCCGTGCCATTGCCGTGGTGCACGTCAAAATCAAACACCGCCACCCGTTTGCCCTGCTCCTGGTGGGCGGCCAGCGCGGCAATGGCGATGGAATTGAAATAGCAGAAGCCCATGCTGCGTTGCCGGGTGGCGTGGTGGCCGGGCGGACGCAACAGGCTGAACGTGGCTTCCCCGGCGAGCGCGCACCGCATGGCCGTGAGCGCCCCGCCCACGGAACGCCACGCATGCGCTTCAATGCCCGGCAAGGCGGGAGTGTCGGCGTCAAAATCTTCCGCCACCTGGAGCCGCGCCACCATGGCCGGCACGTGGGCGCGAAGCACCTCCGTCTCGGTGGCCTCCCCGGGGGTGGTCCATTTGAGCGCCAGATCCGTTTGCGCCCGCAGTTTTTTCAGCGTCCCCCGAACCCGCGCCGGCGTTTCGGGATGTCCGGCCTTTTCATAGCCGGTGCAGGATTCATCGGTGATGATTTTCATTCGGGCCGGGCACGCTTACCAGAAATCCGGCGAATCAGGTAGCAGAATTTCGCCACCCCCAATTGCCCGCGCCGGCAGCCTCACACAATCCCATCTGCGGCATCAGCGCCCGGTAACGGCTTCGAGCCGCTCGGGATACCGGGCGCCATGCACGGTGATTTGCGCGGCGGCGGCATCAATGTCGCGCAAATCTTCCGGCGTCAGTTCCACCGCCACGGCACCGAGATTTTCCTCCAGGCGGTTCAGTTTGGTGGTGCCCGGGATGGGTACAATCCACGGCTTTTGCGCCAGCAACCAGGCGAGCGCAATCTGTGCGGGCGTGGCAGCCTTGCGTTGCGCGATGCGGTCCAGCAATGCCACCAGGGCCTGATTGGCTTGCAATGCTTCCGGCGCAAAGCGCGGCAGGTTGTTGCGGAAATCGCCGCTGTCAAATTTGGTGTCGGCGCCCATTTTGCCGGTCAAAAAGCCCCGGCCCAACGGGCTGTACGGCACCAGGCCAATCCCGAGTGCTTCCAGCGTGGCCAACGTCTCTTTCTCGACGGTCCGGGTCCACAGCGAATATTCGCTCTGCAGGGCGGTGACCGGCTGCACGGCGTGGGCGCGCCGCAGGGTTGCCAGGCCAGCTTCGGACAAACCAAAATGGCGGACTTTTCCTTCCCAGATCAGTTCCTTCACCGTGCCAGCCACGTCTTCAATGGGCACGTCGGGATCCACGCGATGCTGGTAAAGCAAATCAATGGTCGAAATTTTGAGCCGTTGCAGCGAGCCCTCCACGGCCTTCCGGATGTGCTCCGGCCGGCTGTTGAGGGCCGGTCCTTTGGCGCGGTTAAAGGTGAAGTCCGGATTGATGTCGAAGCCAAACTTGGTGGCGATCACCACCTGCTGCCGGACTGGCGCGAGCGCCTCGCCGAGCAACTCTTCATTGAGGTAGGGCCCGTACACTTCGGCGGTGTCAAAGAATGTGATGCCGCGGTCCACGGCAGCCCGCAACAGGGCGGCCATTTCCGTTTTGTCTTTCGGTGGACCGTACGAATAACTCATGCCCATGCAGCCCAGCCCGAGGGCCGAAACTTCCAACCCGCTCTTTCCCAATTTGCGCTTTTTCATAGTGAATCTTTCGTTGAAATAAATTTTGTTTTTGACCGGAGGAAGCACCGGACCGGTCGTTATTCCGTGACTGCCAGCCGGGCGGGTTGATGCCGCGACCGCCATTCGCCCGGCGAAGTGCCCTCCCAGTCCTGAAACGCTCGGAAAAACGAATTGGCATCCGCGTAGCCGAGCAGGAACGCTGTCTCGTTTAGTTCCACGGTACTTTGCTTGAGATAATGTCGCGCCAGCTCGCGCCGGGTGGTTTCCACCAACTGCTGAAACGTGAGCTTGGCGTCCGTCAACCGGCGCTGCAAGGTGCGCGCGCTCATGCCGAGTTCGCGGGCCACTTGCGGCAGCGTGGGCCGCTTGCCAGCCAGCGAACGTTTCAGTGTGTGCCGCACCTGCTCGCCCACGTCGCGGCTGGCCTTGCGTTCCTGGAATTCACTTTCCAATTGGGCGCCGATGGCGGTGAGCAGTTCCACGTTGTGGGTCACGAACGGCCGGTCCAGATCGCTGGTGCGGAAAATCAGCGCATTGCGGGCGGCCTTGAATTTCACCCGGCAGCCATAGTGCGCTTCCAGCAATTCTCGGTGGCCGGCCGGCCGGGCCAGTTCCAGCCGCAACGGAGCAATCTGGCCATCCGTACCACGGCGGCCGATGGCAAGAATCCAGGCCAGGCACAAATCCACCAGCACATCGGGCTCGGCAGCCTCCGTCTGGAGATAAATAAATTCCACCACCGCCTCCTCCCGCCCAATCTGAATGCGAATTTCCTCCGGGCAGGTCAGTTGTTTGTAGCGGGCGATGCGTTGCAGCGCGTCGCGAAAGGACCGGCTGCACACGGCGGCCAGGGCCGACGGCTGATACCGCTCAAACCGCGGTTCCGCACCCAACTTCAGACCGATACCGGGATCCGGGCTCATCTCCCCAACGGTCCGCCACAGCGCAAACAGTTCCGCGGTGGTGGCGTAAATTTTCTCCTGGTGGAAAAACCCCGCGGGCAATCCCGCCCGGCACAACAACGCCGGCAATGCGATCTGGTGTTCGGCCAAGCGGCCGGGCAGCAGGCTGGAAATGCGAAAACGGTCGGCCATGGGATGCGGTTGTTCCTTTCACCGGCGGTACTGTCCGGGGGCAACTTGCTCCAGCCAGTCCACCGCCTTGCCGTCGAGTTGTTCCTGAATGGCGAGGTGCGTCAGGGCCGTGGTGGGCGTGGCGCCGTGCCAGTGTTTTTCGCCCGGCGCAAACCAAATCACGTCGCCGGGATGAATCTCCTCCACCGGTCCGCCCTCCCGCTGCGCCCAGCCACAACCCGCAGTGACGATCAATGTCTGCCCCAGCGGATGTGTGTGCCATGCGGTTCGCGCGCCGGGCTCGAACGTGACGCTGGCGCCCGCCACGCGCGCCGGCGCCGCAGCCTGAAATAATGGGTCAATGCGGACGCTACCGGTGAACCAGTCCGCCGGCCCTTTATTCGAGGGCTGCGAGCCAATGCGTTTGATTTCCATATCAGTTCCTTTGATTGAGAGCGGGTGCGCAAATCAACAACTTGCCGCGATCTGGCTGCGCTCCCGTTGTTTGTGAAACAACAGTCGCCAGGCGGCGTTACGCCTTGAGTGAGGCCATATCGATGACGAACCGGTAACGCACGTCCTGCTTGAGGAGCCGGTCCCAGGCCTCGTTGATTTTCTGCATCGGAATCATTTCGATGTCCGAGACAATTCCGTGGGCCCCGCAAAAGTCCAGCATCTCCTGTGTTTCCGCGATGCCCCCGATACCCGAGCCGGCGAAATTGCGGCGCGGCAGCAACAGGTTGAACGCCGCCACCGGCAACGGATGTTCCGGCGCGCCCACCAGGGTCAGCGTGCCATCCAGCTTGAGCAAGGTCAGGTAGGCGTTGACGTCGTGCTGGGCGGAGACGCAATCGAGAATGAAGTTGAAGCTGCGTTGATGCTGCTGCATGGCGGCAGCATCCTTGGACACCACCACCTCGTGCGCGCCCAGACGCAGGCCGTCGGCGATCTTGCCGGGCGAGGTGGTGAACAGTACCACGTGGGCACCAAAGGCCCGCGCAAATTTCACCGCCATGTGACCCAAGCCGCCGAGCCCCACAATGCCCACCTTCTGGCCGGGGCCAACTTTCCAATGACGCAACGGCGAATACGTGGTGATGCCGGCGCACAACAGCGGCGCGGTGGCAGCCAGATCCAACCCGGCCGGCACGCGCAGGACGAAGGCCTCATCCACCACGACGCTGGTGGAGTAGCCACCGAACGTGTGCCCGCCGAGATGTTTATCAGCGCCGTTGTAGGTAAACGTGGGAAATGACAGGCAGTATTGCTCCAATCCGGCCTGGCAGTTCTCGCAGGTGCGGCAGGAATCAACCATGCAACCGACGGCGCTCAAATCGCCGGGTTTGAACTTGGTGACTGCGGCGCCGACACGGGTGACGCGGCCGACGATTTCGTGTCCCGGCACGCAGGGATAAACGGTGTTGTGCCATTCGTTGCGCGCCTGATGAAGATCGGAGTGGCAGACGCCACAATAGAGGATTTCAATTTCAACATCCGCAGCTCCCGGTTCCCGTCGGGGGATGTTCAACGGGGCCAGGGCGGACTTTTCGGTTTGGGCGGCATAGGCGGAAGCATTCCTTGTATTCATGCTGCCAGCTTAAACCCCGGATCAAATTCCGTCACTAGCAGAACGCGCCAATCCTCTTGCCAAAGCCGCCACCAGATATTTTACCCAATTTTCACTCCGGAACTTCCCGCCGTTGGGGTCAACCCACGTGCGCCAGAAATCCCGGACCCGCGCCCGGCAAACAACTGAACAGCGCCCGCGCCAGGCCGAACCCGACAAAGACCACCACAAAACCCACGTAAGCCCGGTAAAACCAGACCGGACGCGTCTCGATGAATTGGCGGAGGCGTTCCCGGGGCCGTTGCGACAGCAAACTTTGCCCGGCGGTGAACAGGAATAACCCGAGGATAAAGAGTCCCAAGGGATGGTAATGCCAGCTTTCGAGAAAATGGCCGCGCAAGCCGCAGCTCAAGCTCCGGGTCAAACCGCAGCCCAGGCAGGGAATCCCCGTGGCGCTTTCCACCCAGCAAAGCGGCAGGCCCAGACCTTGGGGCGGGGAGATCACCGCCAGAAACAAACCCAGCCATGCCGCCGCCACCGAGGTGGGACCCAACCAGAGCGCCGCCACCCGCCGGGGAGGCCGGGCTACAATTATTTTCGGGCCGGCGCTCATTTCACTCCACGAATCTCAAGGCGATGTTGGTGATGATGGCCACACCATAAATCACTTTGAGCATGTCGCTCTCAGCGACCCAGTACACATAATAAATGGCGTAAAACGGAATGCACAGGGTGAGAAACCCGGTGCCAACCCCATCTCGAAAAGCCGCCACCGTGACAATGATGTGGGAGGTCAGCACGTACAGCGCCGCCAACCCCACCAACACCGGCTGGAGGTCGGGATTGCTGCGGCTGAAGAAGTAAAGCACGCCCAACAGGACCACCACGAATCCCACATAGGGATACGCCGTCTTGTACCATGGGGTTTCCCAATTATCCGGTTGGGGCTTGCCGGGCGGCACCACTTTGCCGGCCACAATACGCTTGCCGGTGGCCAGATTGTAACCGCACTTGGTACATAAGACCGCTCCGCGGGCCAGCGGGGTGCCACACGAGGGACAGCCCTGCCCGGTGGCGGCCGCCGGGCGCGAGGGCATTGGCGGCGGGGCGGCGGGCGCTGCGGGGCCAGGCACGGTCAGGCTGCCATTGCACGCCGGACAATTGATTTGCAGACCGGCATAATCGGCACCGGCTTCGAGGTGTTGCTGACAATGCGGGCAGGAGAATTTCTGGTCGGCCATAGGTTGTCCGGGGTTCCGGGGTTGCTGAGATGCCAGACGCTGCCAGAACTCCAATACGCCGTCAAACCCAACTGAAATTAGGCACATCCAACCAACGCATTATCTTTTTTAAACATGCATACTACTGTAGAATAATGCGTTATGTAAATCCACATGGGCGAAACAAACGGGCGCGAGCGAATGGAAACCGACATGGTCGGGCCCGGTCCTACCAGGAAACCGTGTGCCCCATGGTTTGCTGGGCGGCAGTAATGTGGTCCATGTAATCCGCCATCTGCTCGGGCGGAACGGAATCTGCCAACGCACGATACTCATACTCCAGCACCAGCTTCGTGCCCGTCGTGTTCTGGTTCATCCGGAAGAAAAACGCCGGGTCGGTGATGTTCCGGCTTTTGGAATTGTTCGCCCAGGCTTCTGGCAGGGACACCTCGGTGCGCAGCACCCGGTGCACCGGAAACGTCACCGCCAGCGGCATGGTACGTTCCACGTCCACCGGTTTGGGAAACAGCTCCGCCAGGGTCGAAGGATAAAAGGTACACTGGTACTCATGGTCGGCGTCCGGCTTGGTCCAAAAATGGTCCCAACTGTAGGACTCGGTGATTTCAATCCGGTTTTGCGTTGCGTCGTCCTTGAATTCCAGCGCGGCGGCACTCTTCGCCCCGGGATAGCGGTTGGCGTAATAATGCAAATAGTTCTTTTCGATATCCGCCCGCGGCGTGGTGGCAAACTGTTCCCGCAAATCCTCGGCATCGGCTCCGGTGGCCACGGTCACCACCTTGAGGCTGGCGGGGTCGGTGCGCCCGCCGAGCTGGAAATATTCGGCGATGGTGGTGTCCGGGATGGCGGAAGATGTCGGGATGGCGGTCAGGGCGGTGGTTTTGGGTTGGACCACCAGGCCGTAGCCAAAATCATCCAGCGCGTGGGCCGCCAGAGGGCCGCGCTGGTAGTTGGCGGTGGCGTCCAGCCAATACGTGCGGTTGTCGCATCGCACCTGGGCAATGACATGGTTAAACGCCATGGCGGTGGGCTGCCATGGCTGGATGCCGCGGTGCAATTGGGAATTTACCAATACCGGCCACGCCTCGATGTTAAGTGCCCGCAAAATGGTGACGAACAGCCGCACCTTGTCCTTGCAATCGCCGTAGCGCCGGCCATAAACATCCGACGCCGCCGCGGGCCGGTGCGAACCCGTGCCGCCCTCCACCCCAAAATAACGGATGTTCTCCTGTACAAAGCGCAACACCGCCTGCACCTGCTGTTCCGGACCACGAATGCGCCGCCACTCGGCAATTTTGTCGTTCAGCTCGGCCGACAATGGCGTCGTGTTTTGAAAGAGCTTCAGCGCCCATTGGTTTACCTCGGCCCAGGTTTGAAACTCGCTGAGTTGCACCCAGGGAAAGGGATCATACCAGGCGGGCAACTGGTCTTCCACGTACAGCCCGGGCACATGCCGCGCGTCCCAGACATATTCAATTTGGTTCGTTTTGGCGGCCACGGTGGGCCGCGTATTCGGGCAATTAAAATTCCGCGCGTACAATCGCCGTTCCTTGGGCCACACCAGGCGGGTGACCAGGTGTTCCACCGGTTGCCGTAATTGCACATCCACCGCCTTGAAAAACTTGCCTTCCAGCACCGGGTTGGCGCCTTGGAGGGTATAGGCGTAATCAATGATGTCGCCGACGCGCACGTCATCGAGCACCAGCACGGCAGACTCATGGCCATCCATTAAGAACTGGTCCAATTCCCGTTCCGGCTGGATGAGTTTGATCTTGCCGGCGTTCAGTTGCTCCACGTGGTTGGTGCCGCGCCAAATGCGGACCCAGTGAAAGGTGAGCGACTGGTAGTTGGGATCAAAGTCCACCGTCAGAGTGGCGCCATTTTGAATGCCGGCCGGGGTCAAAATCTGGCGGACGATGTGATGAAAATCCTCGTTGGTGGCCACATTGATTTGCCGGTCCAGGAGCAGGTAACGCTGTTCCTCGTTGGGCTCCGGCCGGATGTTCGCCGGCAGCGGGGCAAACAGCAACGGTACGATCCAATCCGCCGGGGGCGCCACCGCAGTCTGCGGCGGACTGAATACCGGATCCGCTGCCGAAGCCCGCAATACCGGCAGGGCCAGCAGCAACAGCAGGAGCAGACCCCAGAAACGCCGGCGGCACCGGTCCGCCCCGGATGTCGGTACAAGATAAATCGCGGAAGAGGCCATGTTCAAAATACTGGACGCCGGGAATCTAGCGCGAACCCCGCCACTTGAAAACCGAAAGGTTGCACAAATCAAGCAGATGGACCGGGATTCGCATGGCAAACCTTTACACTACCCGGCCAATGTTTATGCTTCGACTGTGCGCATCGTACCGGTATCCCTTGGCAAACGCAGTTATGACATTCAGATCGGCCCCGGCCTGCTGGCCAGGCTGGGACGGGAGTGTGCCCGGTTGAATTTGGGCCGCCGGTGCGCCGTGGTAACCGACACCAACGTGGCCCGGCGTTACGCCCGGCCCGCCCTCGCGGCTCTGCGCCAGGCGGGATTTGAGCCGGTGCAAATCACCGTGCCCGCGGGCGAAACCGCCAAAAGCCTTAAAACTGTTCAATCCGGGTACGACCAACTGGCGGCCCACCGGCTGGAACGTAAATCCTTCATCGTAGCCCTCGGCGGCGGCGTGGTGGGCGACCTCGCCGGTTTCCTGGCGGCCACCTATTTGCGCGGCGTGCCCTTTGTGCAGGTGCCCACCACCCTGCTCGCGCAGGTGGACAGTTCGGTGGGCGGCAAGGTGGGGGTGAACCTCAAGGCCGGCAAAAACCTGGTGGGTGCTTTTTATCAGCCGCGCCTGGTGCTGGCCGATCTGGCCACGCTGGCCACGCTGCCGGTCCGGGAATTCCGCGCCGGCGTGGCGGAGGTCATCAAGTACGGCATTATTTACGACGCGCCGCTGTTTGCCCGGCTGGAACGCGACTTGCCCCGGTTGTTGCGGCGCGAAACCAAACCGCTGACCGGGGTCATCGCCCGGTGTTGCGAAATCAAGGCGGAAGTGGTGGCGCAGGATGAAACCGAAACTGGCCTGCGCGCGATTCTCAATTTCGGCCATACCATCGGCCACGGTTTGGAAAACAGTTCCGGCTACGGCAAATACCTGCACGGCGAGGCTATTGCCATCGGGCAGGTGGCGGCGGCGCGACTCTCCACAGCTTTGCTGGGGCTGCCTGCCGCCGAAGCAGACCGGATTGCCGCGCTGTTCCAGCGTACCGGCCTGCCCACCCGGGTGGCTTTGCCGGCCGCGAAACGGAAAAAACTTTTCGCCGCCATGCAGCTCGACAAAAAGGTGAGCGGTGGCGAAATCAAGTTTGTGCTCGCCCGGAAGATTGGCACCGTGGTCTGGGGGCAAAAAGTTGCCGCCGACCTCATCCACCGGGTGCTAGACGAAATCGGCGGCAAATAATCTTCCGGCCGGGCTTCAGGCCAGATGCCAGGGCGCCCGGTAAGGCCGGGTGAGCAATTCGCTGGCCTGCGGGTCGCCAATAATTTTCTCCGTGGCCACATCCCAGCGGATTTTTCGCTGGGTCAGCATGGAGATCAGCCCCAGGTGACCGGGAATGGCGGAGTGATGGGCGGTTTGCACCGGGGTGATGGTGGGCTGCCGCGACTTCACGCAATCCAGGAAATTACGCTGATGCCCCTTGGATTCGTAGAGTTTCACTTTCCGCAGTTCCTCGGGCAGGTTCTTCATGCGTTTCCAATCCGGATTGGAGGCTTCAAAACCACCGCGATCCACCCACACCCAGCCGCGCGTACCGGTCCACTTGACCCCGCCGCGGATGTCATCATAACCGCCGGCAATGGTCATGGGGATGTTGTACGGATATTTCAATTCGATGCGGTACTTGGTGCAGGTGTTCCACACCGCATCCACTGGCGGAAATTCGCCATGTCCCTCGATTTCCGACGGGCCGGAGCGGTCGAAATCCAATCCCCAGTGGGCGATGTCGCAATGATGCCCGATCCAGTCCAGCAACTGGCCGCCGCCGGTATTATAATTCCAGCGCCAGTTCATGTGTACGCGGCCCTTGATGTACTGCATCATCTTGGAGGGGCCAATCCACATGTCGTAATCCAGTTCCGGGGGCGGATCCGAGGGCAACATGAAATCCTTGGTGCCGGCAAAGTCGGCGAAGCCCGCCGGCAAGCCCACGTCCACCTGCGTAACTTCGCCGATGAGCCCGTTGCGGACAATCTCCGCCGCCTTGTGAAAACTGGCCACGGAACGCTGCCATGAACCGGTCTGCCAGATGATATTGTGTTTCTCCACGGCCCGGACAATGGCCTGCTGCTCAAAAATGGTGCGCGCCAGCGGCTTTTCGCCGTAGATGTCCTTGCCCCGCCGGGCAGCCTCGGTGGCCACCAGCGCATGCCAGTGATCGGGAATGGCAATCATCACGGCGTCAATGTCATCCCGGGCCAGAATTTCACGGTAATCGTGGTAGGCCTTGCAGTCCTTGTTTTTGTAGTGGTCGTTGATGGTGTTGACCGCGGATTCAAGGTGATTCTTGTCGAGATCGCAGGCAGCGACGACCTGGCAGTCGTCTTCAAACATGAAGGCCTGGGTGTTGCCCGGGCCCTGCATGCCCCAGCCAATTACGCCCATGGTGATGCGGTTGGAAGGCTTCGTGCGCCGGCTGCGGCTCGTCGCGCAACCGGGAAGGATCAGGGGCAAGACCATCGCGGCCCCGGTGGTGGCGATGAACTGGCGCCGGCTGAATTTGGATTGGGAGTTCTTTTTCATGTTTTATAGCGGGATGCATCAGGTTTAATGGGGCGACTCCGTCCCGTCCACCGAAAAGATAAACTTTTTGTGGGGAGGGCCGGCGGCGCCGTTTTTGCTGGCCTGTCCGCGCCCGCCTTCTTAGGGCTTTCCATTTTGGGCCGGACCGCTAACTTGGACGTCAATTATGGTTCTGGTCATCGATAATTATGATTCGTTCACGTACAATCTCGTGCAGTACCTCGGCGAGCTGAACGTGACGTTGGAGGTGCGCCGGAACGACCAGATCACGCTGGACGAAATTCGCACCCTCAAGCCGGAACGCATTTTGGTGTCGCCCGGGCCGTGTTCACCCCGCGAATCCGGCCTTTCCAATGAAATTATCCGCACTTTCGGCAAGGAACTGCCGGTGTTCGGCGTGTGCCTGGGCCACCAGTGCATCGGCCACACCTTTGGGGCCAACGTGATTGTGAACTACCGGATGATGCACGGCAAAACCTCGCTCATCAAACACAACGGCCGGGACCTGTTTGCCGGCATGCCCAATCCTTTCGCCGCCACCCGGTATCATTCGCTGGTAATCGAGCGTTCGTCCCTGCCGGACTGCCTGGAAGTCACCGCCGAAACCGAGGAAGGCGAAATCATGGGCGTGAAACACAAGGAACTCTCCATCTGGGGCGTGCAGTTTCATCCCGAAAGCATCCTCACCGAGAGCGGCCGGACCATTCTCCAGAATTTCCTGAAGCTGAAATAAGCTGGCGGAGGCGGTGCTTCGCCGTCAAGTTCCCCGGTTGGCCCGCCACAGCAGCACCGCGCCGAGCCCCTGAAACAGGAAATTCGGGACCCACATGATCAGGTGCGGATACAGTCGGGGATGAGTCTCCAGCGCGCCGCCGAGGATGAGGAAGCTGTAATAGACGCCCACCAGCAGCAGGGCTATGACCATGCCGATATTGGTTTCGCGCCGGTGGACCCGGATGGCCAGCGGAATGCCCACAAGGGCGAAGCCGAAGCAGGCAAAGGAGAATGCGATGTTCTGATGCAACTGCACCCGCACCGGCGAGAGAATTTCCGCCCGGCGCCATTTCAAATCCGTGTTGGTTTCCGTCCCTTCGCCCCCGGACATCACCTGGGATTCCAACCGCCGCAACTCTTCCCGCAATTGGGTATAGGTCATGTCACTGATGCGGGGTTTCGCCGCGGCTTTGGTGGCTTGGGCGAGATCAAACTGCTGGGACCACTCTCCCCACGACTGCCAGTTCAACCGCCCTTCGGTCAAAGTCACGCTACGCACATCAAAAAGCCGGATTTCCAGCGAGCGATTGGTGCGGTCCACTTGAAAGTCGCCCCGGGGCGCGTTCAGTTGCATCACGATGTTGGAGCCACCCTGTATGAGGTACACCATCACATCCTTGATTTCCTTGCCGTTGTTCTTGCCCACGTAGATGGTGGCCCCAGGAAAATCAGTGACGTACTGGTTCTCGGGCAGATACAGGCTGGGCTGGTTCCAGCCGATATCAATCAGCAGGTTTTTGAAGGCCACCCGGCATTGCGGCGCCAGTTGCAAATTCACCCAGGCACTGAGCCCGCAGCAGACCAGGCTGAGCGCCAGCACCGGCGCGGCGAGCGACAGCAGGCTGATGCCGCTGGCCCGGGCTGCGGTGAGTTCCTGGTCGGCGCTGAACCGGCCAAACACCAGCAGCGTGGCCGTGAGCATGCCCATGGGCAGGGCGAACATCAGCATCCACGGCACCAGCAGCAGGATGGCTTCCAGCACCTTGAGCACACCGACCTGTTGCTTCAATAACAGGGGTAAAATCTCCTTGAGTCCGTCTGCCAGCAGCAGAATGAAGGTGAAGACCAGCAGCGTCATCAGCAGGGTCGCCAGCACCTGGCGGAGCAGATAGCGGTGCAGGGTCTTCATGGCTGCGGGACGGCGGACGCGGTGCGGATAATCTTCATGCTTCGCAAGGGCGCATGTAAAACCAAATCGCCCGGCGAGGCAAGCTTGTGCGGCGCGGCGTTCAACGATCTTGCCCTCGCGCCGCCCGGAAGACCCGCAGGCGGCCGTAATCCACCGCGCCCTCCAGCGCTTCAAATACCGCGCCCAAACTGCCGGCGCCATGCGTGGCAAACGCGGCCGCCACCCGGGCCTGTTCTGCGGCAGTGAGAAACGCGTTTAAATCAATGGCCTCGCCCCGCTCGACCGCCTCCGCCAAATGCCCATAGACCGTACCCGGCGTCACCTCCCGCTGCCGGGCGATCTCGGCCACGGTCTGGCCGGCGCGAAAACGGCGCAATGTTTCGCGTGCGGAATCGCCCAAGCTCCGCCGCGGCGGCGGCGGAGTTCCAAATGAATCGTCGGCAAAAATCTGGCGGGGATGCTTTTGCAAGTGAGCGGCAATCTCCGCGCAGAAGGCCGCGCCAAATTCCCGCCGCTTCTTTTCCCCCACCCCGCTGATGCGACCCAGGTCCGCTTCCGTGACCGGATATTCCCGCGCCATCTGGCGCAGGGTGACGTCGGAAAATACGATGTAGGCCGGCACATCGCGGGCATCGGCCAGTTGTTTGCGCACCTGCCGCAACCGGTCGAACAACGCTTCGTCGCAGGCCATTTCCCCCACGCGATGCGCGCGGGTTTCCGCCGCGGTCATGGGTTTGGTAAGCGTGACGGGCTGCCGCGATTTCAAAATTGCCAGGCCTGCCGGAGTGAGTTCCAGCACGCTGAATCTTTCCGGTGTCTGGCGCAGGTAACCCAGCCGCACCAGTTCCCGGCCCAGCGCCGCCCATTCCGGCCGGCTGTGTTCCCGGCCAATGCCGTAGGTGGAAAGCTGGGCATGACCCCAGTTGCGGATTTTTTCCGTGTCCGCGCCGGTGAGCACTTCCACCACATGATTCAACCCCACGCCGAAACTCTGCTTCTCCCGGATGCGATACACGCAGGAAAGGAAT
Source organism: Dongiaceae bacterium (assembly GCA_035492855.1). GTDB lineage: Bacteria > Verrucomicrobiota > Verrucomicrobiia > Limisphaerales > JAFMIX01 > JAFMIX01. The sequence goes on along the minus strand of DATJIU010000220.1, from coordinate 35,168 downwards.
TTCTGCGCCGCCAGCGTGCCGTCAAAAGTCTCGCGGGGCGAAAGGCAGTTGTCGCAGGCGCCGCAGTCGGCGGCGGCAAACTCCTCACCGAAATAGGCCAGCAGTTCCCGCCGCCGGCAGCTGGCGCACTCGGCATAATGCACCATTTGCTGCAACTGTTCGCGGGCCATTTGCTGTTCCCGGGGATCGGGCTTTTCGTCAATGAACCCCGACTGTTTCACCACGTCGCCCGGGCTGAACAGCAGCACGCATTCCCCCGGCAGACCGTCGCGCCCCGCGCGGCCGGTTTCCTGATAGTAACCCTCAATATTCTTCGGCAGGTCATAGTGCACTACGAACCGCACATTCGGTTTGTTGATGCCCATGCCAAAGGCAATGGTGGCGCAGATGACGCGGACGTCGTCGCGCAGAAACAGTTCCTGATGCCGGTTGCGTTCCGCCGGAGTCAGCCCGGCGTGATATGGTTTGGCCGGCACACCGTCCTCGGTCAGGTTGGCGGCCACGCGTTCGGCCGTTTTGCGCGACTGGCAATACACAATGCCGCCTTCCTGCGGGCGGGCGCGGAGAAAATCCAGCACCTGGTCGTAGGGCCGGTTTTTGGCCAGCACGCGATAGGTGAGATTGGGCCGGTTGAAACTGGCCACGTAAATCTGCGGGGCGCGCAACCGCAGATGCGTGACAATATCTGCCCGCACCCGTTCCGTGGCGGTGGCGGTGAGCGCCAAAAACGGCACCCGCGGAAACCGCTCCCGCAACCCGGCAAGTTGCCGGTATTCCGGGCGGAAATCGTGGCCCCATTCGCTGATGCAATGCGCCTCGTCCACCGCGATCGACCGCACCTGCCAGCGCTCCAAATCGGTCAGCATGCCGGACAGCACCAGCCGTTCCGGCGCCACATAGAGCAGCCGGTATTCCCCAGCATGCAAGCCCCGCAAGCGGGCCCGCGATTCCTCCGGCTTCAGCGAGGAGTTCAGGAACGTCGCCGGAATGCCGCTCGCCGTCAAAGCATCCACCTGGTCCTTCATCAACGCGATCAGCGGCGACACCACCACAGTGAGGCCGGGGCCCACGAGTGCGGGCAGTTGAAAGCACAACGACTTGCCGCCGCCCGTGGGCAGTAATGCAAAGACATCCTTCTCCGCCAGCACGTCCCGGATGATCTCCTCCTGCAAGGGGCGGAACGACGTGAAACCGAAGTACTGCTTCAGCAACGGGAGCAAGGCGGGCGCATTAGATTTCACAGTGTTAAACTAAAACCGGCGGAGCGGAGTTCAAGCTTTTGCTGCCGGCCCCAGGCAGATTAGCCGGCGTCAGTCCGCCGCTTGCACCCGCCGGAAGGCGGTCACACAACCGCGGCAGAGGCACTGGCGATTGCGGACTTCGGGCGGCACCTGGGCCAGCAGGGCTACGGGAATTTCCGCGCCAAAACACCAGCAAGGTCCCTTGTAAGACGCGTTGCTGCACAACTGACAGTCATTGGGCTGGCCGCAGAGCGGACAACGATCAGGCCGGGATGGAACTGGGGCCGGAGGATGCGACATATAAAAACGTTAAGCCAAAGATCTGGGTTTGCCCGGAAATGTGTACTCATTCCAAATCATACCAGGAATTGTCCGGGGAAAGAAAACCCGTGTGGGGCGCCACTTTGTCCGGGCCATCCGCGTTGGCGGTGAACCGGTCCTTCAGCGACTGCGCGTGACCATCGCAAAAGACCGCATTGCTCCGGTCATTATGCCGGAATCCCTGCGTGCCGGAATAACGACCGCTGAAGGCCACATCACCGGGATTCGGCCAGGGCGCACGCATGAATTTGTTGGCGCCATCCGCATATTCGCCGTCGCCAAATATCAGGGTCTGCATCGGCTGCCGCACTGCGGAACTGCGGGCGGGTTCGGGAATGGATTCATTCTGCCCGTGCCCGAGATAACTGGTGTTGTAGTTGTAGCCGCTGTAAGGGTCGGTGTTCCAATTGGCGCTGCCAGTGAATGCCGGGCATTGCTGCACTTTTTCCGCGCCCTGCCCTTGCCACAAAATGCCCGGCACCACGCGGTTGGTGGCGCCGCTGATGGTGGTGAGGTCCCACGCATAATAAGTGATTACGTCGTTTTCCTCGGTTTGATAATAGGCGACGGGAAAGTAGCCGGCGTGATCATCCACGTACATTTGTGCAGCGATGCCCATCTGGTGGAGATTGCTCAGGCAGTTGATGCTTTTGGCCCGGCTTTTCGACGCACTCAACGCGGGCAACAGCAGCGCCGCCAGAATGGCGATGATGGCCACCACTACGAGCAGTTCAATGAGGCTGAACGCCCCGGACCGCAACCGGCCCGGGGCGGTTTGATTTTCAGCCAATGAGTGCAAACAACTCATGGTTTCGTCAGATGCAGCCGGTAGAACGCCCGGTCCGCCGGCGGTGCCGGGTCATGCAGGTTCACCGGGGCATTATTGGTGGGCGTCACACTGTCCACCACCACCCAATCCACCAGGTTGGTGGAGCGTTCCAGTTCATGCGTCCAGTGCGGCACCGGAGTGAGGGCAAAGGCCGCGCCGTTGGCATTGGCCTGAAGGTCCAACGCCGGGGCGACGACTTGCGTCAGCACAAAGGCGCTCAGATTGGTGACGCCACTGGCGACCGCCTGACCGGTGCTGGCATTATAGGTGAACGATTGGGAATCCCAGTTGGTGCCGCTTCTTTGCAACAAATCCAAGTCGCTGCCATTGCCGGCATACACGGCGCCGGCGGCCAGGTGCAAGTCAGCCACGAACGTCACCGGGTCGCTGCCCAGCACCGGCGTTACCGCCAGTTGCACCGCGTTGAGCACGTTTCCAGAAACGCCCGTGAGCTCTTCCGGGTTGTTCAGCGGGGCGGTGGCCACGAGGGCAAAGTCGCTGACGGCGGTGAAGTTCAGCGCGGCCACGGTTTGGCTTTCAGCACCGGGCTTTTGGAAAAACAGCTCCGCAGTGTTGTTGGTGAGGTTGGCCGGCGCAATGGTGAGTGCATCGCCCACGGTCATGGAGCGCACCGCGGAGCAGGCATCCACTTCGCCGCCCGCGTTGCCGGTGAGGCCTTCGATTTTGACGTATTGAACGGCCGCGAAACCGGATTCCTTGAGGTCAAAGCCCGTGCCCCCACCGGAGCCCGCGTACAAGTCAATGCCATCGGCCGCCGCGAGGCCGCCGGCGCTGATGCGCGCCTGCACCGCCGGGTTCACCGGTTTGGTGAAATCGAGCAGCTCATCGGTCCACTGCGCGTTGGCGCGGTCCCAGCGGTAGGCCTGCGTGGGGAAATCGGAATCGGCGTAGGGGCCGCCATCGTAGCGATACCACGGCCAGGTGGTCGGGTCCGCCGCATCCTCGCCCGGCTGGCCGGTGTACCCGGGGCTCACGGAAACCTTCATGGGTTCGGCAAAGCTGCCGCCACCCATGGTGACGGTGTTCAGGTTGGCGGCATCACCAAAACCGTTGGCCGAGTAAAAGGTGTTGCCGAACACTTCAAAATCAATGCCGTACGGATGGGCCGGATCATCGGTCACGGGATGATCAAAACGCGCGATAATGGCGCTGCCAGTGTTGAGCGTGATGATGAGCTTGTTCGTCTGGCCGGGAGTGATGCTCACGTTGTAAGCCGCCTCAATCAGCTTGACCCGCGTGGCCGGTTTGGAGGCCGATTCGTAATACCGCGTGGCGGGCGCGCCGAGCGTGGCGGCAGGATCGTCGTACGGCGCACTGCCAAACGGACCCTGCGCGGCGGTGACTTGCACCAGGTACACCGAGTTTGTACTGGCATTCTCCGGCGTGGCAGGCGCGTGCTTGTGGAAATCGTAGGCAATGGTGCCGGGGTCGGTGTCATCGAGATAATTCAACCCGCCGGCGGAAATGGTGTAACCGAGCCAGGAGCCGTCGTGCAGCGTGATGCCGCCCGCGCTGGAGCTGGCCAGATCCCATTGCCCGTGGCTGCCATACCACGGCATGGTGGGGTCGGCCGGCGTCCAATAGGGATCCGCGCCACGATCCGGCATGTTGGTGAATCCCCCGGCACCGCCGGCCTCCTGCCACAATTCCCAATACGGCCCGCTGGACCCGCTCCAGAACAAATCGCCGGCATCCAGCGATTGCACCCCGTCCGGGTCCTCGGCATTGAAGATGTATTGGCCGTTGGTGAAGGCGTTTTCCGGCACGTTGTTGGTGTCGCCCCGCAGACCGAAGACACCATTTTGATTCAGGTCATAGCCGAAGGCGTAAATGAAAGTGCCAAACTGGGAAGGCGCCGCCTCCCCGACGAAGAGATGCGGATCGGCAGCCGCAATGGCGTTCAGCATGTCCTGCCCGGTGGCGGTGCCGTTCCAGCGGTAACCCCAGACGAGCGATTCGGTCGCCGCCGGATTGTTGACGGTGGTTTGGTTGCGGACTTCCGGGGCCCGCCACTCAATGACGAGTGCGGCGCGGTTGGTGCCGCTGCCGGCCCAGAAGGTGATGTCATCCAGGGAAACGGCGCGGGCGGAAAAAACGGACAGAACGCCGGCCATGGCCGGCACCAATAAACGGACGAGTTTCATTTTGCTGATCTTTCATCAAGTTCCGGGCCTGCCCGGAACGGGTTTTGATTGGAGACCAGCGCGGGGTCGGGAGACAAAAAAACCTCCAGACTCCGGCAAAAACGGGGAATGAAGGCATTCAACGAATTCCGCCGGCAGACATCCGGCGGACTGGCCTCATCCTTCTCTTTGCGGAGAAGTTGGCCGCTCGGGGGAGCGGCCGTGACGAGCATCACCAGGCTGATATCCTGACTCCGGGTTTGACCTCGCTCCCGCCTTCCCGCAGATGCAGTGGCGTTGGGAGTTTGTAACCCGTTACAGTGGCGCAACCGTTGCCGAATTTCACGGCATTCCCTGCGCCTGACGATGTTCAACGGACAACTTTCAAAGAACGCGGATGTGTTACGCCGCCGCAACCACTTTGCCAAGTGAAATCTTTGGCGGCGCAATAATTCGGAAAAATTCCCCAAGCCAGCCGCAGTTTGCCGGCGTCTTTTATATTCCAGCACGCCCGGACTCGACCTCGGGGAAAAAACCAGTAAGCTCGCGCCGACATTTTGTATGAGTCAAACTGCCGCCACTCCCCAACCTCCGCCGGAGGACAATTATGCCGTGTTTCGCATCCGCGATTTCCGGCTGTACCTGAGCGGCCGGCTCGTGGCGGTATTTGGCCAGCAGATGCTCACCGTGGCGGTGGGCTGGGAATTGTACGATCGCACCGGTTCGGCACTGGCACTCGGTTTTGTGGGCCTGTCGGAAATGATCGCCATGGTGCTGCTCACCCTGCCCGCCGGACACACGGCCGACAACTTCAACCGCAAGCGCATTGTCATGACCGCATTGGGGGTGAGCTCCTGCGCCAGCCTGGGGCTGACGCTCATCTCCTGGACCCACGCCCCGGTTTATTTTATTTATGCGTGCCTGTTCACCGCGGCGGCGGCGCGGACGTTTTTATGGCCGGCCAGCACGGCGTTCCTTACCAGCCTGGTGCCACGGCATCTCTTTCCCCGGGCGGTGACGTGGAACAGCGGCACCTTCCAGCTTTCCTCCGTGGCCGGCCCGGCGGCCAGCGGCGCGCTGATTGCGCTGCTGAAAAAATATTCCCCCCATCCCGCCGCGTTCATCTACCTGTTCAACATGCTGGCGGCGCTGACCTGCTTCACCACCATTGCCCTGGTCCACAGCACGCACCGGGTGGCCAAGCGCGAGGACATGACGTTGAGCAGCCTGGCCGCCGGGTTCAAATTTGTGTTTTCCAGCCGCATCATTCTCGGCACGATCACCCTGGACATGTTTGCCGTGTTGCTGGGCGGCGCCACGGCGCTGCTGCCGGTATTTGCCAAAGATATCCTGCACGCCGGGCCGGGCGGGCTGGGCATTTTGCAAGCCGCGCTGCCGCTCGGGTCATTTTCTTGCGCGCTGTTCCTCGCACACCGGCCGCCCATGGAAAAAGCGGGGCGCGCCTTGTTGTGGGCGGTCGTCGTATTCGGACTGGCCACCATCGGTTTTGGCCTGGCCAACAACGAAGGTCTGGGCCGCTGGCTGAATCACGGCACGGCCGTGTCCGCCGCCACCTGGTTCTGGGTGGCGTTTGCGATGCTTTATCTCTGCGGTGCCGTGGACAATGTGAGTGTGGTGGTGCGGCACACGCTGGTGCAACTGCTCACGCCGGACGAAAAACGCGGCCGGGTTTCGGCGGTGAACAGCCTGTTCATCGGCACCTCCAATGAACTGGGCGGATTTGAGTCCGGCACTACGGCACACCTGTTTGGGCCGATGCTGGGCAACACCATTGCGCTGGGGGCGGTGTTATCAGTGGTGGTGGGCGGTATCGGCACCATCCTGGTGGTCGCCGGCGTGGCGTGGTGCTGGCCGGAAATCCGCAAATACGGCCGGCTGGACGGCTCGTAGAACCCGGTCTCATCGTCGGGAAACGGGCCCTCGGGGCAGCGTCAGGCCGCATCCCCAACCAAAAGAATCCGGAGCTTCGGACTTAATTATCCGCCGCCGCCGCTTCTTCCGCGCTGCCGGGGGTGGTGCCATTGTACTCGTGCAGCTTGTTCCGCAAGGTGCGGATGCTGACGTCGAGCAGCTTGGCGGCGTGCGTGCGGTTGTCCTTGCAATGGGCGAGCGCCTGGAGGATGTGGCGCTTTTCGAGTTCGGCGAGGGTCAGAAAATCCCCACTGCCATTGGTGGCAGTCGGAGCCTCGCCAGCCCCGGCAGCCGCCGGAACTCCGGCAGCCGGACTGCTCGGAGACAGGCCCAAATTCTCCGCCTGCAGCATGCTGTTATCGCCGGACAAAATGACGGCCCGCTCAATGACGTTCTGCAACTCGCGCACATTGCCGGGCCAGTTGTGCGTGCGCAACACCCGGATGGCCTCGTCGGTAATGCCCTTTACGTGGATGCCATGTTTGCGGGCAAAGCGGCGCATGAATTCCTCCGCCAGGAAAATGATGTCCTCGGCGCGCTCGCGCAGGGCCGGCACGGGGATGGGCACGACGTTGAGGCGGAAATAGAGGTCCTGCCGGAATTCCTTCTTCTCGACGCTGTGGGCGAGGTCGCGGTTGGTGGTGGCAATGACGCGCACGTCCACCTTGATGGTGCGGTTGCCACCCACGCGCTCGAGTTCGCGTTCCTGCAACACGCGCAGGAGCTTGGCCTGCACGCTGGGGGAAATTTCGCTGATTTCGTCGAGGAGAATGGTGCCGTTATGCGCGAGCTCGAAGCGGCCTTCCCGTTTGTTCAGCGCGCCGGTGAAGGCGCCCTTTTCGTGGCCAAAAAATTCGCTCTCGATGAGGTTTTCCGGCACGGCGGCACAGTTGACCCGGATGAACGGGGCGTTGGCGCGCGGACTTTCGCGGTAGAGCGCGCGGGCCACGAGTTCCTTGCCGGTGCCGCTCTCGCCCTGGATCAAAACCGTGGCCTGGGTGCGCGCCACCTTGCGGATGAGCTGGCGGAGATTCTCCATGGCCGGGCTCTGGCCAAGCAATTCATAACCGCCATCCTCGGATTCCTGGCTGAGGAAGCGGTTCACCTTGATCAACTGGGTGAACTCCTCGGCCTTGCGCAGCGTGACCTCGATCTGCTCGTTGGAAAAGGGCTTGATGAGGTAGTCGAACGCGCCGTCCTTCATGCATTCCACGGCGGATTCCACGGTGCCAAATCCGGTGGTGATGATCACCAGCGGCTTTTGCGGCCGCATCTGGATGGCCTTGAGCAGGTCGGTGCCGTCGCCATCGGGCAGGCGGACATCAAGGATGATGAGGTCGAAATTGTCCTTGTTCAGGTATTCCTGGGCGGCGGCAATGGTGGAAACCGAGGCGACATCGTAGCGGCGGCGGCGCAGGCACTGCTCCAGGTTGTTGCGGACGATAATGTCGTCCTCCAGGATGATAACTTTCTCAATGGGCATAGCGGTCAGGACCCGGCGTGACGGCGGTAAAGCCCGGCAACGTAATGCGGCTGCTGGCTGGCTGCCGGCGGCAAATGAGTGGCGGGCACGAGGCCGCGACGCAACAGCGCCTGCTGGTTCTCCCGGTCCAGCATGAAGACGCGCATCAACAGACTCTGAATGCTCTGGAACAAAGATTTCACTTCCGCACAACCAGCCCGTTCCTCCGGGCTGGTTTGTTGCCACGTTTTACGCCACATCCGGAGTTTCATTAAGGTGGTTTCAAGCCGGGGAAGCAAGTCCTTTCTCCGCTGGCAGGCGGCAAAGGCCTGGTAATCCCCGGCTCCGGCGAGAGACTGGTTTTCGGAGACGGTCAACTGCAGCACCTCCTCGCACAACGCGAGATAGGCCCGGAGGTCGCGGGCCAGGTCGGCGGCAAATCCGGGAAGGGCAAGGGCATTCATGTCAGGGTGATAAGAGTTTGGCGGTTTCCGGCGCGGCGGCGGGGGGAGTGGCATTGGTGCCATCCGACATCAAACTCCGGTTTGCGGCTTCCGCCTTGCTTTCCCAGTTCAGGAAATTGATCCGCCAGCGGGCCATGTCAAAAACGGCCTTGAGCCCGGGCGAAGCATTCGTCCCCACCGTGGTTTCGGCGGAGATAATATTGCTGTAGGTCTGAGTGGCCAGGCCCGGCTGCATCAGGCGCTCGTAAGTCATGCCGATCTGGTAGGAGACGGGCAGTTTCCAAGCGGGAGCATCGTCCAGTTGCGCCAGGTTAAGATAAATGGACAGGGCCTTGGTATAATCGCCTTCGCGATAAAGCTGGTTGGCAATTTCATTGCCGGCCCGTTGCTGCCAGTAGGCCCAGACTTCGGGATGATCCTGGGTGCGCTGCCTCTGTTCCTGCAACAACGTGAGCACCTGCTGGAGGGCGTCGCTGTTGCGGCCCATTTTCTTCAGCGCCTGGGCCAGACAAAACCGGACCTCCGGCTGTTCGGGAGCGGCGGCATAACGGTCCAGAAAATCTTTGGACTGGCTGACGGCATCCTCAAAACGGTCGGTGGCCACGAGACACCGGATCAGCCGGTACTGGGTCTGCGCCCGGTTGAGAGCGGGATTGTTCTCCTTGAGCAGCCGGGTAAAGAAGTCCGCCGCATCGGCATACCGGCCCATGCCGTACTCGGTGTCGGCAATTTCCGTCTGCGCCTGGAGCACCAGCCGCTGATAATAATCAATCTGGTCGTTCTTGAGCACCAGCGCGGCGGTCATGACACTGTAAAATTTGGCGAGCGCCAGATCATTCAGGCCCATCTGGCGAAAAACCTGCCCCTGATGGAGCAACACTTCCGGCACGCGGGGATCATTGGGCCAGCGGTTCAAGAATTGGGCGAAGATTTGTTGCGCCCGGGAAAGGTCATTTTGGTCCTGTGCCACCAGGGCCAGTTCCAACAGGGCCGGCTTGTCAAGGGATTCCGGGGCGTTGTTCGTGAGCAACTGGACCAGCAAGGGGACGGCCAGGTCGGCCTGGCGGGTGAGCCGCAAGTTGCGCGCGGATTCCAGAATCCGCTGCTGGTTCGCCAGCACTTGGGCCTGCGTCAGCGGAGTGGCCGAGGTCGATTCCGCAAATGTGATGTCGGGAATCTTGGAGCTGGCAGTGGAATTGGTGGTTACCTGGATCTCCGGCAGAGGCGAATCGGCGGCGGGCGCATTGGAAGCCGGCAGGTCCGTTGCCGCGGTTTCGCCTGACGTCGCCCGGGGTGAAACGCTGGCCGGCGGCGGCAAGTTAGTATCCCCCGTTTCGACCGGAGGTGGCGGCGGCGGGACAGCCTTTTCCTGGCCGCTCCCGGGCAGGCAGCCCAATAGCAGGAAAGCCAGCAGCAATCCGGCCCGAGAAACGAATCGGGAGGAACTGCGGCGGCTCCACGCGTTAATCCCCGGCGCCATCATGGTGTCTTGTAGGTCGCAGAACTGGCGGGAGCGGTTCGGGGTGTGGGCGGGGTAAAATCCACCGACATAGGCACGACCACGGAAACCCGTTCCTTGTCCGTGCCGTTTTTACCCGCAGCCGGTTTGAAGTATTCGTTTAACATCTGCGGGGTCATTACCAGCAAGTCGCTTGCCGTCTGCTTGTAACCGGGCACCAACTCCACATTGGTGTAATCGTTGGATGGGGTGGCCGGGGGTTCCGGAAGCATGGTCATCGCCGGGGCATTGGTGGCTGCCGGAGTTGCGGTCGAAATCTCGACCGAAGGGTTGGAGCCCGTACTTGATGGCAGAGCATTGGTCTCCGGTTTGGTGGCAGGCTGGGTCACCGGGGGCGCTATATGAGCGGGCGCTGGAGCAGGAATAAATACAGAAGGCATTGATGGAAATTGATTTGCGTTTGTTTCCACCACTGCATAACGCAACGGAGCCGGGCCGCTGACCGCCAGATAAGCACTCCGGCCCCGGGCCTGCACGGTGACGGCAACCGCCAGAATGCCGCCCAACGCCACCACCAGTTTGAACTTCGTTCTAAATCCGGGTTGCATGTAAAATAATCCTGTTTTTCCGAAATTGCCGGAATCCCAAATTTCTTTCCTCGCCGGAACACCCCCAGCCGCCGGCAGGCTGTCGCCACTCCTACATCGGCAAAAGTTGCCGGGGCTTGAGGGCAAATTCCGGGGAAAAAAATCCCGGGGCCGCGTTCAAGTATTTCCCACGTGGGCCGATAACAGTCAGGAAAGTTTTTGCCTCTGAAAACACTATGACCCAAAGTGCTACCCCGGGAAAACTGAATCCGCTGAATCTTAAAGCCATCGAGTCTCAGCTGGCTCTGTGCCCCTCCCTGCCCTCCCTGAGCAGCATTAATAAGGCGCTCCAAGGCCTGCTCCACGCGGAGCAACGCTATTCGGCGCAGATTTCGGAAATCATCCGCCGGGATCCGAGTTTGACTTCGCGGCTGCTGCGGCTGGTGAACTCGGTGTATTACGGCCTGAGCACCCCGGTGAACAGCATCGAAGAGGCGGTGTTTTACCTGGGCATGCGGCAGATCCGGCAGCTCACGATGGTCACCCCCATCATCGAAGATTTTCAACGGCTCACCCGGCAGTGCAATTTCCCCTGGCGCGATTTCTGGCAGCATTCCATCGGCACGGCCATCCTCACCCGCGAAGTGATGACTGCCGTGCAAGCGCCGCTGGATGATTCCGATTACGTGGCCGGCCTGGTGCATGACGTGGGTAAGATTGTCATGGCCTGGTCGTTCCCGGATCACTTTGCGGAAATCCACCGCCTGGCCCTCGAAGCCACGCGGGATTTGACCGAGATCGAAATCGAGGTGCTGGGCATGGACCACGCGGAACTCGGCGCGCTCTATCTGGAACGCCACCGGCTCCCCGAACTCATGATCCGGACCGCCCGGTTTCATCATCATCCCGAGAAGGCCGGCGAACATGCCACCATCGTGGCCTCGGTGCAGATTGCCGACCTGTTGTTGCGCAGCGAAAAAATCGGTTGCAGCGGCAATTACCTGCCGGTGACTTCCGAGCAATGCCTCGCCGCCGACGGCTGGAAAGTGCTCTTCCCCGATGCGCAGGAAGAGGAGCAGTCCATGGCGCGCGCCTCGCTCCACCGCAGCCTGGAACGGCTGCCGCATATTTTGGAAGGTCTGGTTTGACGGTATTGGGCCACCGTCAAAATCACCCTTTCAGCGTCCCCGGTCCCGATTTTTCGGGGCCGGGGACATTTTTTTCCGGACTACCCCCGGCCAACCAAGCTAAAGCTTGAACTCCCGCAGCGGCGCGGTACCGTTGCGGCATGAATTTGGAAGATCATTTGGGGGACATCATCCGCAAAGCCCGCGACAAGAGCCAGGTTTCGGCCGCCGCCGCCGCGCGGGCCGCCGGTTTGAGCGAGGCGGAGCTGCAGGCACTGGAGGAGTCCGGGAAAATCGCAAAGCAACCCGACCTGGCGGCGCTGGCGGTCGCGGTGGGATTGAATCCCGCCAAGTTGCAGGGCATCGCCCAGGGGTGGCTCCCCGCCGCCAAGGACCTCACCGCGTGGCGGGAGCTGCGGGTGCTCACCACTGCCGGCGAGGGCATGACCGTGAACGCCTATCTGGCCTGGGATGAGGTGACGCGCGATGCGGCGGTATTTGACACCGGGTTTGACGCCAAACCCATCCTCGACTGCATCGCCGCCGAAAATCTGGTGCTGCGGCACATCTTCATCACGCATTCGCACTACGACCATGTGGAGGCGTTGCCCGCGCTGCGCGCGGCGTTCCCCAAAGCCCGGGTGCATACCGGTTCCAAGAACGCCCCGGTGGACCAGCGCAACAAGCCGAGTGAAATCATCCACCTCGGCGGGCTGCGCGTGACGTATCGCGAAACGCCCGGCCACGCGGAAGACGGCGTGACCTATCTCATCGGCAACTGGCAGGAAGACGCGCCGCACGTGGCCGTGGTGGGAGATGCCATCTTCGCCGGCTCCATGGGCGGCGGCAACGGCGCCTGGGAGCTGGCGCTCACGAAAGTGCGCGAACAAATCCTCACCCTGCCGCCGGACACGCTTATCTGTCCCGGCCACGGGCCTCTGACCACGGTGGCGGAGGAAAAGGCGCACAACCCGTTTTTCTGAGCGGCCATGCCGGCGTTTTCCATCCGGACCGCCCGCAAATCCGATTCCGCCGGCATCGCGGACCTGGCCACGCAACTGGGTTACCCCGTGAGGGCGGCGGAAATCCGCACCCGGCTGCAAACCTTGCTGCCCAGTCCCGCCGACGTGGTCTTGGTGGCGGAAACAGAAGGAAGCGAACTGGCCGGCTGGCTGCACGGCACGGTTTCCCAGCCGCTGGAATCCGGGCCGCGCGCGGAAATCACGGGCCTGGTGGTCGCGGCATCGTGGCAGCGCCGGGGCGTGGGCCGGGCGCTCCTGCAGCACCTGGAACAATGGGCCGGGCGCCAGGGCGTTTCGCAGGTGGTGGTGCGGTGTCAAACCCGGCGGCAGGAGGCGCATGAGTTCTATGCGGCGCTGGGGTACCAGCCGGCCAAGACCCAAACGGTCTTCCGCAAGCCGTTAAATTGAAAATTGACCCTTTCCCGCGGCATTGCTAGGTTTGGCCCCCCGTTTTGAAGGGATTTATGCGACACACCATTTCAGTTCTCGTGGAAAACAAGTTTGGCGTGCTCACGCGCGTGGCCGGGTTGTTCAGCGGCCGCGGCTACAACATTGACACACTCAACGTCGCCCCCACCCAGGATCCGGCCACCTCGCGCATGACCATCGTTACCCACGGCGACGAGGCCACAATGGACCAGATTCTCAAACAGCTCAACAAGCTGGTCAACGTGATCAAGGTCCATGACTTCCGGGAAGGCGAATACGTGGATCGTGAACTGGCCCTCGTCAAGGTGACCGTCAATGCCAAGACCCGCGCCGAGGTCATGCAGATCACCGACATCTTCCGCGCCAAGATCGTGGACGTACAGCCCAAGACCCTCACCATCGAAATCACCGGCGACGAAAGCAAGGTGGAGAAGTTTCTCAGCCTCATGCAGACGTTCGGGGTCCTGGACCTCACCCGCACCGGCAAAGTGGCCATGCCGCGGAAATAAATGCCGCCACCCGGCCGCCCATTCATTCACCAATCGAAAATCCAAAATCGCAAATCATATATGCCCGCCAAAGTCTATACGGACAAAGACGCGAACCTCGCCGTTCTGAAAAACAAAACCCTCGCCGTGCTTGGTTTCGGCTCCCAGGGCCATGCCCACGCGCTGAACCTCAAGGACAGCGGCCTCAAGGTCATCATCGGCCTCTATGAAGGCAGCAAATCCATCGCCGTCGCCCGCGAAAAGGGTTTCAAGGTCGTCTCCACCGCCGAGGCCGTCAAACAGGCGGACGTCATCTTTGTGGCCCTGCCTGACACCAAGCAGGCCGCCGCGTACGAAAAAGACATCGCCCCCAACCTTACCCCGGGCAAGACGCTGCTGTTCTCGCACGGCTTCTCCATCCATTTCAAGACCATCAAGCCGCCGAAGAACGTGGACGTGATCCTCGTGGCCCCGAAAGGCCCCGGCCACATCGTCCGCCGCCAGTACACCGAGGGCAAGGGCGTGCCCGCGCTGATCGCCATCTACCAGAACCCCAGCAAGCAGGCCAAGAAAGTGGCGCTCGCCTGGGCCAAGGGCATCGGCGGCACCCGCGCTGGCGTCATTGAAACCACCTTCAAGGAAGAGACCGAAACCGATTTGTTCGGCGAACAGACCGTTCTCTGCGGCGGCGCCAGCGCGCTGGTGCAGGCTGGTTATGAGACCCTCGTGGAAGCCGGTTACCAGCCGGAGATGGCCTATTTTGAATGCCTGCATGAACTGAAGCTCATTGTGGACCTCATGAACGAGGCCGGCATCAGCGGCATGCGGTTCTCCATCTCGGAAACCGCCAAGTGGGGCGATGTCTCCGTGGGCCCGAAGATTGTGGACGCCGGCGTGAAGAAGCGCATGAAAGCCGCGCTCAAGGACATCCAATCCGGCAAATTTGCCAAGAACTGGGTGAGCGAATACAAGGGTGGTTACAAGAAGTACAACGCCCTGCTTAAGAAGGGCGAAAATCATCCCATCGAGAAGGTGGGCGCCCGTCTGCGCGGCATGATGCCGTGGATGAAAAAGCGCTCCATCAAAGGCACCCAGGCCGCCTACTAAGCGCGGAACCTATTGAATTGCAAACCCCGGCGGAATTTCGGTTCCGCCGGGGTTTTTTTTGTGGCCCGGACCATTTTTTCCGCAACCAAATCTTCCGGGTGGTGTTTGGACCAAAAGACATTATATTTGCATTATGAAACGCGGTGGAAAAATGGCGATTTGTCTGGCCGGCGGACTGGCGTTCGTTCCCGCCGTGCCGGGGGCGATTTCCGACCAGAATCCCTACAAGGCGATTGTGGCTCGCAATGCCTTTGCTTTGGTGCCTCGGCCCATAGATAATCCAGGGCCAGTTGAACCGCCCAAGCCCCCACCCAACGTCAAACTCACAGGCATTACCAAACTTTCCGGCATCGTTCGCGCATTGCTCATGGTGACTCCTGTGGGCGGCCCTGCGAAAGACCCGCTCTACCTTTCCCTTAAGGTCGGTCAGCAGGACGGCGATGTGCAGGTGATGGCCATTGATGACAAGCACGGCCAGGTCAGCATCAAGATGAATGGCCAGCTTTCCACGCTCGATTTCGACAAAGACGGCATCAAGGTGGCCAGCATGCCCGCCCCACCCATCCCTGGCGTGCTGACCCGCCCGGGGCTCCCCGCCGTGCCGATTCCGCCGCCGCGACCTCCCGAACGCCCGGTTCGGGGCGAGAAGGTGGAAATCCCCAAAATGACGCCAGAGGTGCAAACCATCGCCATTGAGGTGGAACGCGAGCGCCTGAAACAGGCCGGGGATGATTCGGCCAAACTGCTGCCCACCACGGAACTCACGCCGGACAATAGCCCCGACTCGGGTGCTGAACCGGCGGCCCCCTCGCAGTAGTCCCAGTCCGTGTTCTCCGGCCTGATGGCTCCGCAGTCCAACCCAGACGCCCGGCAACCTAAATTCAGTTCAACGAATTCCGGGCCCGTAAATTTGTAGCTGTCGAGGTAAGGCGCGTCATCTCGTGCGCGCCGGAGCCATTCCCAAAAATTCCAACCTCCCTGGGAATCCACACTCGGTTGCCTTGCTACGCCGGAGCGCGTCCGGCCCAACGCCTCACGAACCCCGATTATTCCCTGCGCAGTCATGGCTGTGGGTTAATTGAAATGCTCCCCGCCACGCATTAAAACAAAAGCAGCCGGGGTAACGAGGCCCTGAGGTCCCCGGTTTCCGAAGCAATTTGAGCCTCGTAACCCCGACTGCTACGCAAAGGGGATTTTTTAACGGCCGGTTAGGGCTGCGAGAAGTCCACCTTGTCGGCCTTCACTTCTTTGTTGACCTTTTTCAACAGTTTGGCGTTGTCCGCCTGGAATTCGGCTTCGGTTTGCTTGACGATGGGCAGGCGGTCGCGTTCCACCGAGGTTTGCAGCGCCGCCGCTTCCGGAGTGGGCAGCACGGTGGGCCGGATGAGCACCAGCAATTCCCGGCGGGAACTGGTGTTCTTGGTGCTCCGGAACAGGCCGCCCAGCAGCGGGATGTCCTGCAAATAGGGTACGCCGCTCTTCGTCTCGCTCTTCTGGTTCTGGATGAAGCCGCCCATGACGATGGTTTCGCCGTTGCGCACCGCCACCTTGGAGGAGGCGTTTTGGTCCTGGGTAATCGGCACGTCGTTGCCATCAATGGTCACCGAGCCGCCGACCTGTTGCACCTGCTGCTGGATGTCCATCACCACCAGGCCGTCCGGGTTGATCAACGGCGTCACGTCCAGTGAGATACCGATCTGGCTCTGCTGGTATTGCGAGCGCGAACCGCTGTTGTAACCGTCGTAATACGTGCCGGTGATATAGGGCCGGGTTTCACCCACGAAGATGTTGGCCGGCACGGCATGCGAAGTCTGGATGCTCGGCCGGGCCAGCACCTTGACGTTGTTGTTGCCCGCCAGGGCGCTGACCGCCACATCCCATGTCGGTCCCAGTTTGCCGAAATAAGTCAGGCCGTCGGTAGAGGGAAAACCGGAGGTGGTGTTCGTGCCGTTGCTGGAAATGAAGCTTTGGAGGAAGCTCAGCCCGCTGTTCACCGAACCGTTGCCATTGTTGACCACGCCGCCGCCGGTCACGCTCGGAGTGAACGACTTGGGCTGCTGCCCGGCGCTGACGCCGAAATTGAAGTTGTCGGCCAGGGTCACGTCCAGGATTACCGCTTCAATAAGCACCTGGGCCAGCACCACATCCAATTGCGAGATGATCTTCTTGATTGTCACCATGTCGTCATGACTGGCAAACACCAACAACGAATTGGTGCGTTCATCGGCAATGATTTTGTTGGGCCCCAGAATTTGAAATTCACCCGCGCCGCCAGTGGCGGCCTTGGAGATGATACCCTGCAACCGCTGGGCGAAGGTCTGCGCCTGGGTGGGCTGGGCGGTGCGGCCCTGCGAGTTGAGCCCGTTGTTCGCGGTGTTACCCGTGCTGCCCAGACGGTTGGCGCCGTAGCCGGAAGTGCGCGAAGCACCACCGGCCCCGGTCCGGCCCGTGCTGCCCGTGCTGCCGCTGCCAATGCTGGAGGCGCCGCCGCCCACCGTGTTCAGGGCGTTGGCAATGTCATCCGCCAGCGCGTACTTGATGGGGATGACCTCGGATTCAAACGTGGACGGCACATTTACATCAATCTTGGCAATCAGTTCCAGCATGCGCTTCACGTTTTCCGCGTAGTCGCGGATGATGAGGATGCCGTTGTCATCCAGTGGCGTGATGGCGTTGGGCACCTTGGCGAAGGGCGTGAGCACCGCAGTGAGGCTGCTGGGCTTGGTGTAGAGCAACTGCACCACGTGGGTGGTGTACGCCCCCAACTCGGGCAGTTGGGCGGCGCTGTTGGTGCTGATGGCCCCACCCTGAGAGTTAATTTCAGCCTGCGGAACCACCTTCACAAACTTGTCGCCCATGGGCACCACCCCAATACCATTCAATGCCAGTACGCTGTCCAATGCCTGGAGCGCCTCGGTCTTGGTCAGGTCGGTGACGTTGTTGAATGTGATGTTGGCGGCGGGCAGTTGGGCGGGACGCAAAACCGTGCGCTTAACCATGTCGGAATACACATCCAACACCTGTTCCAGCGGTGTGGCCTGAAAATGAATGCCTCCCGCCGGAATGATTTCCTCTCCACCCGCGGTTTTGGTGGCGGGGGCATCGGCGGCGGTATTATCCGGAGCGGCATTGGCCGCCGCATTGGCCGGGGCTGCCGGAGCGGCGGGATTGGCCGGGTTTGCGGGGTTGGCCGGGGCGGGCTCGGGAGTGATCGGCGGCGGGATGACGGGCGTGGGGCTGACCGCCGGCGCATTCGACGTTGCCGGGGTGACCGGCGGGAGGAGCGGGCGGGAATGGAACACGGCCGGTCCGTTGGTGCCGGTGGTGGAGCGGACTGGCGGCACGACCGGCAGGTTCGTTTCAGCCTGCAGGCCGAAGCCGGTCAGCAGTACCAGGAAAGTTAGGATGCGTTTCACGGTTTTTTCGCGGTTGCGGTTGGCGCCGGCGCCGCCGCCGGGGCGGGACGGCTGGAGTTTTTCTGGTAGCTCGCCACCAGGTCAATGTTGCCGGACAGTTGTTGGCGCGGCGGGTTGGGGCGCAGCGACAAGCCGCGCGCCCGGATCATGGAGTTGCCGGAACCCAGTTGATACAGGAAATCCACCAGTTGCTCATCGGTGGCCTGCACGGAAAAGGTCTGCTTCACTTCCAGGAAAAACTCGTTGGTGCTGGTGGCGGCCCGGCCATTGTTCAGAATGATGACGCCGCTGGAAGCGCCCTGGTTGTTCACCGTCCGCAAGAACTGGTTGGCCTGATCTTCCGCCAGGATGATGGCGCCGGCGGACTCCAGGTCCTTGACCTTTTGCTCATAGTCACCCTTTTGCGCAATGGCGGTCTGAAATTTGTTGATGTCGCCATTGGCCTTGTCGAGCTGGTCCTGGGCCTTGGCCCAGTCGCCGAAATGCGGCCAGATGAACAGGAAATTCACCACCAGCAGCAGCACCACCAGCACGCCGACCAGCAGGCGCCGCTCAAACGGGCGCAGGTTCATTTTGCCGGCACTCATGGCGTGTCCTCCGGGTGGTTGAGTTCGCAACTGAAATTCCAGGTCACCATGGGATGCGCCCGGTCCTGCAGGTTCTGCTGGATGACCGGCGATTCCACCTTGCTGAACAGCTTCTGGTCGCCGACCACGGCCTTGCTCATGGCGGTGTTGAAATCAATGATGGCATTGGCATCGCCGGCGGGGGCGGTGCCGGAGATGGCCAGCTTGGAGCCGTCGCGGAAATCCAGGGCGTCGAGCGTGGCGCCCGCCGGCAGCAGTTCGGCGGTCACCCGCCAGCAGTCCAGCGCGGCGTATTTCAAATCCTGCCGTTGCTTGAGGATGGTATAGCGTGCCTTCAACTGCATGACATTGGTATAGCTGCGGCCCAGTTCGGCATGCCGGGATTCCACCTTGCCGGTCTGAAACTGCATCCAGGTGAGCCCCACAAAATAAATGGCCACAAACACGCCGTACACCACCCCGGCGGCGATCAAGCCCCGCATCCAGAGCCGGTCATGGAACTGCTGCTGGTACCGCACCTGATACTCGGGCGGCAGCAAATTGCCCGTGCTGTCGGGCCGGGTGGTGCGCCGCACGGTGGCCAGCGCCAGCTCGGCCGCGGGCGGCGGCGGTTCCGGGCGCACCGGTTGATCCAGTGCCTGGCTGAACAGCGTCTGCCACTCGGCCGCAATGGTGGCATCGGCCACCAGATGCCAGCGCGGCGGCGCCTTGAGCCAGCCTTCCAGTTCGCCGGCCCAGGTCATCTGCGAGAGCTGTTCGCGCAAGCCGTCGGTTTGCTTGCGGTCGGCGGGCAGGTGCAGCAATCCGATTTGTTGCAGGGTCCGCCCCTGCCACCAGGCCACCAGCGCGCGACCGCTCGCGGGGTCGGGGTAAATCCACGCGCCATCGTCAATGCCCGTCGGCGGTTGCAACAGGTCGAGCAGCGGCACTTCCAGCCGGTCGGCCCGGAAGCCGTCGGCCTCCAGCTTGCCCAGCAATTCCTCCACCACGCCGCGGGCCACCATCACCACGATGACCGTCTGCGGCGGCACCACGGGCGCGGCGGTTGCGGTGGTTTCGGCTCCGGCCTCAGGCGCCGCCGGGGCGGCGGGCGGTGGCACCGGACCGCCCGGCAGCAAATGAAAACTCCAGACCAACTGGGTGACCGGAATGGGCGAAAGCTTTTCCAGTTGAAATTCAATCATCGCCCGCGTTTCGGCGGCATCCGCCTGCGGCAAATGAATGACCCGCAGGAACACCTGTTCCGGCGGCAGCCAGGCCACATTCAACTTGGGCTGCCACAGGGCCGTCCAACCTTTGCCCACCTGGCCCTGGGGCAGCGGCTGGCCGGAGGCGAGGGTTTGTTCCTTGTCCACCACGGGACCGCTCTTGCGCGATTCAAAGCGCCAGAGGCGGCGGCCGGCCGGGGTGGTTTGCAGAACGTTGCAGGAATGCCAGCGCGCCATAATCAGGTCTTCGTCCAAATCCCCGGCTTGGTGTCGTCGCCCAACGCGTCCAGATGTTCCTCGATCTGCGTGACGCGCAACACCTCTTCAATCGTCGTGCGGCCGGCCTTCACCTTGTTCCAGCCGTCGGTGCGCAGGGTGCGCATGCCGGCTTCCATGGCCCGGGCCGCAATGGTGGTGGCGGGCGCGCGGTTCATGATGAGCGGCCGGATGGCCTCGGTGACCAGCAACAATTCGTAGATGCCCTGGCGGCCCTGGTAGCCCAACTGCCGGCAGGATTCGCAGCCCACGCCATGCCAGAAGGTGGCCGTGTCAATTTCCGCCGCCGGAAAACCGATGCGCTTGAGGTAATCGCGCTCCACCTTCTGCTCCGTTTTGCAGCCGGAACAGATGTTGCGCACCAGGCGCTGCGCCATGACGGCTTCCACGGAGGAGGCCACCAGAAAGGGTTCGATGCCCATGTCAATCAGACGCGTGAAGGCGCTGGGCGCGTCGTTGGTGTGCAGCGTGGAAAACACCAGATGCCCCGTCAGCGCGGCGCGAATGGCGATCTCGGCGGTTTCCAAATCGCGAATTTCCCCCACCATGATCACGTTCGGGTCCTGGCGCAAAATATGGCGCAGACCCATCGCGAACGTCAGCCCGATGTCCGAGCGCACTGCGATCTGGTTGATGCCCTTGAGCTCGTATTCCACCGGCTCTTCAATCGTGATGATGCGTTTCTGCACCGAGTTGATGGAGCTGAGAAACGCGTAGAGCGAGGTGGACTTGCCCGAGCCCGTCGGCCCGGTGACCAGGAAAATGCCGTGCGGCTTGACGATGATTTCGCGGATGGCTGCCTCTTCCATCGCCGAAAAGCCCAGCTTGTCCAGGCTCAAAAAGATTTTGCCACGCGTCAGCAACCGCAGCGATACCGACTCGCCGTACACCGTGGGCACAGTAGAAACGCGGATGTCAATTTCCTCGCCCTTGATGCGCACATTGATGCGGCCGTCCTGCGGCAGACGCTTTTCAGAAATGTTCATGCCGCTCATCACCTTGATGCGCGAGATGAGCGCCGCCTGGAAGCGCTTCAACTGCGGCGGCAGGGGGATTTGATGCAGGATGCCGTCAATGCGGTTGCGGATGCGCAACTCGTCTTCCGCCGGCTCAAAATGAATGTCCGTGGCGCGGTCCTTGTAGGCTTCCCAGATGATCTGGTTGACGAACTTGATGACACTGGCCTCCTGGTCGCCCTCGGTGATTTCCTTGTCGGAAGCGATTTCCAGCTCCATCGGCTCATCCGCGCCCAGTTCATCAATCGTTTCCGCACCGACGCCGTAATACTTCTTCAGCGCCTTCTCAATTTCCGCCTTGGGCGCGAGCGCGAACCGCACGGGGCATTGCGCGTCGAATCGCACGGCGTTGAGCATGGCAGTGTCGAACGGATTGCTCACCGCCACCTGCAGGGCGCCGTTGTCCAGCCCCACGGGCATCACGGAATATTGGAACGCGGTCTTGGTGGAGATGCGCTGCCGCACCTCGTTCGGCACCTCCAGCTTGGGCAGGTCCAGAAAAGGCCACTTGAGGGCGTCCGCAAGTTTCTGGAGAAATTGATCCTCGGCCAGCCCACGTTCCCGGCAAATGAAACTGAGCAGCGGCTCCTGCGAGCCACTTTCCGCCGCCACATTCCACGCCTGCCGCCACTCGTCAAACTGAGCGGGCGCCGCCAGCGTGGTATTGGCCAGCAATTCTTTGATTGAGGCAAATGCCATGTTTATCCAAATCGAGTCACCATGACGCAATTAGGAACACCCAACCTGCCTGAAAGTTGCGTTTCAGGCAAAGATTTTAGGTAATAATGCGGTCCGAAGCGGATTAGCCCCCAAAGCCCGTGTAAACTGGCCATTTCAAATTACTTCCCCCTGCCGCTAGTTTCTCCCTCATTCTCCTTCTCGTCCTCGTCGTCGTTGCCGTCCTCGTCCTCGCAAGAGCCCGTAAGAATCGTTCCCCAAACCTGTCCAGAGCCACCACAAACAATAACGTTATTGTAATGAATAATACCTAATTTTAAGCCTGTTTAAGCAAAATATAGCCAAAAATTTGGCAAATTCGCCATTTTTAACGGGCTCAATTTGTTCGAAAGTGGCGCTTCCTTAACTTGTCATCTTGGCGAAAAGTGCGATAGATGTCGTTGTTACTCAAACCCAATAGACTATCTGTATGAAAACCCCAATCCGGTATGCCCTCGGCTTGATCTGCGCGGTAACGGTCAGCGCTGCAACGGCACAGGTCCAAACGCTCGTCGTCAGCCCCACCGTGACCAACAGCCCCGTCATTAATGTTTCCAGCAACAGCTACGTTACCATCAAATCTATCAAAGCCGACTCTGGCGGCGGGCTCGCGGTTAACATGCAGGGCGTGGATTTCACCCTGAGCCCGTCACAGTCCAGTGTCAACGGGATTACGTTTGCCGGCCCCGCCACCATTCAACTCCAGGGCAACTCCTATGGCTCCGCCTTTGCCACTTTGGATATCGAACCAGGGTTCTTCCCTCCGGATAAAACCTTGGTCGTGGGTGCCAACAGCGGCAATGTCCAAGTAACCATGCAAATGTCCACGGACCTGGTGAACTGGACTCCCGCCGTCAATGGAATGATCTACACCAACGCTCCGGATGCCCGGTTCTTTCGGATTCAATTATTGACGAATGTCCAGTCGCCGTAGCATTTGCAATCTTGACGCCGGACCGGAACCCAAGGATAAAGAACTGCATGAAGCCGTTGTTGGTACTTCTCGCGGCGGGTGGCGTACTACTGACGCAGTTGGCGCGGGCAGATGAAGCTCCCACCTTCCTCGATACCGCCGTGAGCAGCACCGTCATCAGCGGCTACGTCAATACCTCGGCCACTTGGGACCCTGCCGCATTTTATTCCACTTTCGATTGGTTCTCTTGCACCACCTACATCTGCACTGTGTCCCCGTTTGATGAAAACTTTGACACGACAACTGGTGATTTGCCCCAGCCCTCGGATTTTTCACAGTCCTCTATCAGCGCCGTTCCCGAACCCGCAACCCTGAGTCTGCTCGGTTTGGGCGGGCTCGTGGCTGGAAGTTTTATCCGCCGCCGCCGGCCCGTCACCCGTTGACCGCCCTTCGGAGCCGTTCCCCCTTCTTAATCCTAATCGTACTCGTAATCTTAATCGTCCTCCTCCTCGTCCTCGTTCTTCGTCCTCGCATCCCGCACCTGCGATTTTGGTTGGCGTCGCCGGGCAAACCGCTAACTTAAACTTCGTTCGCGCCCGGTGCGCGTCCCGTCAACCCAGGAGAATTCCCCGCCACTCCGGTTCAGGCTGGAGGCGGTGTGCCGGGCTGCGGCGCGAAGAACATGAAATTGAGTCCTGAGCGTTCCCTGGCCGGCATCCTGGTGCCGGTCTTTGCCCTGCGCACCGACACCGACCTCGGCATTGGCGACACCGCCAGTGTGCGGCAGGTCATTGACTGGTGCTATCCGCATGGGCTGAATATTTTCCAGACCCTGCCCATCAACGAGACCAGCTCGGACAATTCGCCCTACAACGCCATCAGTTCCCTCGCGCTGGAGCCCAGCACCATCGCCACCACCCCCAAGGCCCTGCCCGATTTGTCCTCCGCCGATTTCAACCGCCACGCCAAACCCAAATTGCTGGCGGACCTGCGCACCGGACCGGTGAATTATCCGGGCGTCAAGGCGCTCAAGCAAAAATTGCTTGAAGCCGCCTTCGCCTCGTTCCGCAAAAAACATTTCGAGAAAAACACCGCACGCGCGCGTCACTTCCGCGCCTTCTTGCAAGAGAACGCCACCTGGCTGGCGGATTACACCCTGTTCCGCACGCTCATGGAAATCAACGCCGGTTCGCCGAGCTGGGAGCGCTGGCCGGCGGAACAGCAGAATCCGCATGCGGCCCGCTGCTGGTTGCTGGCGTTGCCCGCCAAAACGCGCGAGGCATTATTGGACCGCCAGTTGTTTTTTGCCTACGTGCAATGGATCGCCTTCGGCCAGTGGCAGGCGCTCAAGGCCTATGGCGCCGCCAGGCAGGTTTACCTGATGGGTGACATCCCGTTTGGCGTGGGCCGCGCCAGCGCCGATGTGTGGGCCAACCGCACGTTCTTTGACCTGGACTGGAGCGGCGGCGCCCCGCCCGAACGCACCTTCCAGGCGGACGATTTCACCGTCAAATGGGGCCAGAACTGGGGCGTGCCGCATTACAACTGGGGCGAATTGCGCCGGCATAATTTCGCGTGGTGGCGGGAACGTGTGGCCAACCTCGGCAAAATTTTTCACCTCTACCGCATTGACCATGTGCTCGGCTTTTTCCGCATTTATTCGTTCCCGTGGACGCCCGACCGCAATGCCGAATTTCTGCCATTGAGCGAAGCCGAAGCCGCCGCCAAAACCGGCGGCCGGCTGCCGCAGTTCAAGCCCCACGCCGACGACACCGAAGCGCATCGCGCCGTTAATCAGGCACAGGGCGAGGAATTTTTGCGCGTCGTGCTCGAAAGTTCCGGCGATACCGTCGTGGTGGCCGAAGACCTCGGCTGCGTGCCCGAGTACGTGCCGCCCACACTCCTGAAACTCGGCATCCCCGGCTTCCGCATCCCCATGCTCTTCCGCGACGGCGCCGGCGGTTATGCCGATCCCAAGCAATATCCCCGGCTCTCGCTGGCGCAGCCCGCCACGCACGATCATCCGCCGCTGGCCGCGTTGTGGGCCGAGTGTTGGGCCAACATTGATGCCGGCCGCAACGTGGAAGCCAGCCAGCGCGAACTGCGCGCCATCATGGATTTTGCCGGGCTGACCGGCGAGACCCCGCCGCGCGAATTTGGCGGCCGGGTCCACGAAGGTTTTTTGCGCGCCGTGCTGAATTCCAATTCCTGGCTCGCCGTGTTCCAGCTCACCGACGTGCTGGGCTGGACCGAACGCTTCAACACGCCCGGGTCCGTCTCCACCGCCAACTGGTCGCACCGGCTGGAACTGAGCATCCGGCAAATGTCCGCCAGCCCGGCCATCCGCGCCAAGATGGACGCCTTCTGCCAATTGGTCGGCGCCAGCGGACGGGGAGTGTAACGATTGCGGAATTCGGAGTGCGGAGTGCGGAATATAGAATGTGGATTCGTCCTCGTCCTCCTGCTCGTCCTCGATACCGGCTTTCGCGACTTCTTGCGTCTGCTGCTCTCCGGGTTCATCATCTTAATCATACTCGTAATCTTAATCGTCCCACCCCGCCACATCCACCGCCTTGATTTCTCGCAGCGCATCGGCGGCGCAGGCTTGGAGCATGCGGGTATCCTCCGAACCTTTGGCCTCAACCTGTTGGGTTGCTTCGGCGAGTATGGCTTCCAGTTCTGGAATGGCGGCCTTCGCATCTTGGCCAAATCCTCCAAGGCCGGTGATAGCACATTGGCGGACTTGAATATCCGGATCTCGCAAACCCCGGATTAACGCCGGCACAATTATGTCCGGCTGCGAATCGCAGTCGCTCATGACCGAATAGCTTTGCCGACGGATAATGTTGTTTGTGCTATTCGCTTCCCGCAACAGTAATGGCACCACTTCCCGACCCACGCGGCCCATACATCTAAATGCGATCAAAATATGAAGCCGCCGGTTTAGGGTGGCAGTTGCCGCAGTGCCGCCAGGATGCTCGTACATTTGAAGCAGCAAGGGCACCACTTCCTGAGCACGGGGTCGCAGCGCGTGGAAGGCCAATATCGCATTTTGCGTGCGATCCATCCTGTACAAGCCTTGCAGTACTGATCCTTTTATATTGAAACGCCACCTCAAATATCGGAATGTGCTTCGCCATAGTGGTTCCTTGGCATCAATCTCATCCAGCAGGAACGGCACGGCATTCGTGCCCATTTGCCGAATGGCCTCGTCTATGATTTCGTGCGGAATTATGAACATGCGGGGGATGTCATCCGCTGGCGGAATGCCACCCTCCCAACCAGCACTGGGATATTCAGCCAGCCAGGCGCTCAAGGACCGGCCCTGGTAGGAAGGTTCGGCATGAGCATGCTGCCAGGTCAGCCAGCCCAGGGCAGCGCAGAGCAATGTCAGGCCCATCCAAATCAAGCTCCGCTTCATGGTTGCCCAAGCTAACGCGGAGGCAGCGAGATTCAACCATAATTGAAGGCGCAAATCAGCACATCCAACTTGGAGGCTGACGGGTGGAAATATTCAGTCAGCGCAAACGTCGCCCGCCTCACGCGGTGGTATTCAAAACGCTGCCGGAGCTGGTGGCGGTGAGGATCGGAGAGCTCATGCCGCCGGCTTCGTAGGTGAGCCAGTTGCTGAGGAGCGAGCTGCTCAGTCCGGCAGCACTGCCGCCGGACGCGCCGCCGCCCAGCAACGAGGTCACGGATATTCCCGTGCCCGCACTTGTGCCGAAGGCGTCGCTGACGATTTTCTGCGAAAGGGAGGCGTTGTTTTCTGCCAGCAGTTTGGCGGTGGCGGCGCTGCTGCTGGTCAGCGCAGGCACGCCATCGGCCGACAGGTCTTTCTGAATCTGGCTCCAGGCGTTTTGGGCGGCGTCCGGCTGCTGGTTGGAAATGGCATCGGCCAGCGTCTGGAAATCCTGGTTGATGGGATCGGTGGTCGTACCGGAGCTGTCGCTGTTGCCGGTGGCATACTGGGGATTGGCCCGGATGAACGCGGTGAGAATGGAACCAGCGGAGGACAAATCCCCCCGCTGCACTGCGGCGCCGAGATTGTACAAACTCCGCTGCAAGGCGGAGGTTTGCGCGAGTTGCACGGCGTAATTAACGCTGCTGGAACTCGAAAGACTGCTGATGGCGCTCATGTGGTTCTGGGCGCGGTCCGGCCTGCGGTACCCCACCCCGGCGCAATTATCGGCATTTTCGCCCGGAACTTGAGCCCTCCGGGTCGAGTTTGCCTGGTAGTGTCCCATGCTTGGAGATAACCCTTGCATTTCAAGGGCTTGGTGCTAGTAGTTTAATTAATCACCGAGTGACCATTGCCCCGGGGGCCGCCCCGGAGCGTGGCGCAATCCAAACTCCACTGCCGCTCAAAGCTGCGCTCATTCTATGAAAGCGTTGTCGTATCTCTCCCGGTATGGGCTGCCCTGCCTGCTGGCGCTACTCGGCTTCGCGCCCTGGCATCAGGCCACCGCCCAAACCTGGGTGGATCCTGGGATGACCAATCTGCCCTGGCAGGCCGTGGCCGCTTCCGCGGATGGCAAAATATTGGCCGCAGCCTATTCCCGAACCAGTACTTACTCCACCAACGGGGGCATTTTTTATAAAGATAACGGCGGCATTTGGGTTTCCACCAATTCAGGTGCGTCTTGGACCCAAACCAGCGCCCCCAATGAAGGCTGGTCTGCCATTGCAGCCTCGGCGGACGGCCATCAGCTTATCGCGGGTACCGGAACGGTCATCGCCGGATCCAATACCCGGCTTTATATTTCCCGAGATTCGGGGCAAACTTGGAATACCAATTTGGTTGGCGGCGGACCTTTCAATTCCATTGCCTCTTCAGCCGATGGCACAGTCCTGGCCGTAGCCGGGAGCGGACTACATGGAGGAACATATATTTCCACCAATGGGGGAGATGCTTGGACGCTCTACGGCACTAATTTTCCACTTAACACCGCCTATGCCGTGGCCATGTCCGCCGACGGCACAACTATCATGAGCATGAGATTTGTAGATGTGATGGTTTCCACCAATTCCGGCACGACTTGGGTGACCACCACCAATACCCTGAGGTCGGCCTCTTCGCTTGCAGGATCAGCCGATGGCACTAAATGGTTTGTTTTGAACCACACCACCATCTTGACCTCCACCAACCTGGGCGTGACTTGGAAACCGCTCGGCTCCCAGCCCACCAACTGTAACTGCATTGCAGTTTCCGCAGACGGCACCAAGCTAGTGGCCGCGGCAGGACCGGCGACGAAAGTTTATTATCCCGACCCAGGGCTTTCTATCGGAAATTATCCCCTTTATACCTCCACTGATTCCGGCGCGACTTGGACGTCCAATAATGTCCCGATGCAACACTGGTCCGCCATGACCTGCTCCGCCGACGGCAGCCGCTTGATTGCCGCCGGCGATTTCGCAGTCGGCACCAACAGACCTTTAACTGGCGCCAAATTATGGGTGGGCGAAGCCTCACCTCAGCCCGCGCTGAACCTGACCCAAACGGACAATCAGGTTCAACTTTCCTGGACCATCCCCACCGCCGACCTGGGCGTGCAGGAAAGCTCGGATCTGATTTCCTGGACCGATGTGAGCAATCCGCCCGTACTCAACCTGCCCCGGCTGCAACAGCAAGTGCAGTTACCCGTGGGCCCGGGTACTCGCTTCTACCGGTTGAAGACCGCGTCTCCGCCCGCATACTTCGGAGGGCGGAGCGCCGCGACGCCCTGACTGAAGCGCCGGAGGTGCGACCCTTCCCGCAAACTATTTATTTCAAGTTGTGTCGCCTCTCCGAGGCTTGGGGTTATGATTGCCCCTACCCACGGCTAAACGCCGTGGGCTACTTTCTGGCGTCGCTCCGCGACTGAAGACGGTGCTGCAGTTCCTGCCGCAGTCCAGGACACCACAATTCCCGCCATGATTTTCGTCAACCTGGCATCATCTTGGGCTAATCCGTGAATACTTCTCCCCCTCGGTTTTCGGGCTAATTTTCGGCGCTGCCCTGCATTTTGTTTTAACAATGATTTTGCGTTTTTTGAATTTCTCAAATTTGCAACCCGCTGTCCCGGAGTTGGTTGAAACTTTCTTTACCCCGATTTTTTGCCTCAAAAAATTGGGTTAATGGTTAAACCACAGGGTTTCCGCAGCCATGTCATAATGGCCGGCGGTGAACGGAAAAGTTCCAGTTCATTCGGGCGCCCGGCCCGCCGGTCTTCGCGTGAAGACCGCGCGGCCGGGGCGGTCCCGTCGTATCCATAAACCTCGTTTGCACCTCCCCAAAATATGAATCCTCCCACCCCTGAACAAATCGCCGCCAACCGCGCCAATGCCCGCAAATCCACCGGCCCCCGCACCCCGGTCGGGAAGGCCATTTCCTGTCAGAACGCCGTCAAACATGGCCGGCTCGCGCGGCAGGTGCTGGTGCGCGGCCACAAGCTCCGGGAATCCGGCCGCGAATTCCGGAGCCTGAGCGAAGCTTATTACCGCCACCTGGCGCCGGTCGGTCCGGTGGAATCCTTGCTGGTGGACCGCATCGTCATCCTCGCCTGGCGCCTGCGCCGCGGCCATATTGCCGAGGCGGGCGAAATTGCGCTGAATGTGGACGCGGGCTGGTGGCAGCGGCAACAGGGCCTGCCCCCCATCCAGCAATACATGCAGTGGTATGCCACGGGCGATCCCATCCTGAACATGCAAAACTCCACCATGGGCAGCGTGTTCCTGCAACACTGCGTGCTGGAGACGCGCCACAAGGTGGCCGCGCAAGGCGAATACACCGCCGAAATCCGGCAGGACCTGCTGCGCCATTTCGGAAGCCACCCCAACTCCCTCACCCGGGAACTCGATAAAAAATGGGAGAACAGTGCCGCTGCCGCGCCCGAAGCCCGCACCCCGGCCTTGCTGGCCTTGCTGGACCGGAAATTCGCCGAATATGATCAAAGCGAAGCCCGCTGCCGTGCGCGGGAAACCAAGGAGGAAATCGCCCGGCAGGCGGCGGCCGTTTTGCCGGCGCCCGCGGTGGTGGATAAAATCCTGCGGTACGAAACCGCACTGGAACGCCAGTTGCACCGGGCCCTGAACCAACTGGAACGGCTGCAACTCCGGCGGCAGGGCGAAGTCGTGCCGCCGCCGCTGAGCGTGGAATTCTCCGGCCCCGCGTAAAAAATGAAATTACCAAACGAACCCAAATTATTTCACCGCATTCAAAATCGCAAAATACTTAACCATAATAATTTGAGGCGCAAGGCAGACAGCAAATCCATTTGGGTTCGTTTGGCTTCGTTGGGGGGTGCCGGCGTGGGATCAGTTCCACCCCGCCAGCCCGGCTTACGGCTTGGAAACCAGCAACGTCATGATGGAATGCGCGGGGCTGGTGGTCTTGGCGCCCTGGCCGGCCTGCCACAGGAAGAACGGCTGGTTGGTGCCGGTCAGATTCAGCACCACCACGGCGAGCCGGCCATCCGGATTGAGGAAGGCCGTGGTCTGGAGTTCGTCCAACGTGGAGGAACTGCTGACCCGTTTCGCGCCGGGGCGGATGAACTTGGAAAAATGCCCGATGTAATAATAGGCATTCAGATAATGCAGGCTGCCGTCGCGCGTATCGCCAATGACGGGCGCAAAGCAGAAATTCTTCACGTGATTCGGTCCGCCGGTTTCATCCAGCAGCACGTTCCAGTCGGTCCAGCCCACGGCGCCGTTGTTGAAGTCGTGGATCATGGATTTGCCGTAGGTTTCGCCCCAGTGCCACTCGCCGATCTTGGCGAAGTTAAACGGATAGACACAGGCCTCGGTGAGCAGCACGTTGAGGTTGGGATACGCCTCGCGCACGCGCTGGACGTTCTCGAAGTTGTCGCCCGCGTACCAGTGAAAGGCCACGCCCCACACGTATTTCGCCGCGGCGGGATCGCGCATCACGTCCTCGGTACGCTGGTACATCATGCCGCGATTGTGGTCCCAAATGAGGATTTTTTTGTCCGCCAACCCGGCGCGGGCCAGCGTGGGCCCGAGATGGTCGCGGACAAAGTCCCGCTCCTGCGCGGCGGTGTACACGCAGGATTCCCACGTCTGGATGGCCATGGGCTCGTTCTGCACGGTCAGGCCCCAGATGGGAATGCCTTCCTGCTGATAGGCCTGGATGAACTTGGCGTAATACTCCGCCCAGGCATCGTAGTACTCCGGCAGGAGCGTGCCGCCATGCAGCATGTCGTGATTGCTCTTCATCCACGCGGGCGGACTCCACGGGCTGGCGAACAGGGTGAAGTCCGGCCCGGCCACGGCCAGCGCCGCCTTGATAAAGGGGATGCGATATTTGCGGTCGTGCGCCACGTCGAAGCTCGCCAGCGTGCGGTCGCCGTTGGTCACGTAGGTGTAGGTGTCGCTGGAGAAATCGCAACTGTTGATGTGTGTGCGCCCAAGCGAATACCCGATGCCCTGCACCGGGTCAAAGTACGCGCGCAACAGCTCCTGCTGCTCCGCCGGCGGCAGCTTGGCGTAGGTTTCGGCGGCGGCATCGGTGAAGGCGCCGCCAATGCCCAGCACGGTCTGGAACGTTTTGGTGGCATCCACGAAAACGCACGGCTCCTTCTCGGTGGGCTGCGGCATCGGGGCGAATTGCAGGTCTTCCGTCCGTGCCAGCCGCTGGCCGGTGTCCTTGGCCGTCAGATATACGCTGGCGGAAATGGGGCCGGGATCATCCACCGCTTTCAGCGTGGCCGGAGCAACGGCAAGCAGCAGCCCGAGCAGCGCGACGGAAGTGGCAGGACGGTTCATAAGCAGATTACAGCGATGAGTTGTCATGGAGATATAAAAGCGGCGATGGGTCCGACGGATTTACGGTCCAAGGGCGACGGCGCGATAAAAGGCCTGCGGCCCGGCATTGGTAATGGTGCAGAACCAACTGCCATCGGCATTGGTCACGGTGTTGGTGCTGCCAGCCAGCGGCTGCCAGTTGATGGGTGGTGCGAGGCTGGGAGCGAACTGCACATAATACGCCCCGCCGGTGCTGCCCCGGAAATGCAGGGCAAAAACGCCCGCGCCCAGCGCCGTAATGCCGGCCACCACATTGGTGGGATTCCCGAGCAAGTTGGCGTACACGGCGAATGTTTCGGTGGTGGCGGGCGCCAAGGCCGGTTGATTGGCGGTTTCGGTCAGCACCGCGTTGTCGAACCACACCGAGCCGCCGCCGAACCCGGCAAACTCCACCTTGGCCTGCGTGGTGCCGGCGGGTGCCGTGGCGTCCAGGGCATACGGCTGACAGGGCTTGCCGATGTCATAGCCGGAAATGCCGCCGGTCACGCTCTGGATGTTGGTGGCGAGACCGGCGGAGTTGGAATCAAAAAAAAAGAGCCGCATTTCCCCCGCCGGCCACCACCAGTTTTGCACGCCGCTGTCCACCGCGAGATGGTACTGCCAGCCCGCATGCGCCGGGACGATTTGATAGACGCCGCCGCCGCTGGTGGTGTCGGTGGCGCCGGCGGTCATCTGGTAACTGCCGTCGTAATTGCCGCGCACGGCGGTGGCGGGGGTGATGAGTTCATGATTGGCATAACCCGCGCCATAGCTCCACTCCGTCCAGCCCGTGGGTGCCGCGGTGCTGGCGGGCGCATTGAAATTGCCGTTGCTGAGCAAACTGACCGGCGCCGGCGGCGGCGCGGTGGCACTCAACTGATAACCTGGGCCCGCCGTATCTATTTGCAGGTCGGCCAGCGTGGCGGTGCCGTTTCCTGCCGCCGTCCCGAGATCCACATTGGTCGTGCCGGTCAACTCCCCTGCTCCGGCGGCGAGCGCCACGGTGACCACCAAGGAACCCGGCAGGCCGTAAGTGGACGGCGTACCGGTGGCATCGGCGGTTTGCAACACGGGTGGCTGGCCGAAGGGAAGGCCATTGGTCGCCGCGCCGGGTTGCGTGGTCCAGCGCAATTGCGCGACCGGACCGGCGGTGGTGTTGGAGACCACCACCAGCGACACGGTGGCGACGTTGGCGGAATCCTGGTAGCCATCAAACACCCGATAGCGAAATGTGTCGGTGCCGTTGAAACCGGGATTGGGCGTGTAGGTGAAACCGCCATTGGTGGCCAGCGCCAGTTGGCCGTTCGCCGGGCCCGCCACGAGCACAGCGGCGAGCGCGATGCCCGGCTGGCCCAGGTTGATGTCGGTGTCGTTGGCGAGCACACCCGCGTTGGCGCTGACGTTCATGGCGCCGTTGTTGGTGTAGGCCTCGGGCACGGCGCGGGGCGCGCCGAGCGCCTGTTGCAAAAAGGTGGTGAGGCCAAAGGCGCCGGCAGTGCTCCAGCGCGCCCACTTGTTGGAAATGGTGGTGGCGGCATCGGTCTGAATGTTGGGCACGGGCGGCCAGGTGCCGGTGGGGTCATAGATACCCCAGGCATTGCCCACGCCGCCGGCCGTGGCCTTGTAGGCCCAATTGGCCCAGCCGATATGGTTCTGGTTGTACAAGGGAATGGCGTATTGCCACGCCGCGGCGGTGCCGTGGTTGTTGAATTCCCCGATGAAGGCCGGGACGTTCCAGGAAAGGTGATTTTGGTAGTCGGCCACCTGCTTGTCGGTCTCGGCCTGCTCGCCGCTGGCGCTGGTATCGCCCGCATAGGCGTGCATGGAATAGATGATGTTCGTCCAACCGTAATGCGTGGGCGCCGGCAGGACGTTCCACTCCCAGTTCAGCCCGCTGCCGCTCCACGTGCCTTCCACGATGATGATGTGGTCCGGATCGACCGCGCGAACGGTCTGGTACAAGTTGTTGTAAGCGGTCCACAGGGCGGCCTGGTCGGGCGCGCCGAAGGGTTCATTGATGAGGTCGTACGCGGCCACAGCGGGATTGCCCTGGAAATGCGCGGCCACATTGGACCAGATGAGCGAGGTCTCGTATTTGTAGGTGGCATTCGTCCAGTAGGCGTTCAGTCCGGCCTGGGCGGTGGAATCGGAAGCGCTCTGGCCGCCGGGCAGGCCGTGGAAATCAATGATGGTATAGAGGCCGCGCTGCCAGGCGTTGGTGACGAGCCAGTCCATTTTCTCGAAGGCATCCGTGCGCCAGGAGCCATCGGCCCGCTGCACGTTGCCCCACCAAAACGGCAGGCGCACGCAATTCAGCCCCAGCGCCTGGATGCGGTCGAGGTCGTTGGTGGTGAGCCAGGTTTCCTGGTAGGTCTTGAGCAGGCTTTCCTGCGTCAGCACGCCGAAGCGGTTGTTCAAGGTTTGCACCACGGCGTGCTGGTCCGGCAGGCTGGAGGAATCCATGGGGCACATCCAGCCCTCCATCAGAAGCCAGCTCCCCAGATTCACACCGCGCAAGGGAACGATGTCGCCCGCGCCGGAAGCGTTGCGCACGTAGATGCCGCTGGTTTTCAGGAACGGTCCGGGGTCGGCCGGGAGCGAATGGGCCAATCCCAAGCACAGGAACAACAACCCGAGCATCCGGGACAATGGGCAGGAGAACGGTCCGCGCCCGGACCGTGGCACAAGCGCCCCCGCTCGGGAGGTTGGAAGGTTACACTGGTGCAATGACGGCATTTTTACAGGATGGCACTGAATTAAGCAACCGAGGCGATTTCCCCCGAAGCGTGCCTGCGACCCGGTGGTACTGCTCCCGCGCGTCATTTGATGACAAACGGACCCGTCCCTCCCGAAGGCGCGGACGTGGCAGGGTTGAAATCTATCATGCCCGGCGCGCGGGAACATCCCTCGAAAGAGGGATGTTGCACCGCCGGGCAACCGCTAGACTGCCAGCCATCCAATGACCCAACCAACCACCTGAAACGTACCCATTCCAGAATTCCCAACCCAACTATGAAACGCATCCTCGTCCTGCTGCCCGTCGCCGCGCTCGGCCTTTCCGCCGCCCACGCGCAAAACCTGCTGGCGAACGGCAGTTTCAACGCCCCCAATTCCACCGCCACGCCGGACAGTTGGTCCACGTGGAGTTATGGCGCGGGCTATTCCAACCATGAAATTATCACCCCGGCCGGCGGCGTGGCGGGCAACTACGACGGCAGTTACCAGATGACCATCGGCGCCACGGATACCTCCAGCGGCGGCGGGGTATTCCAGGTGGTGCCCGCCACCGCGGGCACGGATTATTCGTTGAGCGTGGATGCCGGCGCCCAGAACTGGTGGCTGCCTTCCGCGGAAATCCGGCTGTTCTTTCTGGACTCCGGCAATGGCCAGCTCGCGGAAACGGTCCTCACCACCACCGACAGCCTGCACAACAGCCTGAACGGCGGGAACGGCGACAAATATGACACCGGCGTGGCGTACCAGAACTGGACCCTGAACGCCGTGGCCCCGGCGGGCACCACGCAGGCCAAGGTGGAGTTCGCCGGCTTCGGCGGCGGCTCGGCGTGGTTCGACAACGCCGCGCTCACCGTGGCCGTGCCCGAACCAACCACAATGGTACTGACGGCAGCGGGCGCGTTGCTGGCG
>DATJIU010000219.1:0-13182 GCA_035492855.1 Dongiaceae bacterium | reverse complement strand
TTTGTGGCATCTCAAGCGCGGCGAGTTTGCCGCGGCGGAAAAGCTGTTCCGCCGGGCCATCGAACGGCTCACGCGGCGAAACGGCAATCCCTACGACGGCGAGGCGCTCTACCACCTCGGCCTCTGCCTGCGTTATCAGGCCGACGCGCTCCCCGTGCCGAATCCGAGCGCCGCGGCAAAATTTTTGGCCGAAGCTTATGCGGCATTTTACAAGGCCACCTGGAATCAGGCTTGGGCGGCCACGAGCTATCACGCGCTGGCGGAACTGGACTGCCAGCGCCAGGACTGGGCCACAGCGCTGGAGCACCTGAATCGCTCCCTGCGCTTTGACACTGACAACTTGCGCGCCCGCAACCTGAAAGCGCTGGTGTTGCGCCAGCTGGCCGAAACCCAATCCGGCTCAACCTCCATCCAAGCCACCCAATGCTTGCGTGAAACGCTGGCGCTGGATCCGCTGGACTGGTGGGCGCGACATTTGAATGGCGAACGGCTTGCATGCGACGCCCAAACCGCGCTCGACCTGGCCCATGATTACGCCCGGGCTGGCTTTTATACCGAGGCCATTGAATTGCTCGCTCATACCACGACACCATTACCACATCCGCAAAGTTTGCCAGATCAAAGCTGGGGCACGCGGCCTTTGGTGGAGTACACCCTGGGCTGGCTGGAACAAAAACGCGGCAATACCCGCGCGGCGTTGAAACATTTCCAGCGGGCCGCCGCTTTGCCCCCGGACTACTGCTTTCCCGCGCGGCTGGAGGAAATTGCCATTCTCGAATTGGCTATGCGGGCTAATCCCAAAGACTCGCGCGCACCGTATTACCTGGGAAATTTATTCTATGATCGCCGTCGCCATGAGGAAGCCATTGCCCTGTGGGAACGCAGCGCGAAACTTGACTCCAGGTTTTCCATCGTCTGGCGCAACCTGGGCATCGGGTATTTCAACATCCGCCACCAGCCGGCGAAAGGCCGCGCGGCTTATGACCGGGCCTTCCGGACCAATCCGCAGGATGCGCGATTGCTCTACGAACGCGACCAGTTATGGAAACGGCTCGGCGAAAAACCCGCGCGCCGGCTGCGCGAACTGACGCGGCGGCGGGACCTCGTCCAGCAGCGCGACGACTTGAGCGTGGAACTGGCCGCACTGTACAACCAGACCGGCCGGCATGCCGCGGCGGCGGCGCTGCTGGCGGGCCGGCAGTTCCAGCCGTGGGAAGGCGGCGAAGGCGGCGCGCTGGGCCAGCAGGTCCGCGCCCAACTCGCTTTGGGTCGCGCGGCACTGGTCGCCAAAAATTTTACCAAAGCGCGTGAGCACTTCGAACACGCCCTGACTGCGCCCCGGAATCTGAGCGAAGCCAACCACCTACTCGCCAACCGGAGCGACATTCATTACTGGCTGGGTTGCGCGGTGGCGGCATTACAGGAAGCGTCCGCCGCACGCAAATACTGGCACACAGCGGCCACCTTCAAGGGCGATTTTCAGGAAATGAGCGTCCGCGCTTTCAGCGAAATGACGTATTATTCCGCGCTGGCCTGGCAAAAACTTGGCCAAAAACAAAAAGCGGCCCGGCTGTTCCGCGAGCTGCTGGCCTTTGCGCGCCAACTGCGGCGAACCCCGGCCAAGGTTGATTATTTCGCCACCTCGCTGCCCACCATGTTGCTATTTGAAGATGACCTGCTATTCCGGCAGGAGACCACGGCGCTGTTCTTGGAAGCACAGGCGCAGTTGGGTCTGGGCCGGAAATCGGCAGCCCGCAAGCTGCTTGCGAAAGTGCTGGCGCGAGATCCCAACCACGCCGCCGCAAATGATTTATCCCATCAGCTAAGAACCCCCTAATCAACATGAAGCAATTGATGCAAAAGCTCCTGCTTGCCGGAGTCTTGACCTGGTCTGCCACCGTAACCATGCAGGCGGGAGAAACCATATCCCTGGCGGGCAAGTGGCGGTTTGAAGTCGCCGGCACCAACGCAATGGCGTTTAAATATGATTTGCCCGGCCGCATCCATCTGCCTGGCACCATGGATGACGCGGGGCTGGGGCCGCAGAACACGAATGCGCCGACGCTCGCCGGGCCATGGCGGCGGTATGACTACGCCGGACCGGCGTGGTACCAGCGTGACATTGAGATTCCCGCCGGGTGGCAGGGCAAACGGGTAACCTTGTTTCTGGAACGTTGCCGCTGGGTGACGACGGTTTGGCTGGATGACCGGCTCATTGGAACCCAGGACAGCTTGATCGCGCCGCACGTTTTTGATTTCGGCCCGGGCGTTACCCCGGGCCGGCACCGGCTGACCCTTTGTGTGGACAACACGGTGAAGCTGGATCTCGGTCCATTTGTATCGGCACTGTTCGGCGGTACTTGGGGCAACATGAACGGCATCGTCGGCCGCATTGAGCTGACCGCCACGCCACCGGTGTGGATTGACAGCGTCCAGGTGGTTCCGGACGTAGCGAAAATGCAGGCACGCCTGGCGGTGAGCATCGGCAACGCCACCGGTCAGCCGGGGCAGGGCCAACTGGTCGTCAACGGCCATAACACTGCCGTTTCGTGGAATGAAACCGGGGGGCAGGCGCAAGTGACGGTGGACCTGCCGGGCGCGAAGTTGTGGGACGAATTTGCACCGAACTTAACCCTGGTAACGGTGCAACTCGGCGCCGATACCCGCACGGTTCGCTTTGGCATGCGGGATTTGGCGGAGCAAGGCACCCAGTTCACCCTGAACGGGCGGCCCATCTTTCTGCGCGGCACGTTGGAATGTTCCGTGTGGCCGCTGACCGGTTATCCCCCGACGGACCAAGAGTCTTGGCGCCGGATTTTCCGAATCGAAAAGTCTTACGGCCTGAACTTCATTCGCTTTCACTCCTGGTGTCCTCCGGAGGCGGCGTTTGCGGTAGCGGACGAGGAAGGCATCCTGATCCAGGTGGAAGGTCCGCAGGCCAACGTGCCTGCCGGTGATGATCCGGCCCGCGACGCATTTATCGAAGCCGAGTTCCAGCGCATCGTAGATACCTACGGCAATCATCCGTCGTTCTGCCTGATGACCCTCGGCAATGAATACGGCGGCACCGACGCTCTGCTCACGCATTGGGTGGACCTGCTGATTCACCGCGACCCGCGCCACCTTTATGCGTCACCGTCCGCCGGGCAGACCACCGCAAACCGCCAGTGGACGGAAACTCCGGACGGTCGCGGGGTCCGCGGTCCCGGCACCGACGGCGATCTGCGGGCGACTGGCGCCCAAAGCCCGCGGCCCATTGTCGGCCATGAAATCGGCCAGTGGATGTACTGGCCGGACTTCCGGGAAATCAAGAAATGGAACGGCGTGATGGCGTTGAAAAACTTCGAATTGATCCGGGACGACATGGAGAAAAAACACCTGCTGGGTCAGGAAGCGGATTTTGTCCAAGCCAGCGGCCGGTTTGCCACGCTACTGTACAAAGAGGAAATTGAAGTGCTGCTGCGCACGCCCGGTTACGGCGGCTTTTCGCTGCTGGACCTGCATGATTATCCGACGCAGGGCACGGCACTGATCGGACCGCTCGATGCGTTTTGGGATTCAAAAGGCTTTATCACCCCGGAGCAATTTCGTCGGTTCTGCGCGCCAACCGTGCCGCTTTTGCGGATGGCGAAGCGTACCTACACGAACGGCGAAATCTTTCAAGCGACGGCGGAAATCGCGCACTACGGCGCCGCCGACCTGTCGCATGTCCAGCCGGCCTGGTCCATCAAAGACGAGCACGGAAACACCGTGGCGGCGGGAAAACTGCCGTCCCTGACGGTGCCAACGGGCAAGCTGACCGAGCTCGGCGAAATCAAAGTGCCGCTCAACGTTGCCCGCGCTCCAGGCAAATTCACTGTGACCGTTTCAGTGCCGGGCACCGGGTTTGC
Organism: Dongiaceae bacterium; assembly: GCA_035492855.1. Classification (GTDB taxonomy): domain Bacteria; phylum Verrucomicrobiota; class Verrucomicrobiia; order Limisphaerales; family JAFMIX01; genus JAFMIX01. The sequence continues at coordinate 9,292 of DATJIU010000219.1, read as the reverse complement.
CAATGACTGGGACATCTGGATTTATCCCGCCAATGTCTCGCCCCAGCCCCCGGCGGCCGTGACGGTTTGCAACCAATGGGAAGCCACCAAGGCAGCTTTGGCTGCCGGGAAAAAAGTCATTTTCTTCCCGCAGACAGGCAATTTCAAACAATCGCTCCGGGGAAGCTTTCTGCCCGTGTTCTGGAGCCCGGTCTGGTTTCCGAGCCAGAAGCCGAATACCATGGGAATTCTCTGCGATCCCAAGAACCCGCTCTTTGCCCAGTTCCCCACCGGGATGAACACCGACTGGCAATGGTATAATCTCATGCAGCGTTCCCGGGTGTTTGTGCTGGATGACCTGCCGGCGGATTATCGACCGTTGGTGCAGGTGGTTGACAACTTTGCCCGTAACCACAAGCTGGGGGTCGTCTTTGAAGGGCGGGTGGGCGGTGGACAGCTGCTGGTTTGCGGTTTGAATCTGGCCGACGCCGCAAAAGACCCCGCCGAACGCCAGTGGCTGGCCAGCCTTTACGCCTATGCTGGCTCAGCGAAATTCAAACCACGCGCGAAACTTGAGGTCCCCCTGTTGGAACATCTTTTTGAGTCGCAATCCGCCGGCCCACAGCAGGCGCCCGGCACAAAAATCCACGCGGACAGCCAGGCTTCCAAAGAATACGACGCCAGTCTGGCCATCGACGGCGATCCGGACACCCTGTGGCACACGCCCTGGGAGGGATCCGCCCCTCCTTTTCCGCATGAACTCGTCGTCGAGCTGACCAAACCGGTGGAGCTCGCCGGCATCACCTGTTTGCCCCGCCAGGATGGCAACCCGAACGGCTGGATCCGGGACTACGCAGTGTTCACCAGCACCGACGGGGAGAAGTGGGGGGAACCGGTGGCCGCCGGGACATTCCCGCAAAATGACGAATGGCACCCGGTAAAATTCATGCAACCGGTCAAGGCACGGTTTCTGAAACTGGTGGCGAAAAGCAGCTTCAATTCCGCGGCGCCCTACGCTTCATTGGCGGAGTTGAACCTGATTCCGGGCCAACCATGACCGCCTGACTGATTTGAAACCCGGCACCCCGTCTGAGCGTCAGTTATCATTATGACTATTATCGGCAATCCGTCTTCCGTGCGCGAGCTGCAGGGCTTTAAAGCCTATACGCTCAACAACGGAAAGGTCGAAGTCACGGTGGTGCCGGAACTGGGGGCGAAGATTATTTCCCTCAAAAATCTGCGGACGGGACGGGAGTGGCTGTGGCATCCCGCAGGTGGTTTGAATTTATTTAATAACCGGCCCGGCGATGACTTTGCCCGAAGTCCATTGGTCGGCGTGGATGAATGCCTGCCCACCATCGCCCCAGCCCGCTGGCAGAACCGCGACCTGCCGGACCACGGCGAAGTCTGGCACCAACCCTGGCAGGTGGATGCCGCCGCCTGGGCCGCCGGCGCGGTGCAAACTCGCGTGACTCTGCCCATATCCCCTTTTGATTTCGAGCGGACCGTCCGGTTGCAAAACGGGACCGTGATGCTCGATTACCGGCTGACGAATCGTGGTTCGCAGGCCGAACGGTTTCTCTGGGCACTGCATCCGTTGTTGTGGTTGCAGCCCGGCGACCAGCTCCAACTGCCCGCTTCCACCCGCGCCCTGCTGAACGGCGCCACCTGGCTGGATGCGGTGGATTCCGCGGTGCCGCCGGGCCAATGCGCCAAGCTGTTCGCGCGCCCAGTGCGGGAGGGAATATCCGGCATTCGCAACACCCGCACCGGCGACTGCCTGGAGTTCCTTTGGAATCCCGCCGAAAATAATACGCTCGGCCTGTGGCTGACCCGCGGCGGCTGGCATGGCCACGATCATTTTGCCCTCGAACCCACCAACGCCGCCGCCGATGCCCTCCCCGTCGCCGCCGGCCACGAAGGTTGCGGCACTGTGCCCGCCCGCGGCACCATCACCTGGCAGATTCAACTGCGGGTCGGTGCGTAATCCTGGATTTCATTTTTTCGAGAGACTTCGGTAAAGCTCCGCCGCCACGACGCGACTGGCCGCAATCATTTCCGGGTAAGGCGTGTCGGCCACGTCCACAAAACCAATCTGGTAGTTCTCGCCGTCGTACACCCGGCCGGTGACCGGTTCATCCTGCCATTGAAACCAGTGCGCCCCCACAAATTGCGGATGTCGCAACGCGCCGAGCACATAATCCTGGTAGGCCCGGGCGCGCTCCGCCTGGTTGGCCACCGGCACCAGGCCCGGATGGAACAAGCCCCGGTCCAACGCGCCAAAATGAAATTCACCGATGAGCAGCGGTTTGTCGCCGCCGGGAAACTGGAAGTCCGCCACGCTGCGCTGGTAGAGGTTGTAGCTGACCACGTCGCAATATTTTGCCGCCGCCTGTGCGGCCAGGTCGTTCACCGCCGCAAAGCGGCAGCCCAGGTATAATTGATGCGGCGCCACGGTGCGAATGGCGTCGCGCACGGTGCGGAAATAGGTTTCGGCAGTCTTGGTGTAAAACGCCGTCAGGTCAGCCCGCGCCGCGCCGGCATCCGGCGGATTGGTGGTGGCGAGCAACGCCTCCCAGGAGACGTTGGTAACGCCCCACGCCGAGTTCAGCCGCGCGATGGCGCCATACTTCGCGCGCAGGTCAGCCACAAATACCTGCTTGGCGGGCTGGTCGGCGGGAGATCGCAACGTGGCCAGCGCGAGCGAGGTGTCATCGCCCCACGACATTTCGTTGTCCGAGAAATATCCGAGGCACCAGGGGTCGTTCGCGCTGCGCTCCTTTTTGCCTGCCATATCCCGTTCCAAGGCGGCGGCAAATCCGGGGGCAAACACATCCGGAAACTTGCCCCAATATCCCTCGCTGCCCTGCAACATGGCCACGCCGCCCGCACCGATGGTGTCCGTGTACGGCGTGCGACGCAGTCGCGCCACGTCAAAGTCCGACCAGTTGCCGATGGTGTTGAAACCCCAACTGCGGAGGCGCTGTTGGAAAACTGTGGCGGTGACCTGCCGCCAGTCGGAACCGTATTTGCGTTTCAGGTTGGCGCCGGCAAAGCTGAAGGCCGCCACCGTTTGCCCCTGATAATGTCCCAGCAGGGCAAAACCACTGTCGCAAAACTCACGGAACTCCGGCGCCACACCGGGATAATCGGCGAACCAGTTGGTGCGCTCCACCACCGGCGTGTAGTCCAGCATGCGCACGCAATCAATGCCCTGCGAGAAAAACAGGTGCCCTTCGGGATCCACCAGCCACCATTTGGTTCCGACCTTTTGCGTCCGGAAAAAACCGGTGGCTGCCAGTGTGGGGCCGTTCTGCGCGCCGCCATATTGATCCCAGTTTGTCAGACCGGGATGACTGGTCAGCGCCGTCGCCTCGGCTTTGCGCGCGGTCGCCAGATCTGCCGGCGCCGCCGTTTTTCCCGGCCAATCGCGATGCCGGTATTGGCCCAAAGAATCAATGAACGGAAAGAAATGGGCGTCATCCAAAATCGGCCCAGCCGTTTCCGCCCGCCCGCCCACCGCCCGGATTTGCCGGAGGGCAAAGGTGTGATCCCGGGTGGGCCGGTTCACAAATACGATCAACTGCGTGACGCGGGCCGGATCAAAATCGCCGGAAGGATTTGGGCCGGGGGGATAGCCGCGCATGCCAAACAATTTCCCACCACGCGTATCCCCATCATCGCGGCGCAAAAACACCCGTAACGTGCCGCCGTGTCCGGGCAACATCCGGAGCGATTCGGTCAGGCAATGTTTGACGCCATCAGCCCCGGCGTTGTCCACGCGACAGTATACCGTCACCTCCCGATCCGCCGCATTGGTAAGTTCCACAGCCACGGCTGAAGCCTGCGCCAAATTCCAGATGCCGCCGGGCGCCGGCAGGGTGATGCCCGGCCAGGGCTCATGATGCCGGGTGGTCACCCACAGCCCCCCGGAGTCGGGCCGGCAGGTCACCGCGACATCATGGGCCGCCATATTGTTTGTCGCGCCAGGTTGGGTGAAATCAAAGAGCACCTGCACCGCCGCACTGGCGCTTGCGGCCAGCAGGGTGCTGAGAGACAGGATTGAAAATATCCGGCAGTTCATGGTTTGCGCAGTTTAAATGGACCGGTGCGGTATACTTCGATTCTGCGCCGGAGTCCGGCCGGAGGCAACCCCCAGATTCCGAATTGGCACGTGATAATATGGAATAAAATCAGCTTCCCGCAAACTTACAGGTTGCCGGACTCCCGCGAATGGGCAATTCTACCGCCCGTACATACAAACCCCGGAGCATTACCATGAAACTTTTCCTGCTGCTTTTCTTCGCCGGCGGGCTCGCCCTGCAGGCTGGCGAGTTGCGGGTGGAAAACAAATTTATCACCTGGTCCGGCCAGTATGCCGCCGGCAAGCTGACCCCGGTTCAGGTGACCGACCGGCGCAGCCACGCCACCTTCCCGCTCGCCGGGGAATGCTTCGCCCTGAAATTGGGTGACGACACCCTGCTGCGGGCCTCGGATTTCCAACTGGCCGGGCCGCCCCAGATTCTGCCGTTGCCGGCCGAACCGGATTCACCCACCACGGCCCGGCAGGAATCCGGGCAGCAGCTCGTGGCCAAATTCACCGCGCCGGACCGGCATCTCGAGGCCGAGTGCCGCGTCCTGCTGCGGCGCGGTTCGGATTATGTGCGGGAGGAACTCCGGTTGCGCGCCCGGGGCGGCGACGTGTTGGTCCGGGACGTGGTGCTGTTTGACCAAATTGTTCCCGGCGCCAAAACCATCGGCACGGTGGAAGGCTCGCCTGTGGTCGCGGGAACATTTTTCCTCGGCTACGAACATCCCATGGCCGAGAACACGGTGGATGCCGCGCAGCAGGTGCGGTGCGCGTTTGAACGCAACGCCGTGCTCCGCGACGGCGAAACGCTGACGCAAAGCTTTGTGGTGGGCCACACGCCGGCGGGCCAGTTGCGCCGCGGATTTCTCGCCTACGTGGAACGCGAACGCGCCCATCCCTACCGGCCCTTTCTGCATTACAATTCCTGGTATGACATCGCCTGGGCCACCCGCAAGTTCAACGAGGCGGAAAGCGTCGCCGCCATCAACGCCTTCGGCCACGAACTGGTGGAAAAGCGCGGCGTGACCCTGAGTTCGTTTCTGTTTGATGACGGCTGGGACGACGAGAAGACGCTCTGGAAATTTCACTCGGGATTTCCCCACGGCTTCACTCCCTTGCAGGAGGCGGCGGCGCAATATCACACCGCCATCGGCGTGTGGCTCTCGCCGTTTGGCGGGTACGCCTCCGCCCGGGCCGCCCGGCTGAAGTATGCGGAGCAGTTCGGTTTTGAAACCAACTCCAGCGGCTTCTCGCTCGCCGGCCCCAAATACTACCAGCGCTTTCACGACATCTGCCTGGAAATGGTCCAAAAATACGGCGTCAACCAGTTCAAGTTCGACGGCCTGGCCGCCGGCGCCAAGGCCGGTGCGAGTGGCCTCACGCGCGACGGCGACGCCATGCTGCGCCTGGTGGCCGACCTCCGCGCCGCCAAACCCGACATTTACATCAACCAAACCACCGGCACCTGGCCGTCGCCGTTCTGGCTGCTCTACGTGGATTCCACCTGGCGCGGCGGCTACGACCACTCGTTCCTCGGCAAAGGCACTTACCGGCAGCAATGGATGACTTACCGCGACGCCGACACCTACGAACACGTCGTCCAGCGCGGGCCGTTATACCCGCTGAATTCGCTCATGCTGCACGGCATCATCTACGCCACCAACGCCGAGCACCTGGCCACCACCAGCGACGCGGATTTTGCCGACGAAGTCCATTCCTATTTCGGCACCGGCACGCAATTGCAGGAAATGTACATTTCGCCGGGCCTGCTAAACCAGCGCAACTGGGACGATCTTGCCGAGGCGGCCAAGTGGTCCCGCGCCCATGCTGCCGTGTTGGTGGACACCCACTGGGTGGGCGGCGATCCCGCCAAGAACCAAGTCTACGGCTGGGCTTCCTGGAAACCCGGCACGGGTATTCTTGTGTTGCGCAATCCCAATGACCAACCCGCCACGCTCACCGCCAGCCTGCAGGAACTCTGGCAACTACCCGCCGGCGCCAAAAAAACCTGGCGGCTGCACAGCCCATGGCACAGTGACCGCGACACGCCCACGCTTAAACTGGCTGCCGCCGCGCCCCACACGTTTGTCTTGAAACCTTTTGAAGTGCTGGTACTGGAATCGCAATGAAAACCCGCTTCCTTGTCCTGCTCGCCCTCACCGCGACCCTGGCCGGACGTCTCCCGGCAACCCCGCCCCCCGGGCCCTACGGTCCCGTGCCCAGCGCGCGGCAGTTGCAGCGGCAGGACCTGGATTTTTACGGCTTCGTGCATTTCACGGTGAACACCTTCACCGACCGCGAATGGGGCAACGGCGATGAAAGCGAAAGCGTGTTCAACCCCACCGATTTTGACGCCGACCAGATTGCCCGCACTGCGGCCGCAGCCGGCATGAAGGGTTTGATTCTCACCGCCAAACACCACGACGGTTTCTGCCTCTGGCCTTCCAAATATACGGAGCATTCCGTCAAGAACAGCCCGTGGCGCAACGGCCACGGCGACGTGGTAGCCGAAATGGCCGCCGCCTGCCGCCGGCAGGGGCTCAAGTTTGGCGTGTATCTGTCACCGTGGGACCGCAACAACAAGGATTACGGCCAGCCCGAATACATCACTTACTATCGCAACCAGCTCCGGGAACTGCTTACCCAATACGGTCCCATTTTTGAAGTCTGGTTCGACGGCGCGAACGGCGGCGACGGCTATTATGGCGGCGCGCGGGAGAAGCGCACCATTGACCGCAAAACCTATTACGACTGGCCCGGCACCTGGCAAATCGTGCGGGAGCTGCAGCCGGATGCCTGCATGTTCAGCGATGGCGGCCCGGACCTCCGCTGGGTGGGCAATGAGCGCGGCGTCGCCGGCGAAACCTGCTGGGCCACGCTGAATATCGCCGACTTCGCCCCCGGCCAGGCCGACGAGGACCGCCTCAACCACGGCGACCGCCCCGGCACCGCCTGGGTGCCGGCGGAATGCGATGTCTCCATCCGGCCCGGCTGGTTCTACCACGCGGCAGAGGATGCCAAGGTCAAAACGCCTGACCAACTCGTGGACCTCTATTTCGCCTCAGTGGGGCGTGGGGCTTCCTTTCTGCTGAACATTCCGCCGGACCGGCGCGGGCAGATTCCCGACGCCGATGCGCGGGCCTTGCGCGAATTTCACCGCCGCATTGCCGCCACTTTTGCCCGCGACCTCGCCGTGCCGGCGAAGGTTCTGGCCTCAAACACCCGCGGCGGCGACCCGCAGTTCGCCCCGCAAAAGGTCACCGACGGCCGGCGCGATACCTATTGGGCCACCGACGATGCCATCACCAACGCCACCCTGACGCTGATCTTTTCCAAACCCGTGACGTTTGATGTGGTCCGGTTGCGCGAATACCTGCCGCTCGGCCAGCGCATTGCCGGTGTGGCCCTCGACCAATGGCAGGACGGCGCCTGGAAAGAGTTTGCCACCGCCACCAGCATCGGCAACTGCCGGCTGCTCCGCTGCCCCCAACCGCTCACCACCACCCAGGTCCGCCTGCGGATTACGGAAGGTGCGGCTTGTCCCGCCCTCTCCGAACTGGCATTGTTCCGGGCAGTTCCATGAACCCAGTTTCCGCCACACCCGCCCGTTGGCTTCCCGCCCGCGGCATTTCTCCCGAATTAATTTGGTCATGAATTCCCCTACGGACCTCGCCGGCGTCGTTTCCCAGTTTCAAATCCCGGGCACCTTTGCCACCGCCACGCCGCATGGCAGCGGGCATATCAACAACACCTACTGCGCCACGTTCACCCACAATGGCGGCCCGGCCCGGTATATTCTGCAGCACATCAATCATCACGTTTTCAAAAACCCGGCGGCGCTCATGAGCAACGTGCAGCGCGTGACCGAACATCTCGGCCGCAAGGCCGCCGCCCAGCCCGATGCCGCGCGGCGCGTGCCGGCGCTGGTCCCCGCCCGCGATGGCAGCAGCCACCATTGCGATGCCGCGGGAAACTACTGGCGGGTCTATCACTTCATCCCCAAGGCCCGGAGCTACGACACCGTGGAAACCCCGGCCCAGGCGTATGCCGCCGCCCGCGCCTTCGGCGAATTCCAACGACTCCTCGCCGACCTCCCCGCGCCCCGGCTGCACGACACCATCCCAGATTTTCACCACACCCCCAAGCGGTTTGCCGCGCTGGAGCAGGCCATTGCCGCCGATGCCGCCGGGCGGGTGGCGCAAGCACAGCCGGAAATTGAATTTGCCCTCGCGCACCGGAACATCACCGGCCAGTTGCTCGCCGCCGGCCTGCCGGAACGCATCACCCACAACGACACCAAGCTCAACAACGTGCTGATTGACGACACCACCGGCGAAGGGTTGTGTGTCATTGACCTGGATACCGTCATGCCCGGGCTCGTGGTGTATGATTTCGGCGACATGGTGCGCACCGCCACCAGCCCCACCGCCGAAGACGAGCGCGATTTGAGCCGCGTGCACATGCAGTTCCCGCTGTTTGAGGCGCTCGCGCGGGGTTATCTGGCCTCCGCCGGCGCCTTTCTCACCCGCGAGGAACGCCGCTGGCTCGCCTTCTCCGGCAAGCTCATCACCTTCGAAATCGGCATCCGTTTCCTGGCGGATTACCTTGCTGGCGACACGTACTTCAAGGTCCACCGGGAGAACCAGAACCTCGACCGCTGCCGCACCCAGTTTCAACTGGTCCGCTCCATCGCCGCCCAGGAAGCCCGGATGAGCGACCTCGTGGCCGCCATAGCCTGAGCCCAATTTACCCGGCCGGGCGCGCCGCCGCTGGATGGGGCACCAGACGCATCGCCCGGCAAAAAAACGGGGTTCGGGTTCAAATTTTTTGACGATTCCCGCTGCAACCCGCGTCAAAACATGGCCCGCCGCCGCAGTTGCGCCGCCGGGCAGCTTGGTATATGGCAGATTCATTACCGCAATTCAGCCCGCGACCCCGGCCCCGGTCGGTGGCCTTGCTCATCGAGTCTTCCCGCGCCTATGGCCGGTCGCTGCTGCTCGGCATCTCCAAATTTGTCCGCCAGCACCGGGCCTGGTCCGTGCAAAGCGAGGAATGGAAATGGACTGACGGCCCGCCGGACTGGTTGAAACACTGGCGCGGCGACGGCGTCATCGCCCGCATCGAAACCCCGGAACTGGCGGCGGCCATCAAACAATTGCGCGTGCCCACCGTGGACGTGCGCGGCTCGGTACCCGCTGCGGGGCTGCCGCTCATTGATACCGA